>CAYQFU010000137.1:0-15955 GCA_964416775.1 uncultured Ktedonobacterales bacterium
GGCAGCGACCGGCAGCGACCGGCAGCGACCGGCGGGGCGCACTGCGCGAGGTCCCCGCGGCGCTCCGCTACCTGGCAGAACGACAAGCGAAAGCAACGTTCGTGATCACCGTCTGAGGCGCGGACCAGCGCGCAAAGCAGGCTGAGCCAGTCGGCACGGCGCGGCACAACCGAGGAGTGAGGACGATTCAGCAAGGTGGAGATGAGCATGAGTACAGCCGCAATGACGGAGCGGATGACAGCAGTGTCGCCGCGTCTCATGGCCAGGACGGCCGGCGTCTTTCAACTGCTCGAAGGCCTGACGTCGGCAGGTGGCCAGGTGGTCATTCTCGGCAGCCTCGTTGTCGCTGGCGACGCCACGGCGACCGCGACCAAGATCCTGGCGCACGAGCCGCTCTATTGGTTGGGGTTCGCATCCTCCCTCATCGCGGTGGCGTTCCATCTCGCCTGGGCATTTCTCTTCTATGAGCTGTTCAAACCGGTGAACAGGCGTCTCTCGATACTCGCTGCGTTCGTCATTCTCGTGGGATGCGCTCTTCAGGCTGTTTCCGCCCTCTTGTACCTCGCGCCGTTGCTCATCTTGAACGGCGGAAGCTCCTTGAGCGCATTTACGCCGAATCAGGTGCAGGCGCTGGCGCTCCTGTTCCTCAAGTTGAATGCTCAGGCTTTCGACGTCTACCTGGTCTTCTTCGGCTTTTGGTGCATCCTGATCGGCTACCTCATTTTCAGGTCGACCTTCCTGCCGCGCATTCTGGGGGTGCTGTTGGCGATCGATGGTGTGGGTTGGGCGACCTATCTGTCACCACCGCTCGCGAGCTCTCTGTTCCCCGTCATCGCTGTCGCCTCTGGCGTGGCGGAACTCCCGCTGATGGTCTGGCTCATCGTGGTCGGCGTGAACGCGCAACGCTGGAAGGAGCAGGCCAGGGCAGCGGCGGCGTCCCTCCGCACCTGAACGCTGCCGTGTCCACCAGCGACGCGCCACCTGATGTGCTCCGACTGATAGGCATTGCTCCTCAAGAGATGCCCGTCAGAGGCAGCCGCAGGTTGGGGTGCACGACCGGACGCACCTGGGACCACACTACCCAGCGTTGGATCTGATCGACGCCAATCGCGGCGCGACGTGGGCATTAACTTGAAGAGGCACGGAACCGCTACGCCATCAGGTCCGCTCTGGTATACTGACCGCGGTGCGTGTGACATCGAAGCCGGATGAGAGGGTGCCGATGCGCCGGGCGGGCGCATAGCCAAGCGCCCGCCCGCATATCCATGCGCCCCGACGGTGTGGGGGAAGGGATCACCAGCATCCGGTATGATAGAAAAACCTAGCGGTGCTCTTCACCGTCGAGCGTTGGTGAATCAGGATTTGCTTTCATGACCCATTTGCGTCCACAGATCGCTACGTTCGCGTTGCGCCGCCTGCGTCCGCGCGACCGCGACGGCCAGCCGTCCAGGCCGCTGCCGCAGGGTCGGGTGATATTCGTCGTGGTGGCCGCGCTCGTCGGCGTGCTGCTCGCGGTGGGTCTCGCCGTCTTCCTGATCTTCGGCTCTCGGACCGGCACGGCCAGTGTTGCCGCCCAGCAGTTCTGCGATGCGCTAGTCGCGCACGACTATGCCACGGTCTACGCCGACCTCTCTCAGTCGCTCCAGCAGCAGGGCACCGAACCGCAGTTCGCCGCCAGCCAGCAAGAGCTGGATCGTCTGCGCGGCCCCGCTACCGCCTGCACGTTCACCAGCACGCAGGTCAGCGGCACACACGCTACCTTTACGCTGCGTGTCACGCGCGCGGGCACGGGCGCCGCGTATGGCACGATCCATTTGAGCCAGCAGGCCGGCAGGTGGAAAGTGGACGACTACGACGCCAACGTCATCTGATGCGGGGCGGTCAGTTCAGAATCGCCCGGTTGGCGTCGTCGTGCGGCAGTGGGAGGTTGTCCGTCTGCGCGCTCAACACCTGGGTCTCGGAGTGCAGCAGCGCGATTTCGGACTGCAGCCGCTCCGATGCCGACGTCATCTCCAGCAGCTTCTGCTTTTCGGCTTCCTCGCTCGTCAGGCACATGGCGATGGTGTACGAGAGGTCGGTCGGGTCCTGCGGAATCGCGATCTCACGCGTCTCGCTGCCGACCAGCGTCAACACGACGCCGAGGTACGTCACGAATGCGTTGCGCGCTTCGCGCGCCAGGGCCGCCAACACGTCTGGAGACTCATCCATGTCGCGCAGCGCTACGATCAGGCCTCGCAGGTACGCGCGGTCCCGGCTTTCCTGCAGCACCCGAAAACGGTGGGTCCCGCGCGTCAGCATGTTGTAGCGGCCGTCGGGAAGCCGCTCATAGTCCTTGATGCGGGCAAGCGTGCCGACGGTGTACGGCACTTCCAGCCCGAACAGGCTCTCGGGCCGCACCAGCGCCACCCCGAAGGGCGCATTGTCCTGCAGGCACGCGCCGACCATCTCCCGATACCGTGGCTCGAAGATGTGGAGCGGTAACGCCATGCCAGGGAAGAGCACGAGGTTCAGCGGGAAGATTGGAACCCAAAATGGCTCATCTCCCACTGCGCGCTCCTTTCACCAGGGGCGATTCCTGCATCGTCAACCCGGTTGTGACGCCGCACGGTGCGACCGAAGGAATATGTGTAACAGAAATGTAACATGATCCTTACGCCGCGTGCCAATACGAGACAATAATATGGGGGAGGGGCAACACACTCTTCAAGGAGACATCATGCGCGAGGTCGTCGGGAATCTCCAGGCGCAGGCGCTGCTCGAGCGCGCCGCCCTCAGCGGCCAGATCAGCCATGCCTATCTCCTGACCGGGCCGGATCACATTGGCAAGACCACCCTCGCCCGCGCGTTCGTGAAGCTCATCCAGTGCACCGGTCGCGCCCCTGATGACCCCAACCCCTGTGGCGAGTGCCCTTCATGTCACAAGATCGAGCATGGCAACCACCCCGACGTCGCCATCGTGGAGCCGCCCGCTGGCAAGCGCTGGCTTCCCGTCGAGAGTGTACGCGAGGTGCTGCGCAGCGCCAGCCTCGCCCCCTACGAAGGCCGCTGGCGCGCCTTCATTCTCCCTGGCGCCGAGCGTATGCAGGCCGCGCCGGTCAATGCGCTGCTCAAGACCCTCGAAGAGCCGCCCCCCAACGTCGTGCTCATCCTCACCAGCGCTGAGCCCGATCTGCTGCTGCCGACGCTGGTCTCACGCTGCCAGCAGGTGCCCATGCACCCGCTCACGCCGGCCGAGATCGCCCGCGCCCTGGTCGAGCGCTGGCAGGTCGAGCCGCCCGAAGCCGACCTCCTCGCGGGATTGGCCGGCGGGCGCCTGGGCTGGGCCGTCGCCGCCCACCAGCGCCCCGAGCTGCGCGCTGAGCGCGACGCGCTGCTGCAGCAGATCGTTGGCCTCGCCACTGCCACACGCGACGCGCGCCTGCGCCAGGTGGCCCCCCTCGCCTCCGATGCCGAAGCCGCCCGCACGGCAGTCGAGGCGTGGACGCTGTGGTGGCGCGACGTCTTGCTCGCCGCCGTCGGCCTGCCCGACCTCACCTCCTCGGGTCCCGCGCGCGACATGGCCCAGCGGCTCGGACGCGCTATCGGCCCCGAGCGTGCCGAAGCCTTCCTGCGGCGCTTGCTGTTGGCTCACCAGCAGCTCGACCAGAACGCCAATCCTCGGCTCACGCTGGAAGTGCTGGCGCTCGATATGCCAGTCCCAGCTTCCCGGACGCGCTAGAACTGGCATCGTCGTTGGCGCTCGCGCTCTTCATGACCGTTGTGGAGAATCCACCGGCGCACAATAGCGTTTAAATGGCTTGGGGACACGAGCCGAGGAAATCGGACCGGGTCCAGTGTAGACGGCCCGGGGCCGAGGGTTGAAGGCCGCGCCAGACAGAACGCCAGGGAGAACGAGGATGCATGTAACAATCGCTCAGAAGCCTGGAGAGCGGGTCGCTCCGGCTCATCGGCCCGCGCTTTCCCTGGCGGCTTCCCGCAGCCGTTGCACGTCGCGCATCGGCGGGACGCCGAAGAGGCTTTTGTACTCCCGATCGAAGGGGGAGGCGTCGTGGTACCCCACGCGATAGGCCGCGCTTGCCGCGTCGAGATCCTCGCCCAGCAGCAGACGACGGGCCTCCAGGAGCCGCAGCCGCTTCTGGAACTGCAACGGGCTCAGCGCCGTGACGGCCTTGAAGTGATTGGTGCGGACCCGAGACGCTCATCCCCAATTCGCGCGCTGGACGTGCACCCGCGGTGTCGCGCGTTCTGCCTGCTGGTCTGCCAGCTGGTTTCCAGGTTGCTCAACATGAGGATTTGCAGAATCATACAATCATCGTCGACGATCATTCAACGCTCCTGTGCCCCACAGCGCCTATCATTCCTGTCAGATAGAGGACATGCCCCGCGGGTGCGGCCACGCACGCTGGACTTTTCTTCAAGGGAAGATCCGGCGTTGACCGGGCACGACACGTGCCGCTATCCAGTGGTGACCGGACAGGAAACCTGGCCAGGCAAATTATCGGGCAACTCTCGCCTGCCGCGGATAGGCGGGAGGGTGATAGAGCTCGGTGCTGACCGCCGCCCGCGAAGAACACCGCGCTGCCCGCACAGAAGACGAGGGGCGAGCAACTACGAGAAGCATGTGCGGGCAACTGTTATGTACGGCGCCGGCGACGTCCGCATCGAGACCGTCCTTGACAACCGGATCGAACCGGGCCGCGTCTTCGACCGGGTCGTGCGCCTCGACGAGGTGCCCGACGGCTACCGGGCGATGAACAACTGAGTAGCGATCAAGGTCCTGATCGAAGTCTGAAGTGCCCGCTCTGAACACGAGTCACAGCTCAGACCAACCATACCACTCGCAGCACAAAAGGAGACACGCCGATGACCGCGTGGACGAGCGACGAGCTCGCCAAGATCGGGGCAGCGGAAGAACTGCGGATCGCGCCGCTCCGACGCGACGGGACGCTGCGGAAGCCGGTGACGATCTGGGTCGTCCGCCATGGCGACGACCTCTACGTCCGATCCGTGAACGGGCGCACTGCCAGCTGGTTCCGCGCCGCCCAGGTGCGTCACGAAGGCCGCATCCAGGCTGGCGGCGTTGAGAAAGACGTCACGTTCGTGGACGCCGATCCCAACCTCAACGACCAGCTCGACGCCGCGTACCGCACCAAGTACCGCCGGTACGCCAAAAGCATCGTCGACAGCATCCTCACCTCGCAAGCGCGAGCCGCGACGCTCAAGCTCGTGCCGCGCTCACCAACCACATAGGTCGTGAGCACTCAACGAGTCCCATGACACGGGAGCAACCGGCTCGACGGCACGGCCGCCGACTGGATGGCAACGGCAAGTGACGAACACGAGCGGGCCTGATCAAAGGAGAAGAAACTATGCAGAAACGTACGCTTGGAACAGGAAACAGTGCTCTGGAAGTCTCGGCCATTGGGCTGGGCTGTATGGGCATGAGCATGTCCTACGGTCCGCCTGCGGACAAGCAGGAGATGATCTCACTGTTGCGCGCAGCCGTCGAACTCGGCGTCACCTTCTTCGATACGGCCGAAGCGTACGGCCCGTACACGAACGAAGAGCTGGTGGGCGAAGCGCTGGCGCCCTACCGCGGGCAGGTGGTGATCGCCACCAAATTCGGGTTCAAGTTTGGTCCCAATGGGGAGCAGGTGGGCGTGGATAGTCGGCCAGAGCACATCAGGCAGGCCGTCGCGGGCTCGCTCAAGCGGCTCAAGGTCGAAGCCATCGATCTCCTCTATCAACACCGGGTCGACCCAGACGTACCGATCGAAGACGTGGCAGGGGCGGTGAAGGAGCTGATTCAGGAAGGTAAGGTTAAGCACTTTGGTCTGTCTGAAGCCGGTGTGCAGACCATTCGGCGCGCGCACGCCGTACAGCCGTTGACGGCGGTCCAAAGCGAATACTCCCTGTGGTGGAGACGCCCGGAAGCGGAAGTGCTGCCGACGCTTGAAGAGCTCGGCATCGGCCTCGTTGCCTACAGCCCGCTGGGGAGGGGCTTCCTCACCGGCCAGATCGACGAAAACACGACGTTCGACAGCTCCGACTTCCGCAACAACCTCCCGCGCTTTACGCCGGAGGCGCGCAAAGCGAATCAAGCCCTGGTTGATCTGCTTAGCCAGATCGCAGCCCGGAAGCACGCGACCCCCGCGCAGATCGCGCTCGCCTGGCTGCTTGCCAAGAAGCCGTGGATCGTGCCCATCCCAGGTACCACGAAGTTGGAGCGCCTGAAGGAAAACATCGGAGCAGTTGCCATCGAGATGACGCCCGACGATCTCCGTGAGATCGAGAGCGCTGCCGCCAAGATCCCAGTGCAAGGGGCCAGGTACCCCGAAGAGCTGGAGCGAAGGACCGGTCTCTGAGCGGCGAGCAGATGTGTTCTCGCGCGTTCCGTAGCGCACCGGTCCGGCATCCGCGCTCGGCGTCGAGGCCGCCACCACCTCACCGGCGGCCTGAAGCTTGCGCGAAATCCTTCGACACGACGGCTTCGGCACGGCGCTCCTCACGATCGTGAGGAGCGCCCCACACCACAAACACCACTACGGAGATCGACATGCAGATTACCAAGAACTCTTTAGAGACCTCGGCTGGGCCGCGCGAGTGGTTCACCGGCGCGGTCTACATCGACACGGTCGCGACGCCGTCAGCGGGCTCGCGCCTGAGCGCGAGCAGCGTCCACTTCACGCCGGGCGCCCGCACGGCGTGGCACACCCACCCCAACGGCCAGACCATCTACGTCACCGAGGGCGTCGGCCGCGCGCGCCGTCGCGGCGGGCCGATCGAGGTCATCCTCCCCGGTGACCGCGTGTTCTTCGAGCCCGGTGAGGAGCACTGGCACGGCGCCGCCCCCAACCGCTTCATGACCCACCTCGCGATGCTCGAGGTCGACGACAAAGGCAACAGCGCGACCTGGGGCGAACACGTCACCGACGCGGAGTACAGCCAGCACCCCGGGTGACCAGTGGGCCACGCCACGGCGCTGGGCCGTCGGTCGGGCAGGCGGGCGGGCGATAGCCCGCCTTCGCTCGGGCGCACAAGCCATGTTCGTGTTCACGCAGATGCGAGCGGGGCGGTGGTCATGCGAGCATGGTGGCATAGCGGGCCTGCAGGGCTCTCTGGGCCTCCTCCGACCAGTCTGTGCTGTGCCCGTCGAGCGTGGCTTCGAGCTTGTCGAGCAGACGATGCCAGCCCGCGCCGTTGCGGGACACGATCACGGTGAAGTCGTCGCCTCGCGCCACGGTGGCGGCGGCTGCACGGATATCGTCCAATCCCAGCGAATGGGTGAGCACGAGAAGGCAGCCTTCGTCGATTGGGCTAAGCTCCCAGGTCACCACAGCCGTGGGGTTGACGCGGACCCAAAACGTGTGTTCGAAGAGCCTGGGCGGATCGAGCCGCAGGATGCGATCGACCACGCGCTCGCCGTTCCCGTGATACGAGATGTAGTGGCCGCCCGGTTTCAGATCGATCTCTGGCCGGCTGCCGATCCAGCGCGCGATCTCTGCGGGATCTGTGATCGCCTTCCAGACCACGTCGATCGGATGATGGATGCGGCGCTCGTACCGGAACGTCACACGGCCATCGCGCTGCTCAATCGTGCCGTCGCTCACGAGTTCTCTCTCCTGTCCAAGTAGGCCTCCAACGCGTCCAGTCGCTGTGTCCACAGCCGGCGGTAGGGGGCAAGCCACGCATCGATCTCGGCCAACGCCAGGGGCTCCAATCGGTAGCGGCGGTGCTGCGCGTCAACCCGCGCGGTGACCAGTCCGGCAGCGCGAAGGACGTGCAGGTGCTTGGAGACAGCCGGCTGGCTGACTCCAAGCTGGTCAACGAGGTCGCTCACCGATCGTTCGCCGTCGAGCAGGGCATCGAGGATGCGCCGGCGGGTCGGCTCGGCAAGCACAGCAAACGCATTCATGCACTGAATATACGCGGTTCGACATATGCCGTCAAGAGCATATGCACCTCGGGAACAGCACGGGTGGAATGCGCATTCGCCACATTGCCGTTCTTCATCTCCTCCTGTGGAATAGGTCACCATCGTTCGATCCGCCCGAAGGTCATGCCCCCTTGCCATTATGGAACAGATGTTCTATACTCCTTTCAGCGGCGAGAGGCGACCAGCGGGAACCGGTCGGAAGGGGAACCGTGCCGGCTCCTGGCCACTCGCACCAACCCAGGCGACGCGCGTGTCTGGCGCGCGTGGCGGACGACATGCCCTCCATGCCGTCCGGCCGGGACGGCCATGCCCTCACTTGGCCCCCCGGCGTCGAGGCTCTCAGCGAGATCCCATACCTATCGTTCGTCGACAGATGGTTCCACCGAAAAGCAGCGGCTGGCAAGACGCCGGCGATTGCAATCGCGCCTGGATGGCCGTTGGCCGCGCAGTCCGCCGTCGCGGACTCACCCCCCCGGTATTGGGTGGAACCGCGATAGCTTACGGGACTCGACTGAACGCGTGCTTTGCGGTACACTCACCCCAGATTCCGCGAACTTCCCACCCATGGGTGGGAGTGTGCGCCACTCTTGGGGGGAACAGCAGCATGTCGTCAGCTCACGCGGCCTCGTCGCCGAACTCGCAGACCAACCACGACTCCACGCCACCGCGCATCGTCATTACCGGCATCGGCATGGTCAGCGCCGTCGGCAACGACACGGCCTCCACCTGGGAGGCTTTGCTCGCCGGCCGCTCCGGTGTCGGACCCGTCCGCGAGTTCGACACCAGCGCCTACGACGTCAAGTTCGCGGCGGAGGTCAAAGACTTCAATCCACGCCGCTATCTCGACGCCAAGGAAGTCCGCCGCAACGAGCGCTTCGTCCAGTTCGCCGTCGACGCGGCCGGCCAGGCCCTGGAAGACGCTCACTTCACGATCGACGACGGCAATACCGAGGACGTAGGTGTCGTGATTGGCTCGGGCGGCGGCGGCATGACCGCACTGGGCGAGCAGTTCCACACGCTCTTCTACCGCGGCCCCGACCGCGTCAGTCCCTTCTTCATCACCCAACTGGTCACCGACATGGCGGCAGGTGTCGTCGCCATCAAGTTCGGTGCGCGGGGTCCTAACTTCGCCACTGTCTCGGCATGCGCCACCAGCGCCAATGCCATCGGCGAAGCCTGGGAGATCATCCGGCGCGGCGATGCGCGCGCCATGATTACCGGCGGCGCCGAGTTCGCGCCCACTACCATGTCGCTCGCGGCCTTCGCCAGCATGCACGCCCTCTCGCGCCGCAACGACGATCCCGAGCGCGCCAGCCGCCCCTTCGACGCCGACCGCGACGGCTTCGTCATGGGCGCCGGGGCTGGCGTCCTGTTGCTGGAGCGGCTGGACGACGCCCTCGCCCGCGGCGCCCCGATCTACGCCGAGATCATCGGCTACGCCACTACGTCCGATGCCCACCACATTACCGAGCCCGCTCCCGGCGGCGCGGGGCTGGCGCGCGCCATCCGCCGCGCGCTTAAGAAAGCCAATGTGTCCCCGGAAGCCGTGGACTACGTGAACGCGCACGGCACGTCCACCAAGTTCAACGACCGCGACGAGACCAGCGCCCTCCACAGCGTCTTCGGCGACCACGCGCGTCAGCTTGCTATCAGCTCCACCAAGTCGATGATCGGCCACACGATGGGGGCAGCCGGCGCGCTGGAGACGGGCGTCACCGCGCTCACGCTCAAGCACGGCATCATCACGCCGACGATCAACTACCAGACGCCAGACCCCGAGTGCGACCTGGATTGCGTGCCCAACACCGCGCGCAAAGCGGACGTCCGCGTCGCGGTCAAGGAGTCTATGGGCTTCGGCGGCCACAACGCCGTGCTCGTCCTCAAGCGCTACGACGGCGAATAGCGCGCCGTCGCGGGACGGCGCGACGGCACGCAGAGAGGGGGCCCGGCCTAACCCCGGCGCCCGCACGCCCCAACCAGTGTGGGGAATCGAGTCGAAGCGTGGCGTGTGTGCCGGCCGGGCGTCCACCGGACGCCCCGACGGAAGGTGGGGCCGATTCCGATTGGGCGTCCACCGGACGCCCCGACGGAAGGCGGCAGCGACTTCGATCTGGTATTAGCTCTTGCGCGCGACTAGCTGCAGCCAGTTGCGCGGCACCTCTTCCAGGTGCAGCTCCTCGAACGCCTGCGCCGCCGACGCTTCCAGCGCGTCCGCGCCAACCGGCACGGGCACCCCTGGCAGCGCTCCTTCGATGAACAGCGAGTAGCGGCCGATGTCCTGCCAGGCGCGCAGCGGCATGTGGACTGTCTCCACTTCCTCCAGCGCCACCTCCAGGCCTTGCCGCCGCATCACCTGGGCGTACTCCTCCGGCGAGAGCCACTGCATGGCCATCGTCTTCCCATGGTGCGCCAGTCGCACGTCGGGGTGGTGCTTCCGCAGCCAGCCAATGGCCCGCCGCGTCCAGAGATGGTAGAAGCGCTCCGAGCCCTCCGTGTACGCGCCCGTGTAGAACGCGCTGTTCGCCGCGAAGTACCCGCCAGGCCGCAGGATGCGCGTGATCGTGGCGACGGCGGCATCCTTGTCTGGCACCAGGTGGATCGCGTTGCAGAAGAACACGGCATCGGCCTGGCCCACCGCCGCGGGTAGGTCGTCCGCATCGCCCCGCACGAACGAAACCGGCCGGCCGGCGAGCCGGCCCTCGGCCACGTGGATGGCCTCTGGCGAGGGCTCCACGCCCACCACCTCTGCCGTGCGCTGCCGCCGCTCCAGCGCGTCCAGCACGAGCTCCGTCACCGCTCCCGTCCCGGATGCCAGCTCGGCCACCCGTACTGGTGTCTCGGCCGGGTGCGTCGCGCATAGGAGCTCGATGGTGTGCTCGACGAGCGAGCGGTTCACATCCGTATAGAACTGGTGGCGTGTGAATGGATCGAACGTATATGCGCTGCCGGCATGGGCACCGGCCTCGAGCTCGCTGGTCTGGGCCATGTTGTCTTCCCCCCTCGCCCTGCCCGCCCGCACCGACGCGGCAGACAAGCCATCATCCGCCGCGGCGACACACCGCTCACGGCTCTGCCCGCTGGCACATCCACGCCATGCCGGGCCTACTATGACCTCATTAGAGCGGGAGGATACGCATATTGTTTCACAGCGCCATCCCGACTCCGCCGCGCGACCGGCGCGACCAGCGCGGCGGAGAGCGGTCAAGGGAAGGGATGCCGCGCCAGCGGCAGCGCCAGCGCGAACGTGCTGCCGCGCTCCGGCGCGCTGTCGTGCAGCCAGATGGCCCCGCCCATCGCCTCCATGAGCTGGCGGCAGATGTACAATCCGAGCCCCGTGCCGCGAATCTGGCTCGAGCGCGCGGCGTCCAGCCGCACGAAGCGCCCGAAGAGCCGCTCGCGCTCGTCTGGCGGAATGCCCATGCCCTGGTCGCTGACCGTGATGGTGACGAAACCCTCGTCGCCCAGCCGCGTTCCGGGTGCGTGGACTCGCGCACCGGCATCCTCTGGCTCCGCCGCTCCCGCTCCGGCCAGCACCGGCATCTGCGCCGTCGGCCGGTCCGCCAGGGCAGCGGCGGCAGCCGAGAGCGGCCCGCGCCCAGCCATCACCAGCGGGACTGTGTCCCCGCCGAACTCCATCGGCGTCAGGTCCGTTGTCTCCGCCTGGTCTCCCATCGCATCGCCGCCCGCCCGCGCACCCTGGCGCTCGCGCCGCCAGATGCCGGACGCGTCTGTATCCGGCGCTCGCGGCCCGACATCCGCGCCGCAGCCAATGCGCACGGTGCCGCCTCTGGGACTGTACTTGATGGCGTTGCCCACGACGTTGTCCAGCACTTCCTTCAGGCGCGTGGGGTCCGCGCGCACGCATACCTCGTCGGGCACATCCACCATCAGCGCGTGCTGGCTGCTCTGCATCGCCAACCGGTCGCTCTGCGCGCGCACCACCTCGTCCACCAGCTCGCGCAGGCGCACTGTCTCCAGATGCAGCTCCAGCCGCCCGGTATCCAGCCGCGACGTCTGCAGCAGCCGCTCCGTCAGCTCCGCCAGCTCGGCCGCAGACTCCGACGCCTTGATCAGGAATTCGAGCGCCAACGGCTCATCCCGCGAGCCTGGATATTCCAGCAACAGATCCAGGAACCCCTGGACTCCCGTCAGCGGCGTGCGCAGCTCATGCGAGGCGGTCGCGATGAAGTCGTCTTTCATGCGGTCCAGCTCGCGCTGGACCCGGTACGCGCGTTCCAGCTCCACGTAGTTGCGCGCATTCTCGATGGCCTGCGCCGCCTGCGCGGCGAAGAGGTCCAGCAGCCACAGGTCGTCCTGCGTGAACGTGCGGCGGTCCGCGTCGTCCAGCACATCCAGCACGCCCACCACGCAGCCGTGGTGGATCAGCGGCACCGCGATGACCGCGGACACCGCCTCCCCCGCATAGATCGCGGGGCTCGTCGGAAACAGGCGTATATCGTCCACCAGCAGCCCCTGGCTGGTCCGGGCCACCTGCCCCGCCAGCCCCTGGCCGATGCGGATGCGGCTGCCGACGTAGTCCCCGCGCAGCCCCTGGCACACGATCACTTCCAGCTCGCCGACACGCCAGTCGGCGACGTACACGGTGCCGGCGCGCGCGTTCAGCAGCGCGATGGACCGGCGCAGGATATCGGCGAGCAGCTCCCGCGGATCGGCCCCCAGCTGACTCGACACGGCAAGCGAGGTCGCGTGCAGCGCCATCATCTGGCCGATGCGCTCCTGCGCCACCTCCGCCGCTTCCAGCGCCCGCTGGCGCTCCATCACCTGGCGCGTCACATCCACTGCCGCTACCAGCACCCCGCCCACACGCGTGAATCGTCCCGGCAGTGGGGAGCTGGTCACGTTCCAGTACGTCAGCCCGCGGTCCAGGTGAATCGGCAGCTCCACCATCGCTTGCGGCTCGCCCGTGGTGTAGACGGCGTCCAGCCGGAAGCCATCGCGCAGCCGCGCGGCGCCCTCGACGACGTCCGCCAGCCGCCGCCCGCGCAGCCCGTTCTCGGCGCCCAGCAACTGGGCGAACGCGGGATTGGCCAGCACGAAGATGTACTCGCGCCCCGTCAACACCGCCACGGCCACGGGCGCGTGCCGCACCACCGTCTGCGCCAGGGCCTCCTGGCCGTGCGAATAGCTGAGCAGCCGGTCGTGCTCGGCAGCCACCGCGCAGAGATCGGCGACGGCCTCCAGCGACGCCAGTCCGTCTGGACCCAGCGCTCGGGCCGTCCCTACCACCAGCACACCCAAAAACTGACCGCGCGCCTGCAAGGGATACGCCGCCAGGGTCGCGACGCCCGGCAGCCCGGTGCCCGCGCTCGCCAGCCAGCTCTCCGCCAGTGGATGGCTCGCGGCGTCCGCCAGGACCAGCGCGCGGCGCGTCGCCGCTACGTCGTCCACGATGGCGTCGAGTCGTGCGAGATGGGCGTGCAGATCCGCGGCTTCCGGCGCGATCACGGAGCCGGGTCCCGACTCCGCGCCCGCATCCGGCAAGGCGCTCGGTCCCGCCGCCGCGCGCAGGCGCATAGTCGGGAACAGCTCCTGGCCCCCCGCCCGACTGAGCTCGCTCATCCACGGCGCCTGGTCCGCCACCCACACGCGCGCCGCCGCCGGTGCGAACGTCTCGACCAACGTCTCGACGGTCACGCGTAGGGCATCATCCAGCGTCAAATCGAGCAGTGCCCGCCGAATGCGCGCCAGGCTGGCCCATGCTCTCCCGTCGCCCGCGAGTGTCTGGATGCTCGTCCTGGCACCCTGGCCCGACCGCTTGCGCCCACCAGCGCTGGAGGAGGCGGCACGCGTGCGCCGCGGCTTCGGCTGGGCGGGCGCGTCGCCGGTCTGGCTCGCCGCGCGCCCGCGGCGGGGTCGCCGGGTGGTAGGCGTGGACGCGCCGGTCGGGGCGTTCAGCTCCAGTGCCACGAGGGCGGCTGACGTGGAGGCTTCCGCGCGCGGGGTCGCCCGGCCGCGCCGCCGCTTCGCGGGCGGCGTGTCGTCTGTCGCGCCGATCTGGACCGCTGCCGCCATCTCATCCACCTCAACCCCTCCCGGCCTGTGCCTGGACTCCGCCGGGAGTGAGTGTACCTGCCGCGCGCACTGCGGTCAACCGCTGACCTGCCCGCGCCGCGCCAATCACCTGCTGGGACGCCTGGCATTTCGCGCTCGTCACGCAGTGGCCATTATGGTGTTGAGCTGGCACCAAATATGCATGGTAGAGCGCGCGTGCCAGCGCCGAGCGGTCGTTTCCGCGCCGCGGGCACGGAGGTCATCCCGTGGGAGCCACTCGCGGCGCACCCGGTTGGATTACGCCATGCGCTTGCGCCGCAAGGCTCCCCCACGACTGGAGGTAGTCCGTGCGTGGTAATGGCGTCGTCCTCTTAGGTGGCCTGGTGCTCATTGGGGTTTTCATCTGGATTATCTATTCGTCGTCGGCCGGCGCTTCGCCCATCGCCTCCGCCACCCTGGCCTCGCAGCAGAACAGTGGCATCAGTGGGAGCGCCCGATTCGTGCCGACGAGCAGCGGCCAGGCCTACAGCATTACCGTGCAGCTCACCGGCCTGCAGCAAGATGCGGTCTACGCCGTCACGGTGAACCAGGGCGCGTGCTGGGGTCCACGCCTCTACATCCTGTCGGCGGTCACCGGTGACACCTCCGGCCAGGGCAGCAGCACCACGACGGTGCCCGCCCAGCCTCAATCCGACTGGTTCATCGCCGCCCACGCCACCGCATCGCCTGATGCGCCGCTCGTCGCCTGCGGCCAGGTGCAGGTGACCGGCGCGACTGGCAGTTACGTGTCCCCGGGCCAGCAGTATCAGCCCGGCGAGCGCATTCCCGTGCAGAACCAGGTGGAGCAGCCGTACCAGCTGCCCAACGGCGGCGGCGGGCCGCCGCGGACGCCGATTCCGACGCCGTAGGCGAGGGGCGGCAGCGAGGGGCGCGGGGTGGTTCCTCTCGCTAGTGGGGGCTGGCTGCGGCGGGCGTCCACCGGACGGGCGTCCACCGGACGCCCCTACGGCTCAGGCGAGCAGCGTGCGCCTGCTGACCTCCGATGTTTGGTGGAACCGCGCGGCATCCGCGGCATACCGGGCGCGACGAGACAGGTGTAGAATGGGGGCGTGGTGCCCGGGCGGCCGGACGCCGCCGACCGGGGGTGATGCAGCCGTATGCCCGATGGCGAGCCTTCCGTGGGGCGGGATGAGGACGAGCTGGAGATCACTGATCTCCGCCTGGTCAGCACGGGTGACGGCGGCGAGGACGTGAAGCGCCCGCGCGGCGAGACGCGGGCGTGGCAGCGGCGCGCCTTCGGATTGAGTCTCGTGGCGCTGGTCGGCGTGCTGCTGGTCGCCGTCCTCCTGAGCGGCCCGCTGTCCGCCGTCGGCGACGCGCTCTGGGGGCGGGCCCGCGCACTCGCATCGCCCAGCCCGACGGAGGTGGCCCTCCTCCCCACCGCGACCTTGTCGGCGGCTCTCCCCCCTCCGCCGGCCCCACCGCTGACCGCACCGACGGCTCTGCCCGGCGTCTCCGGGGTGCCTGCCCTCGGCCCCGCCCCCGCCAGTTGCGGCGGGAAGCCGCCCGCGCTCACGGAGGCTGGCCCGCCGCACTGGGGCTGGGCTATCGGCCACGTGCCGGTCCTGCTGGGCGGCTTCATCGGCCCCTATGCGACGCTGCCGCTCGGATCGGCCGCGAGCGCTATGGCCTATGGATGGGCGGCGCCTTACACGCCGTATGGCTGGCCAGCGCCCATCGGCCTGGTGCTGCGGTCGGGGTTCAGCGGCGGGACGGTGACCCTCTCTGGGCGGGACCCGCGCACCGGCCACCTGCTGTGGTTTGGCTTCGTCACGGCCGGAGAGTGGGGCGCCCCGAGTCACGTCGTGCCCGCCTTCACGCTCGACCCGGCCCACCCGTCCGTCCCCGTGGGTGGCTCGACCGTTGGGGAGACGTTCTGGTACGGCTACGCCTTCCTGCCGGGGGCGGGCTGCTACACGCTCGCCGCCGATTGGCCGGGCGGGAGCT
>CAYQFU010000138.1:0-15913 GCA_964416775.1 uncultured Ktedonobacterales bacterium
TGACGTGGGGCCTCTCGATGGCGCTGCACGAAGAGAGCGTGCTGGACCCCCACTTTGGCGACTACGTCAACCACGACTTCGCGGAGTACCACATCGCGACCAACGCCGACGTGGGCACGGTCGACGTGACCTGGATCGAGGAGGAAGATCCCCACGTCAATCCGATGGGCACGAAGGGCATCGGCGAGCTGGGCATCGTGGGCACGGCCGCGGCCATCGCCAACGCCGTCTATCATGCGACCGGCATCCGCGTGCGCGACCTGCCGATCACGCTCGACAAGCTCATGCGTTGAGGCGTCTGGCGCGAGCGATGATGGTGGCCAAACGGGCAGGGGGACACACAATAGCGCCCCCCTGAGCCAGTTGGCGGCGCTGGACACACGATGGCCCGCCATGACAGTGGGCCGTCGTGCTCCCTGGTCTTGCAGGGAAAGAGGTCGGAGGGGGCTCTCGGCTGAGTGTATGCGAGTCTTGTCGCCCCGTCCGGCCGGCTAACAGCTTATTTGTGTGAGGAGGTGATCATGTACAAGATCTTGCTGCTGCAGGGCGCGAACGCCAACTATCTCGGCAAACGCGAGCCGGCCGTCTACGGTTCGACCACGGTCGACGAGTTGAGCGCGATGCTGCACCGGCACGCCGAGGAAAAGGGCTATTCACTGGAGATCTTCTACACCAACGTCGAGGGGGAGGCGATCAACCGTATCTATCGGGCCGTGGACGAGGGGTTCGATGGCCTTGTCATGAACCCCGCCGGATTCACCTACGCGGGCTACGCGCTGAAGGACTGCGTCAGGGGCGCCGGCCTGCCGTACGTCGAGATCCACATCAGCCATATCCTCAAGCGACGGATCGAGTCCGTTCTCTCCGACGCCTCGGAGGGAGTGATCACGGGGTTCGGCGTCTACGGCTATCTGCTCGCCCTCGACGCCATCCTGCACCTGCTGAACCAGAGGGCCAACGTCCCTGAGAGCGGGGAGCGGGGTCATTGAGCAGGCAAGGGATAGTGCAGCGAGAAGGCTACGTGTAGCGGGAACCTCTGAGCTGCGAAACGTGCGCCGCCGCGATTCGCTGCGATAGGAGCAGCCAATGCGAGCCATCGCGATTGAGGCGTATGGCGGGCCGGAGCGCCTCCAGCTGAGGGACCTGCCAGTCCCCGCGCTCGGGCCCGACGACGTGCTGATTCGCGTGTAAGCGGCAGGCGTCAACCCGGCCGACGTCGGCTTCCGCGAGGGACCCTTTGCCCAGGTGATGCCTCTGACGTTCCCGGCGATCATGGGGTCGGACTTCGCGGGTACGGTGGCCCGGGTGGGCGCGCGGGTGACGACGGTCACGCTCGACACTCCCGTGTACGGCATTGCCTGGGGCGGCGGGTCGTACGCCGAGTTCCTGCGGGTGCCGGCAGCCGGCGAGTTCGCCGCACGACCGGCCGCGCTCGACGCGGTCCACGCGGCGGTCTTGCCGATGGCGGGCATGACCGCCCTGGGCGCCCTCGACGCCGCGGCGTTGGCGTCCGGCGAGACGCTCCTGATCGTGGGTGGGGCCGGGGGCATCGGCTCCTTCGCTATCCAGCTGGCCGCCCGGCAGGGCGCGCACGTCATCGCCACGGCCCGGACCGAGGATCTGGACTACGTCCGCAGCCTGGGAGCCGCCGAGACCATCGACTACACCCGGGGTGACGTCGTGGCGGCTGTGCGCGCCGCCCATCCCGACGGAGTCGACGTCGTGCTGGATACAGCGAGCGGCCCGGATGCTATCGGCACCATCGCCCGGTCTCTGCGACCGGGCGGGCGCCTCATTTCCACCCTCTATGCCGTCGCGGGCGCTCCCGGCGGCCGAGACGGGCCGCTGGCTGGGCAACTGGCCGAGGGCGGCGTCACCGCGGTCAACCTGGTCCGTCCGCAGGGGGCGGCGGTTCTGGCGCGCCTCAGTCAGCTGGTCGAGGCGGGGACGCTCACGGCGCCGGTGCGCGAGACGCTGCCGCTGGAGGCGGCGGCGCGCGCGCAGGATATGGTACAGTACGGGCACGTGCTCGGCAAGCTCGTCTTGGCCGTCGCGTGAGAGCGGAAGGGGGTTGTCGCCATGACGACGGACATACCCCAGGCGGCCGACCGCGACCCGGCTCTGGAGCACCTCCGAGGCGCTGACCCGGTGCTGGCCCGGCTGATCACTTCTCATCCCGACTTTGACCCGCGGGCGTGGCGCAAGCAGCTGCCGCCGCTGGACGCCTTCGGCGCCCTCATGTTCCAGGTGATGGGCCAGCAGCTCTCCGTTGCGGCGACCCGCGGGATCCTGCGTCGGGTGCAAGACCTGTTCGGAGGCGAGCTGCCCACGCCCGCCGAGCTTCTGGCAGCTTCACCCGATGACCTGCACCGGACGGGGCTGTCGCAGCGCAAGGTGGCGACGTTGCGCGCGGTGGCGGAGGAGTTTGTCGCCGGCCGGCTGAGCGATGAGCAGCTGAGGCACCTGTCGGACGAGGAGATCGAAGCACGGTTGACCGCCATTCCAGGCATCGGACCGTGGACTGTGCAAGGAGTCCTGATCATCGCGCTGGATCGCCAGGATGTCGTTCTGCCCGGCGACCTCGCGTTGCGCAAGAGTATCCGCAGACTGTATGGGATGGACCATCTGCCCAGCCAGCAAGAGGTGCTCGAGCTGGCGGAGCGCTGGCGGCCATACCGCAGCCTGGCGACCAGTTACATCTTCCAGGCTGCATTCGACGCGGTCACTTAGCCTGCATGATCAGGGTCCCAACCATCCTTGCGGGAGTGGCCCTCACCCGCGTCAGCCTGCACGCGACCACGTACGGGTATGGCCTCGTCGTGAGGGCGCTGGCCGCGACCACGGTGATAGCGATCTGGCGTTGCCGCGCCGTCCCCGTACCCGCACGCGAGCGCCCGCCAGGATCGCCGACGGCCGTCAGATGAGGCGGCCATGTTTCGCCTGCTCGATCTCGAGACAGCGAAACGGAACACAACGCGCACGCCTCGCACTTGTTGATGCCATCCCACTCACCGCCGCAAGACGAATCCTGTGTGCGCATCTCGGTGGACTTGACCTGATTTCGTGGACACCTGTAGGCTTGGGGTGCAAGACCCCGAAGAGGTGTTCGCATGTCCAAGCATGTGGCCCCGTATCCCCCCGAGTTTCGTGCCGAGGCACTCCGACTGGTGCACTCAAGCGGCAAGCCGCAGGCGCAGATTGCCCGCGCGTTGGGCCTGACGACCGAGACGTTGCGGATCTGGCGCAAACAGGCGGAGGTCGACGACGGCCGGCGCAGCGACGGGCTGACCACTGACAAGCAGGAGGAGCTGCGCCGGCTGCGGCGTGAGAACCGCATCCTGCGCGAGGAGCGCGAGATCCTAAAAAAAGCTGCCGCCTTCTGCGCGCAGGAGACCGGCTCGATCCGGTGACGGCCTATGAGTTCGTGGAGCGCGAGAAGGCCTTCTATCCGGTTGTCCGGCTCTGCCGTATGCTGGGTGTCTCCCCCAGCGGCTACTGGGCTTGGCGCAAGCGGCGCCCGTCCGCGCGTGCCGCCGCGAATACGCGGTTGACGCAGCAGATGGCGGCGATTCACCGGAGCAGTCGTGGCACCTACGGAGCGCCGCGCGTGCACGCCGAGTTGCGGGCGGCGGGAAGGCCCTGTGGCCATAACCGAGTCGCGCGCTTGATGCGCCAGGCGGGTCTGGTCGGCTGCCACCGCCGCCGCGCCGTGTGCGTCTACGCCTGTGGTGGCGGCGTGGGGTCAGTGTAGGGTCGCCGATCCGGGCAAACGGATCCGGGCAAACGGATCCGGGCAACGGAGGTGCGCCCACGCGCTCCCGAAGGCACAACGACAAAGCCGCTTTTAGAGCGGCTTTGAAGCATCCGAGCTGACCGAGAGAGCAAGTGCGCTTCCCAAGCAATGGGTCGCGGGTTCGAATCCCGTCTCCCGCTTCAACGGGCTCCAGGCCTGGCCAGGTCTGGAGCCTTTTTACGTATATTCGTCAAAGCAAGGGGTATGGTAGCACACGAAAATCAGCGAAAATAGGGGAATTAGGAGAGAAATCTACCCGAAACTCCTGGGTTATGGATCGTGATTCATCGTTTGACAGAGTGCGACGGCAAAGGACGCAACACCTGCGTGATCGCCGCCGCTGGGTCCGCCGCGCATAGTCAGGTCGGCACGTAGACGATGCCGGTTCCCTATCTGCGCGATGTTTGGTGCCGCGGGAGGACTCGCCGTATACTGAAGGGCTCGTGCCCGCTCGCTGGGCGAGTCACCGACGGTCGCGCGTGACGTGACGCCGCACGCGCGCCGATCCCTTCGCATCGATCGGGGACGAGGTCCGTCAGCGACTGGAGAGCGCGCCGGAACGCATCGCCAAGGCCATCTTCTTGGAGTTGCAACAGGAGTATCCCAGCCGCTATCCCGATGGGCAACTTATGAATCCGTACATCACCGTAATCTCTGAGGAGGAATCATGACAATCAAAGCGATCAGCCGAAAGTTGCTCGGTACAGTCGCAATTCTCCAGGTGCTATCCGTTGGTGCCTGTGCATCATCCAGCAGCACGACGAACTCCCTCACCGCCTGCCATGTCACCGCGAGCGCTCTCACCGTCCCAGGTGGCAGCAAATCGCGCGCGCCGATGTTTCCTGCCGGAACCCTGAATATCGACGGCTCGACAGCGCTGGCTCCGCTTTTCCAACAGGCAGCACGGAACGTGTCGGCCAATTCGGCCAACAGCAAGGTCACTGTCAACATCACGCCCAATGGTTCTGGCACTGGCTTGAATGATGTCGAGAAGGGAACCGTTCAGATCGGCATGTC
Source organism: uncultured Ktedonobacterales bacterium (assembly GCA_964416775.1). Taxonomy (GTDB): domain Bacteria; phylum Chloroflexota; class Ktedonobacteria; order Ktedonobacterales; family JADMIN01; genus CAYQFU01. The sequence continues at coordinate 4,811 of CAYQFU010000138.1, forward strand.
CGATGTCTTTGCTCAAGAAAAGGCTACTGCGACAACCAGCTATAGCGATCTGGTGGACAATCAGGTCGCCGTGGTGCCCTTCACCCTCGTCGTCAGCCAGGATATTGCCTCGCAGGTGCAGAACCTGACGATGCAGCAGATCAAGGACATCTATGCCGGCAACATCACCAACTGGAGCCAAGTTGGCGGGCCGAACGAGCCAATCACCGTCGTCGTCCGCACCAAAACCTCAGGAACGCGCGCGACCTTCGATACGTTCGTCGTCAACGATCCTAAGCAGGCCAACGACGAGCCTGCCGGCGCACAAACTGCCGACACAACCGGTGAGCTGGTGACGGATATCTCCAACTCTCACGGCGCTATCGGCTACACCGGCACTAGCTTCGTGCTGGATCAGACACAGGCCAGCAAGAGCTTCCCGATCTGCATCGACGGCTACGGCGCGACAAAGGACAACATCAACTCTGGCAAGTACAAGTTCTGGAACATCGAACATGCCTATACCAAAGGAGCGCCTGCTCCGGGAAGCGTGACAGGTGCTTTCTTGCAGTACATCACTAGCGCGGGTTTCCAAGATGCGGATCTGGCCAACCTGGGCTTCCTCAAGGTCAACGATCTATCCAGCGGCGCCAAGGCAACGCACCCCACGCCAACGTCGGGTCCTTCTTGAGCGGAGCGCAAGCTCTGAGTAGTCCGTTGTGCACATTGTGTTAGGCAAGCACCTGAGCGAGGTGCTACGATGGGTTGCTCAAGTGGACATTGAGCGGGATTCCCAGGCTATGCAGCACGACTTTGTGCAGTAACCAACAGCACAGACGGCAGAGATCCCGCGCCCAAACTCGATTGACGGCACAGCGGTCTACCTGTTCATGTCAATGCGGTAGCGCAACCGACTCATACCAAATCCGGTTGAACCGTTGCGTGCGCGCCAGGCGGGCGTCCACCGGACGCCCCTACGCAAAGCGGAAGCAATCACCAGCATCTGTTATCACCTGCACGCTCCCACGCGGTCTTGGATCACACTTGGCCGGGAAAAGGAGCAGACACCGAGTGCTCTCCGTTTCCGCTAGACTGTGTATTCATCGAGGCGCGGCTTCATCCCAATGATGGTTGCCCCGGCAATCGCAAGCAGAGCACAGCCAAGGACATACGGCACGGGCCCAAGACTGTTAAAGGCGTTGTCGATCTGCTGATCGAATTGGAACTGATTAATATCGATGGCATTCCACATCGCGCTATCGAACTGCGTGAACGCCAATGCTGCTTGTCCAGGGTTGAATCCGAGGACGAGCGCCTGCGCTTGCTGAACGTTTCCCACCGCCAACAACTGCCGCACCTGCTGGTCGATGGCGATATAGTTAGCGAACGTCTGGATCGCCGCGCGGACTGCGACGCCCTCGCCGTGATATGTAACATGCGATAGCTTCTCGCCGAGATAGCCGCCAAAAGGGACGCCTTTCTTCGCGTCGTCCAGGGCCCGCTGCGGATCGATGTTGACGACCTGCTGTTGATAATGTGTGAAGTCACCCTCAACCTGCGCCAAAGCCTGTGGATTATTAGCATCCAACAGGTAAAGGCTCTCGTCGGCGTTCATAACGAAAGCGATGGCACGCACCGACCATAATGCATTGACCGAATCGAAACTCTGCTGCTTGGCCATCGCCAGTTGCGACTCGCCGACGTTGAACGCGCCGAGCATGAAGATCATGCAGCCCAACGTGATCACCGTCGCTACAGCGTAGCCGGGGTTGATGATGCGATGCGTGTGGCGAAAGAGGTAGACCTGTGTCCCTCCCAGAACGCCGAGCAACAGCAGGAAGGCGATCCAGACCAGCGCCACGAGCGGGCCGATCCGATTCCGATACACTGCGTAGTTCTGGTTGAGATGGGAGTAGTCGGTCTGCACCAAGGCCAGCCGCGCGGGGAGGATGGTCTGCAACATGAGCGTATGCCCAGCAATCGGATTGCTGGCGAGGTGCGCGGCGGTCTGGACCTGAAGCTGCCCCATCACGTTATCGTATTCGCTCAGCGTGCTCTCCATCGTCTGGATAGGACCGATTTGCTCGAAGCCATAGGTGGTGTGCTGGCTAGCTGTGGTCAATTCTTCAAATGACGCGCGAATATCTTTGCGATACTGGCTCCAGGCATATTCGTCGGGGGCACTATGCGTTACCACTGCATTCAAGGCATTCGCGTCGGCACTCGCAGCAAGCGCCTGTAGATGATCGGCGGCGACGATGGATGGCGCGGCGTCTTTCCCCGCCACCGTGACGGTATCATTGATGCTCACATAGGTTGCGATAACGCTGAGCGACATCAGGATTGCCGCCAGCACGCTCACGGCGAGGAGCGTCGCCATGCGACGGGGCGACGTACTCCCCAACCGCGTCACGCGGCGCAATCTGCCCCATGTCGACGCAGCGACCCGTAGGGCGGGAGATGACATAGTTGTAGACAAAGGATCTGCCTCTTTCTAACGGTCCCGCATCTGGCTCCTCTGGACGTATCACTACAGGCTTTGCGTGAGTACAGCCACCGTCACGTTGTCGTGCCCGCCTCGCTCATTGGCCGCGTCTACTAGCCAGCGGCACAACGACAGCGCATCGCTGGAGTTACGTTGCCTCACAGCATCGGCGAGTTCCCCATCCCGCTCAAAGTAGTTCCAGAGGCCATCAGAGCATAGCAGCAGGACACAGTTTCGTGGCAGCTCCCTCTCCAGGACGTGTTCCTCGAGTTGCTGGTCCCTCATTCCAAGTATTTGCGTTACATAATGGGCTCGCTTGTCGACTTCGGCTTGCTGCCTCTGCATCGCACCACTGCGAACGACTTCCTCGACCCATGAGTCGTCCACTGTTAGGATCTGTACCGTATCCAAGCCGATCAGATACGCGCGACTGTCGCCGGCCCACCCGACAGCCACCCGGCCGCCCCGGCACAGCGCAATAACGATCGTAGTCTCCGGTCCGTCGTCGTCAGCGCTGACGGAGGGGAGGGCAAGCACGGCCTGGTTTGCCGCCCCAACTGCCGCACGCACGGCATCGGTTAAAGCGGCCTCTTCCGGCGAAGACAACAGAGAGCTTAGCGCCGCCGCGACCGCCGCCTTGGAAGCGCTGGCCGAGTTGATCGACGTGGATACACCGTCCGCGACCACCAGGACGACCGAATCACCAGGGCCTCTGGCAACCGCACCGGCGTCTTCGTTTGACGGATGCCGACGGCCGACGTCGCTCACGACAGCCAGCCGCTCATCGACGGACACTTCAATGTGCTTCCCGACTATGTCTATCTCGGGGACGCAGCGGACCCCACACACCTGGCAGTAGCCGTCCTCGTCCGGTTTGGCCTGCCCCGGCGGGCAGTGGCACGTCTGCACCCCAGATGCACCGCCGTATGCTGCTCCCGGTAATGGGCAGCCGCAGTTCTCGCAGAAATGGTCAGTCGCTGAGACAGCGGCCGCACACCGCGGACAGACCAATCTCTCTCTACCTCCCTAGCATGAGCAATCCGGATGACATTTCGTCCCAATCGCAAAGGGGAGCACCGACCACCGTGATTAGAACAGGGTCACCGGGCGTATCTCGTTCGCCTGATCAACCAGTGATTGTTTCTCTGGGGTGTCGGCGGCAAACTTGGCCGCTTTCCGGTATTCGGACTCTGCTCCTATGCGCAAATCGTATTGCTCGACAGGATGCCCGAGCAGAGCGCGATCTCTATCTGCGTTGATCTTCCCCAGAGAGATCATCCACACGGCACAGGACAGCAGCTTGGCAGCGAGCTGGTGCAGAGCCTCACCTTCGGTCGAGATCGACTCGATCGTCTGGGCGGCCCTGTCGAGGAGCGTGTCATTCATGCCCGTCTCATCGTGCATCAGCACGTGGGCCAACGCAATGCGCGACTGGGTGTAGAGACTGTGGTTTGCCGGGACCAGGTCGAGAGCGGTCGCTGCCCCGGAAAAGTCATTCCTCGCTTGGAGACACCGCGCCAACCCAAACACCGCCGTGGTGTTGTTCGGGTCGGTCTTGGCCACCCGCTCGTAAAAGGCGGTGGCTACCTCTATCTCGCCGGCTTGCTCCGCGGCGAAGCCGATGGCCAGCTTGGGGGCTACCTCGCCTGGCATCTCGAAGTACACCCTGTCGAACTCGTTCCTGGCCGCCTGCGCGTCCCCACCCGCAAGGGACAACTTACCACGATACCACGACACCCTCCAGTCGAACTGGTCCTCGGTGGCAAGCGCGTCGAGTAGCTCGCTCGCCTGCTTGTCCTCTCTTAGCGAGAGCAGGAGGTCAGTATACCATAGGCGCGCCTCGACGGACTTGTTGCCATGCTTATTGACGACTGCGAGGATCATGGACGCGCGCTTCTTCGGGTCGGTGACACCCGCTAGTCTCATCAGGTCATTGGCAGCAGGGTCGGTCGTGTCCATCTTCAGCGTAGGCAGCAGCCGTGCCTCTGCCGTCAGCGTACCACGTACGTCCTCGGGATCGATGAGGTTGTCGTACGTGAACAGTTTGCTTTCAGCCGGTTTCGGGCCGCTCTTGAGGGCGACGATCTCGCGCAATACACCGTACAATTGGTCGCCCATCTCGTCGGCGCTTTGGAACCGTTGACCGGGATCGTTATGCGTGGCGCGGAGCAGGAGCCGGTAGAGCGCCTCATTCGCCGACAGTACTGGCTGCTCGGTGGGAGACGGTATACTGTGTTCGTAGTCAGTCATGTACTTGAAGTCCATGATCAGCGTGGCGAGTGTCCTGCCGACTGTGTACAGATCGGACACCTCCACCGGGTCATCGGTGGCTTCGGGTGCCATGTAACCGCGAGTACCGTATATGTCGCCGTTGGGGTCGTTGATGCGACGCACGCCACCCATGTCGATGAGTTTGACATCGTCTTCTTCAAGCATGAAATTCTCGGGCTTGAAGTCGCAATAGACGAGCCCGTGCTCGTGCAAATAGGTAAACGCTGGAAGGATGCCCATGATATACGATATGGCTTCCTCAACAGGGAGTGGGCCACGCTCCTTCCGAATGCTCTGGATCGTTCTTCCCCCCACATATTCCATGATGATGAACCCTTCGGCACCCTGCTGGACGAAATCATAGATGCCTACAATCTTCGGGTGCTTCACTGCCGCCAGGAATTGCCGCTCCGCGACAGCGGCTGCAGCTGCAGCCTCGTCCTTCACGTTGAGTAGGCCCTTCATGACGACCCATCGCGACAGCACCGTATCCCACCCGAGATAGACCCAACCGAGCCCTCCGAACGCGATCGGGCCTCTAATCTCATACTTGCCATGGACAACGTCACCGGCCTTGAGCTGCGGGTCGAAGTTGTATTCCTTCCCGCACTGAGGACAGAATCCTTTGCTGCGGTTCACCTTCGCATTACACTGGGCGCAGAAGCGTTTGCGGTCCGGGACCTCCGGATGCGCCATGACGAGTTTCAGGGGGTCCTGGCTGGGCTGTGGTGGCAGCGACACCAGTCCACCACCCAGCGCTGTCCGGCGAGAGGACGACGCATGGCTCGACCGGCCGGTATGCCGTCTGCTCCCTGTATGTAGCGAGCCAGTTGTCCCGGTATCGCCGCTGTACGTTAATCCGGATGTCGCTGCGGTTCCTGTATTGGTGTTATTGGTGTTCACAGATCGCGCCGAATTGGCAGACTTGAGTATGCTCTGGCCAACTGGTGGTCTTCCACAGTCTTCGCAGATGCCGTCGACAATCGTGCCCTTGCATCCGGGACGTTGACACTGCTCAGCCATAGTGGGATAGATCTCCTTCTATTTGCGAGCCGCTGAGAGGGCCGCCTCGAACGCTTCCACTACGCGTCTTCCGGCGCGAAGATCGAACGGGATAGCATCGAGCACACTCTTGCCTTGCCTGGAAGCCGTTTCTGCCGCTTCCCCAAGTACCAATCCACGGCTTCTCAAGGCGTCAGCTTTCGCGCACAGCGCCCTGAAGCGGCCCCGGAGCTCGGTTCGTTCGTCAAGCCCGGCACTGTTTCGAGCGTAGCCGGCGCGCTCCACATCCAGCCGGTCGCTGCAAGTCCGGTCCCACTTTGCCATGCCGACTTTGACCGCGGCGAAACGTCCGGCCGCGGCGTTTTGTTCAAGGGTGCTCAGCCAGGCGTCGAGCGTCTTCACGGCCTCATCCCCGGTCGGAGGCACCAGCCCCGCCGGATCCGCGATCTTCTCGCGCGCCTCTGCGAATGCGGCTGCCGAGCGCGCAACGAGGTCGCGCAATTCAGCGAGAGCGGCTTTTCCGCGCGCAAGGGACGCAAGGACCGCTTTGTGTTCGGCGTCAACTGCCTGCAGCTCGGTGCGCCACTGTGCTACCGCACCACCAATTAGGTCGACCTCGGTCGCGCAACCGAGAGGGTCGCTCGCCACACGCGTCATCGGCTGGGCAATGTCTGCTAATGATGCCGGCCTCGCCATCCCAAGCGTCTTGGCCCAGTTGTCAAGTGTGGTTATCTCCTTTTCAAGGGCAGCAAGTCGTGGCTGAACGTGGGCAATGGCATCAGCAACGGCTGTGACAGCATCCCGCGCTTCAGCGAAGGAGTGCTCCATCGTCGCCAACACCTCAGCTGGCGTGGCTCGCACCTCACGGTCCCCATCATCCAGCAATCCGCGGTTCCTGACCGATACGTGTTGCGTGTGCATCATGACCGATTGACCATCGAGCAGCTCTTTGGCTCGCTCCTCGTTGTTGCGTAACACGCCGCCCTTTCGCACGAGATCGGAAGCCTCGTCGATGACATTCGCGAGGCGCGTGTACAGTGCCACGAGATCGTCAAGCATCTCCATGGCACGGGCCGCTTTCGCTTTGGTGACCCCAGAAAAGCCATGTACTGGGTCTTCTGTGCGAGTACGAATGGCCTTGGTCGACTCAGCCCCATATAAATCCATGAGATTATTGGTTATCGTGTTCAGTCGCGTTTTCCACTGATTCAGCTGTTGGCTGAGGGCCGAGTCTGTCATTGCGCTCTCCGCGTTTCTGTTACGTGCAGGTACTCATCGAGATGGGTCTTCATGCCAGAGACGCACGCCAGAATAATCGCTACCAGAGCAGCGAACAGCACATGAGGAAACGTCCGCAGTATACCAAACGCATCATCGGGTTGATGGGAGAAGTAGTGCGGGCTGATGCCAGTGACGCGCCCCATGGCGCTATCAAACTGGGCACAAGCCCGGTCGGCCTGTCCGGGCCGGGTGCCGAGGTCAGGCGTCAATGTTTGCCGGTACTGACCTTGCGCCGTTCGATGGGGCGTTGTCAGCAGCAGCCCCGCACCACCATAGGCGACGCCACTCGTTGCGGTTGACAACGTGGCTATCACACCCCGTCTTCCTTTCCTATCGACGGCGGAGCTGCAACCTCGTCCACATGCCAACGAGCAGTTCATCCCCGGCGGCAAGTGGCGTAACGAGTCCCGGCTTCAAGGCGACGCCGTTCAAGGTGGTGCCGTTCGCAGAACCGAGCTCCAGGGCTGCAAAACTGCCATCTGGCTGTCGCAGGAGTTTCAACTGTCGATGTGAAACCCCTGGGTCGCTCAGATCGATCTCGGGGAAGATCTTCCTGGCGTCCGACCTGCGCCCCACCAAGTTCTCATCCAAATCAAGCGGGAATACCAGTTCAGGCGCATCCTGGGGACACTGCTTGCGGATTTCTTCGTCTTCCACGAGCGAGGGATCGATAACCACGACCACATTCAGACGCGGTGCCGGAGGGGCGAGCGATGCGCTAACCGCTGCCGCTGAATCCACCGCTGCGCTCGCCACAGGCCGTGCGTCACCTGCCCCAACCGCGGCGACCACGGCCTGTTCTCCAGGGGCGACACTGGGGGGAGCGATCGTCACAGCTGGCTCCGCCGGCGATATGTGTCCACTGGACGATCCCTTCTCGAAGTCGTGGCGGCAGACCTCGCAGAAGCGAGCTCCATGGGTGCGCGGAGTCTGACAGTCTGGACACACCTCGGAGGCTGGCAAAGGTGCCGATGCGGCTACCATGGCACTGGCAACCGTGGACGGTCCGATAAGCGCTCCACACTCAGAGCAGTAGTCGGCGTCGGTGGAGGTGTGCCCCTTTGGGCACTGATAGGTCGCCATGGCGCTCCTGTACCCCGCTCTCCTAATGCTGTGACGCCGGGCGGCGGCGCACCGTACGAGTGCCTCCCATGTCGAGTTCCAGCTCAGCCCCCTTGTTGTTGCCAGACTTCAGTCGCACAGTGCCTGTATCGGGATCAATCACGTCCACGACCTTCTTCAGCCGCGCGGTAACCTCGTCGTTGCCGGTCTGGATAGCGATCTTCGCCGCTTTGCCAAGCAGCACTGTGGCCTCGTCAATATTGCCGCGGGCCTTTGCGTCCAGACCCTCCCGAATGGCGCTGGCGAGCTCTTCTTGGCCAGTGTAATGAGCAACGTTTGGGTCAATCCTGGTACTGAGGGCCTCGTCCGACGTCCAGGTTGCAACTATGCGCTGGCCCTCAGTCACAACCTCGGTGCCGTTCTGGGTGTAGACAACTTTTGGCCGACAGGCCATCATCTCCTCACCTTCGCTCTGCGGCTCCAATGCGAAGGCGACGTGGTAGTCGCGGCTCTCGCCCGAGCTCCATGCCCCTGTCGGCACGTCGGTGTTGCGCTCGTCGACCGAACTGGCCAGCTTCAACAAGTCGACGATTTCCGGACTCATCTGCTTGACAGTCACAATCTTGCTGGTTTTAGGGAGCTGCAATCGCAGCCGGACATCGCCGACACCCTTGGACAAAACGCGGGAAAGCGCTTCCCGGAATCGCGCTTCGAGGTGATCGGGATCGGGCACGGCGTCAGCGGTACCGAGGAGCTGACCGGCGATTCTGCGAAGTTCGTCGGGATGCCACTCTACCCCCACCCCCCAGCAGTCGCACGTGAAGCGCCCCTCACACTCCTTGAGCGCGTGGCCCAGTTCTGCTCGGTCCTCGTTATTGTTCTCGCCGTCGGTGAGGAACTGTGCGTAGGGGATCGCGTCTCCGGCTTTGGCAAACTCCCCCAACGCGGCCTTCAATGCCGTCGACATGGAGGTGCCCCCCTGAGCGTTCAACTGAGTGATATGCTCGCGGGCTGCTTCCTTGTTCACTCGTGTCGCGGGTCTCATGGAGACCACGACGTGTGCGCGACTGTCGAAGGCGATAATACTGAACAAGCAGTCTTCGTCGAGGAGTTCGACTGCTTGCCGCAAAGCTACCTTGGCCATCTTCAACTTGTTAGCGTCATTCATCGAGCCAGAGGTGTCGACCAGGTAAGCAACTGCTTTCGTCGTCTTGCGGACGGTCTGCACAGGGCTGCTCGTGGTGTCGCTCGCCGTCACAGTGATGATGGCGTCCACGCGAGATCCACCCACAGTTAGGTACGGGTTAAAGTACGTATCTAGTGTGAATTGCATGCAACATTCTCCTCTTACTCTTTCAGAGTTCACGTCCCCATGAGGCGAGTCATGTGCTATGGTCCGCGGTCCCTCGGACGTACAGTATACACGTGCAAACAGATCAATGGGAGATCTCAAGAAATTGTTTCGAAACGGATAGCGTTCACTGAAGATTCCGTTGGCGAATGGTTAGCAGGCACGAGCGCGACAAGCAAAGGCTGAACGGCGGACCGAGAAGGGCTGGTCGCCGTCGAGCCACCCAGACAAGCGGCTCAGGTTGATCGCAGCGGAGCTAGCTACCTCTTGCACCTGTGTCTTGGCCAGGCCGCAGCAGTGCGCCAGACGCAGCCGGTCACGCCCCGCAGTGTGACAACGAGCACGGAGGCCTCCCCGTCCCCCCCACTGGCGACGGACCGGTTTGCGTGCATACGTCAAAGCAAGGGGTGTGGTGCCACATCAAGGTCGACGAAATGAATCTCTCATTCATCTGAAATGGGCGGGAAATGGAGAGGAATTCGGCACGTTGGGATTGACTTCGCTGACCTCCATCGGCGCACAGGCGCAGGTGCGTACTCGGCGAACACCACCGGTTGCCCTATTACATTCCTTGACACGCATATTCCCGCTAGGGTATATTCTCGGCATGTTGACAACGCTGAGCGCTCTGGCCGAACCAAACCGGCTGCACATTGTCGAACTCTTGCGTGATGGACCTCGACCGGTCGGCGAAATCGCCGAGCGGCTCGGGCTCCGTCAACCGCAAGCGTCCAAACATCTCCGTGTGCTCAGCGATGCCGGGTTCGTCGAGGTGCATCCGGTGGCCCAGCAGCGGATCTATCAGTTGCGCCCTCAGCCATTCCGCGAGCTGGAGACATGGCTGGCGTCCTACCGCCACGTCTGGGACGCACGCTTTGATCGCCTGGAGTCGTACCTGCGCGACATGCAACAAGCACCGGAACAGGAACAGGAGCAGCACCATGACGACAAGCCATAACTCCGCTCCCTCGCCAGGACAGCGGGAGCTTGTCATCACACGCGTCTTTGATGCGCCACGCGAGCTCGTGTGGAAGGCGTTCACCGAAGCGGACCGCCTGGCTCGCTGGTGGGGGCCGCAGGGGTTCACGATGCTGGTCCACACGCTGGATTTTCGACCAGGCGGCGTCTTTCACTACGCGATGCGCTCACCAGAGGGACGCGTGATGTGGGGCAAGTTCGTGTATCGCGAGATACACGCTCCCGAGCGATTCGTCTTTGTCAACCACTTTTCAGACGAGGAAGGCAACATCGTCCGCGCACCGTTCAGCGCCACCTGGCCGCTGGCGATTCTGAATACCGTGACGCTGACCGAATCTGCCGGCAAAACGGCGGTTACCCTCCGCGGCGGACCAATCAACGCGACGGAGGAAGAGCAGGAGGCCTTCTGGAACGCGCAGGAATCAGTGCAGCAGGGCTTTGCGGGCACGTTCGATCAGCTTGCCGCTTACCTGGCCGATGTAATGAAAGGGAGGTGAGTCGCGGCAGAACCGCGCCGAACCGCGCCGCACGGATCTGAGGTGCTGTAGCTCGCAGCGACGGTACACACGACAGCAAGAAAGGGAGCACATGACCATGGGCAAGATCGTCGTTTCCGAATTTGTGAGCCTGGATGGCGTGATGGAAGATCCAGGCGGCGCTGAAGGCTTCAAACACGGCGGCTGGACCTTCCAGT
>CAYQFU010000139.1:0-8519 GCA_964416775.1 uncultured Ktedonobacterales bacterium
GGGTGCGGCGCCTCACCCCGACAGGGTGACCCGGGGCGGTTTCGTCTGCCGAGCGTCCGGTGGACGTCCGCTGGGCGTCCACCGGACGCCCCTACGGTGCACGATCGATCATCCAGAGCTGGGATCACATAAGTGATGGGGCGCCTCGCCAGAGACGCCCCATCACGATATTGCGTTACATTGCTGGATGGCTGGCGCCTACTCCGCGACCGCCGAGGCGCCGAAGCCACCGTGGCGATTGACGGCTACGCGGGCGGCCGCCATCGCGTAAGCATCCAGATATTGCTCGGCCACTACGTCCCAGCTGACGACATCGCGCAGATACGCTGCCGAATTGGCGGCGAGCTCGGCGCGCAGGCCAGGCTGCGTCATGAGCCGGAGCAGGCCCCGGCGCAGGGTGGCCTGGTTGGAAAAGAGCAGGCCTGCCTCGCTCTCGACGGTCTGGCTGGTCAGGCCCTCGAGCGGAGCGGTCGTGATGTACGGCTTGTTCAAGGCGAAGATGCGGGCCAGGGTGCCAGATTGCGTCTCGTCGAGGGAGGGAAGCGCGACGGCATCGTAGCAGCCCATCATCGTGTAGTAGACGTCGCCGCGCGGATCGAACTCGACGTAACGGGCAAGGCCGCGCGCTTCGAGCGCGCGCGCCTTGTCGCGGCACTCATGGAAGAACCCGGTGTCGTTGGGGTCGCGCATATTGCCGGCGCACAGCAACACCCACTCTTCGCCGGTCTGTGCTTTGGCTTCGCGAGCGAGGTCTTCCCACTGATCGAGGATGAGATCCCAGCGCTTGTTGCGCTGAATCCACCCGATGAGACCCATGACACGCTTGCCGACCAGGTCGGGCATGCCGAGCTGGCGGCGGCACGCGTCGGGATCGAGGTCGAACTTATCGGGGCGGGCGCCGTGAGGGACGACGACGACGTTATCCGGCTCGAAGCCGAAATTCCATCCCATACGCCAGCGCTGGTAGTCGGCCTTGAGGAGCAACATGGTGCAGCGCTCGACCAGGCCGTGCAGGAAGTGATCCTCAGGTTCCGTGTAGCGGCCGTGGACGGTGTGTGGCTCGACGACGGTAGGAATGTCGGGAATCATGTCCAGGAGACGGAGGAAGCGGTCGTTGTTATCCGAGCGTCCCTGCTCGTCGTAATAATGGTAGAGGCCGTACTCATGCTCGATGTGCACGGCATACGGACGGAGCTCGGCGATCCGATGGGCGACTACGCGGTACCATTCGGGGTCCGTCTGGTCGAGAATGGGATGGACGTTGTGTCCGCGGCCGTCCACGTGAGAGATGATGTGGATCGGCCGGTCAGGCATATGAGTGCGGACGAATTCGAGGGCTTCCTCGGTGAACGTAGCAATCCCACACTTACGTGGGGGATAACTACTCAGGACGACGAGCGGAGCCTTCGACTGATCAGTCGCGGTCTCCACCACCGGAGACGTTCTCATCCTGGGCTCGCTCTTGACGTGGTACAACTGTGCTCCTCCTGGACCACTAATGGGCCAGACTCTCCACGATCCCCCAATACATCACGCCGCCGGAAGCGCCGCTGCTTAACCGGTTCGCGGGAGCCACATCCGCGCGGGCGCCGCTTCCCGTGCCCGCTTAACGGTAGTAACGGGCTCCGCGGATGCAGGTAACGGCATGGGTCAACTGGTTGGGCGACTGGTACAAGCGGCGCACCGACCCGCACGGGTAGCATTTGTGGGGGGCACAGAAGTGGAGCGGATCGGTGGAAATGCGTGCTGATACTGAAGGCTATCACATGGGCGTTTCGCGGTCGGCCGCTTACACTTGGATGTGGCAATGAGCCTCGCCTGTCCGGGGTGAGGGCGGATGTCATGGGGCATTGCCAGTCCAATGTGACCGCCCAGGATGCTGTGGCACGTGCCCACATCGGCGACGGGTAGCCAAGGACTTCCCCCAGAAAGGTACTACGGGTGGGAAGTATGAGTACCGGCATGTTGTCCGACTCCTGCCGTTACTGGCTGACACACGTTGGCTCGTCGCGATGCGCTCGCGGTGATCAGTATCGTTCTGTTGGCCGGCGCCCGTTGCACTGGTGAGGGTGAGGGAGAGGGACAGGATCTGACGGGAATCGGGCGGATTGCGGCGCTAGTACGATAGTACTTCGTCTGCTCCCTCAAGCAGAGCGCCATTATGTCATGTTGGTGGTGTGCGGATCGCGCTGAGGCCGCTCCAGATCAGCGATGGCGTTACCCCAGCTGCACCCGGTGCCTGGTGGGCGGGCGGGACAAATGATTGCGCCTGGAAGCGGATGAGCGTACTATAGCAGCAGCCCGGTCTCCAGCGACCGTGGCGCCCTCGTGGACCGAACGGCGGTGCCCACTGGACGCCGGAGGATGCGGCCAGCGCCGGAAAACGCCACCGTTCGCTGGCAAGGAGGACTCCTGGCAGCTTCGGGCCACAGCCCAACGACAGACAGGCGATCAGACGGCACGCTACAGGAACGCACGCGTGCGCGGCCAAGTACGACGCGACTTGCGGGGAGGAGTGGCGATGGGCAGGGACATGCAGGACTCGTATCGGCGCGGTATGGAGCCAGGGCGGTCGGGTGGGCCGACGCCTCGACGCGACGAGTGGTCTGACGAGCGGCGCGCGCCAGGGGTGCCGCGCGCGTCCATGTCGCGTGGACCGGATACGCCGCCGGGAGGACGTGCCAACAGCGGCGCCGGTCCGACGAGTCGTCCCCCCAATGGTGGCCTTGGCGGCTTCGGTGGTGGAGGCTTGATTCGCCCGCCAGTAGTCGGCGGAGGACCGGACGACGCCGACGACAGGGGCAGCGGTCCGCGCTCGGGTGCTGGCCGGGCGCCCAGGCGAGCGACCGTAGGCCCGGGATCTGGGTCGAACAGCGGTCCACGGCAGGCGCGCGGCGGCAACGAGCCGAGCGGCCCCTCGCGTGCGCCCCGGACACCCAATCGTGATGCTGATGGGTTTGATCGTCCCCGCTACACACGAGCGGGCAGCGGGAGCGACGAGCTGGATGCGAGCGGTGCGCGTCGCGCCGGATCTGGAAGACGTGCGCCCGATTACGATGATGACCCGTCGGCGGAGCGCTCCAGCGTACAGCAGGGTGGTCGGCAGCCGGGTCGCTCGGTGGGTGAACGCTTCCGCGATGCGGGACGCAGCATGTCGCGGCAAATCTCGGCGATGGTGCAGGGCGCGGGCAGGGCGGGCCGCGCGATGCGGCGCGAGGTTTCGACCATGAGCCAAAGCCTGGTGGCCCAGACGCCGAGCATGCCGCCAGGGGCCGCGCTGGGTGACATGGCGCCGCTGCCGTACCGCCGCTCGCGCAGCCGCGTTGTGGCGCGCAAGTGGCGCTCGCGCCGAGTGCGGCGCAATCCAGTTGGATACTTCGTCGGCTTCGGCGTGGTCGCTCTGCTGGTGTCCGCGCTCGTCGGCGCGGGCGGCGCGGGCGCGGTCTACGCGATTGGGTATTACCAATCGGAGCAGGGAGCCATCCATGCCGCCGCGTCCGTCGGTACCGCCAGCAGCACGCGTATTTTCGACCGCAACGGAAATCTGCTGTACGCGATCCAGCGCGCCAACGGCTACCAGTTCAATGTGCTGTACAACTACATCAACAAGGAAGTTATCACGGCCACGCTGGACACAGAAGACCGCACGTTCTGGACGAACAACGGCGTGGACTTCCTGGGCACGATTCGCGCGGCCCTCACCGACCTCTCGGCGGGTGGACAGGCCAACCAAGGAGCTTCGACGATCACGCAGCAGCTGGTGAAGAGCCTGGTGCTGAACAACAGTGGAAAGACGCTGGACCGCAAGATCCACGAGGCGATTCTGGCATTGGGCATGACCAAGGCCAACGGCTTCGATCCCCACGGCTTCTCGAAGACCGACATCATTACGATGTATCTGAACAACATCTACTATGATGATCTGAACACCGGGATCGAGGCTGCGGCGCGCAACTACTTCGGCTACCAGCCGATCGAGGACGCCAACCACAACATCGTGAAAGAAGCCAATCAACAGCTCACCCTGGCTCAGATCGCGATTCTGGCGCGTATCCCGAACTACCCAACGTACTATTACCCACTGTCGTGGTCGTGCTCGAAGGCGCCGTGCTCCCATTCGCAATGGGGCAACGGCAATGAGTGGCACGTGTACCAGGGCGCCCAAAAGGTGCTCGCCGACATGGTGGCCGTTGGGGATCTGACGCCGGCCGTCGAAAACCAGACACTCGCTCAGGTCATGCAGATCCTGGAGAACGAGCAAATCTACCAGTGGAAGGGGCTGACTGAGGGCACGACGGCCAGCCAGGAAGCCGTGAAAAAGGCCCCCCATTTCGTAGACTACGTCATCCAGCAGTTGATCGACGAGTTCGGATTCGCGGATAAAAACCAGGTGGCGGCCGCGGGCCTGTCGGTGTACACGACACTCGATTGGAACCTGGAGAAGTTCATCGAACAAGACGCCGCGATGTACATTAACGGCGGGCCCAACGGGACGTTTACGCGGTATTGGTACTGTCCCAATGCCCCCCCGAAGACGAAGTGCACCGTGGACGCGCTGAAGAAATCTGACAACGTCCATAACGCGGCGGCCGTGGCCGAAGATCCATACACAGGAGACATCCTGGCGATGATGGGCAGCGTGGACTACGCCAGCCAGGACAAGCAGGTGCTCGGCTTCAACAATATGGCCGTGCTTCCGCGCTCGATGGGATCGTCCACCAAGCCGCTCGTGTATGCCACGGCGTTCCAAATGGGCTGGTATCCGGGGCTGATGCTGCAGGATATCCCGATATGTTTCCCCGGATTGCAGCCGAAGGGCCCAGATGGGAAGTATCCCGTGGACCCAGCCGCTCCGGCGTGCCTGGGCTACTATGTGGCGCACAATTACAACGCGAAGAGCTTTTCGGGGACGGCGCCAATCCGGGTGATGCTGGCGAATTCGCTCAACATCCCGGCCACTGAGGCGCAATACTTCGTAGGAGCGAACTACAACACAGCCGACCGCTTCATGTCCATGATTGGGCGCATGGGCATCACCACGTGCGCGGACTGCCCGCAAGGCGCGATCTCGGCGGCCCGACTCGGCCCCACGACGGCGCTGGGTACTCAGGAAATGCCACTGATCCAGCTGACGGGGGCGTATGGTGTGTTCGCCGCCGGCGGGCGACATACACCGCCGCGCGCGATCCTGCGCATCGACGATGGGGCCGGCAACACCCTGTGGCAGGCGCCCGCGCCGAAGCCGGAGCAGGTGATGAGTCCACAGGTGGCGTACATGATGACGTCCATCCTGACGGACAACGCGGGCCGAGGCGGTGACTTCGGGTTGCAGAACCCCCTGTGCTTCTCCAAGGACTGCTATCCGAACGACTTCGACTACCCGTACATCGCGGCCAAGACGGGAACCTCGCAGGGCCTCACCGGCCCAATGGACATCGTGACCATGGGCTACTCGCCATATATGGTGATGGGGGTGTGGGCCGGAAACACCGATCCAATGGACTCGCTCAACCCGAACATCATCGGTATCACGGGAGCCGGCTACATCTTCCACGATGCGATGGTGTGGGCCATCAAGAACTATCACTGGCCCTCGACGCCCTTCCCCATCCCAGCGGACATGACGCGCGCCCAGTTCAACTGCTCGACCGGCCTGGCACCGTACAAGGGAACTGACATGAACGCGTTCGTGAATGCCGGTCCCGACACACCAGGGACGGGGTGGTGCGACTTGACATACTGGCCGGGCTCCAAACCATATAGCACCAACGTGTACACTGGGTACAACGCCGGGCCCTATCGGAAGGATGAGGACTGGACTATCCAGGGACAATTGCCAAACGTGTCGTGACGCCAGATACGCCGGCCCGCTCTCGTGAGCTGGGAGCGGGCCAGCACAAGCCCACGCACAAGCCGCGCAACGTGTGCGCGGCTCGTGTTGTTGGTGGTCAGGCACGCCGTGGATATCGGCGCCATCCATAGCTCAATGCTCCGTGAATTGGAGCACACACCGTCATGGTGTGGGCGGATCCATCCGTTCGGGTTGGTGGAGGTTGTCCCGATGGGAGATGATTCTGCGCGGGGCATGCCACAACGGAAATCAGGAAGGACGCGGCTGCGCGAGGGCTCAATGTGGTGTCATGTGCGGGCCGCGTGTGGGAGGATCAGTCGATAGGTGGAGGCGTGGGAGAGGTGTGCTGCTTTTCGGGCACCTCGGCCGCGTCGGCAGTGCTCGCGCGGGCAGCGCCGATGTGCGAGAGTCTGTTGTGCAGCCAGAGATAGCCGGCAAACAGCACCACGACTACGATGATGGCGGGGATGGTGTAGCGCTGGATGAGCTGCAGGGCGACGCCGTAGTTGGCTCCCAGGAGATCCCCGATGGTCACCATCACGGTACACCACACGAGCGAACCCACCAACGCCGCAACCAGGAAGGTGGGCAATGGTAGCGCCAGCATGCCCGCGGGGAACGATGCCACGGTGCGCACGAAGGGCGTGATGCGCGAAAGGCCGATAGCGACCGGACCGGTGCTGCGGAACCAGCGCTCGACGGCATCGAGACGCGATTCGTCCAGCCGGATATAACGGCCGACACGGAGCACGGCTACACGGCCGCCGCGGCGACCGATCTCATAGGCGGCCGCGGCGCCGCCCACACTGGCACCGGTGGCCAGGAGAACGAGCGCGATCGGGGAGACAATGTGCTGGCTGGCCAGAGACCCGGCGAAGAGGAGCACAAGCTCATTTGGCAGCGGGAGGCCGCAGCTTTCGGCGGCGAGCCAGACGACGACGAAGGCGTAGATGGCGATCGGAGGGACGTGCGCCATCCCGGCGATGAAGTGCTGAATAGACGTTCCCATTGCCGTGGCTGCGCCTCCACCACCCACTCAAACTTATCAATCAACGCGACGACCGTAAAGCGGCCTCCATGGACTCAGCGTACCACGCTGGCGCAACCGAGAGCCGCGATGTGGCCCAATGGTGGCAGCGACAACGCGAGGCGCCGCACCACTATAATACGACAGTTGGGCCAGACAGTTGGCCTCTCGCGCGATTGTGCCACAACCCAGACTCCGTCCAGCGCGCGTCCGCCTACCGGCTGCGAGGCCAGAGGGGTGGCAACCGGTACGACGTGGCAGCGTGGGAGACGCAGCCGGGAATGTCAGCAGTAGCTCGCCGCTCAGCGCGGCATCCATCGGAAGGACCACATCATGCCCTCGACTGGTACGGACGACACACTGCGCGGCACCGACCTGCGTGCTGAGATTGCGCGGCTGCGGCCAGAGCTGGTGGAGCTGCGGCGCCACTTTCACATGCACCCAGAAACGGCTCGCGAAGAACACGCGACCGCTGCCAGGATCGCCGAGCATCTGCGGCGAACAGGGCTGGAGGTGCAGGAGCACGTCGGGGGCACAGGCGTGGTGGGAGTGTTGCGGGGCAGCAGGCCGGGGAGGACACTCCTCATTCGCGCGGATATCGATGCGCTGCCCGTCGAGGAGCGGAACGAGACCGAGTACGTCTCGCGTGTGCCGGGAAAGATGCACGCGTGCGGGCACGACGGGCACATCGCCATCGCACTGGTGCTGGCAGAAGTGCTGGCAAGCCGGCGTGAGGAACTGCGTGGCAACGTGAAGTTCGCGTTCCAGCCGGCTGAGGAGCAGGTGATGGGCGCGGCGCCGATGGTCGCAGACGGCGTGCTGCGTGATCCGGATGTGGACGCCGTGATCGGGCTGCATCTCTGGAGCCCTGAACATTTGGGCGACGTGATCGTGCAGGCGGGGCCGATCTTCGCGAGTGTGGACTCGATCACGCTGCGGGTGCGTGGACGGGGTGGGCACGGGGCGATGCCACATCTCAACGTCGATCCCATCATGGCCGCCGCACACATCCTCACCGCAGCGCAAACGCTGGTGAGCCGCGAGATCTCTCCCCTGCACGCGGGGGTCGTGAGCTTCGGCATGATTCACGGAGGCACGGCGGGCAATATCGTGGCTGATGAGGTGGAGCTTGGTGGCACGGTGCGGTCGTATACGGCGGAGGATAGGGACCACCTGCTGCGGCGGCTGGACGAGCTGGCGACAGGGGTGGCGGCTGGTCTGCGGGCGCGCGCGGAGCTGGTGGTGGGCGCGGGCACGCCAGCCTGCGTCAACGATGCGGCGATGACCGAGGTGGTCCGCCGAGCGGCAGCGGCAACGGTGGGCGAGGACCACATCGCGGGTGGTGATGGGCGCCAGTCGGTGAGCGACGACATGGCGGTGTTCCTGAACGCCGTGCCGGGCTGTTACTTCCTGCTCGGCGCGGGCAATCCAGAGCGGGGTATTACGGCGCCGCACCACAGCAACCGGTTCGACATCGACGAGGATGCACTGCCTCTCGGCGTGGAGATCATGGCGCGCGCGGCTCTCGAGTACCTGGCCGAGGGGTAGCGCGGCGCACGCGGCTGGATAGCGGTCGCAGGGCATGCCCTGCCCCGTATCTCCCAATGAGTTGTCGCGGCGAGGATGACTGACTATACTGGC
>CAYQFU010000139.1:8619-11644 GCA_964416775.1 uncultured Ktedonobacterales bacterium
CAACAACCGGCACACGCTCCGGCTCCCTATACACCCGCGCAGCCACCCGCACTGCCCCCTGGAACGATACTGCTGGACCGGTATCTGATTCAGGGCTACATCGGCGGCGGTGGATTTGGCCATATCTACAAGGCCTTCGATAACGCGCTGGGTTACCGGCGGGCGATCAAGGAGGCCTTCTTTCACGATCCGCTCACGCGGCAACAGTTCCATCTCGAAGCGGAGTTCCTCTTCAATACGCGCCACCCCAACCTCGTCGGCGCGTACGCGATCTTCGAGCAGGCCGGGCGACTGTACCTGGTGATGGACTACGTCGATGGCCACACACTGGAAGAGGTCGCGATCGATCATATCCGGCGGACCGGGTGGCCGTTGCCAGAGCGCCATATTCTCGACTGGATGATCCCGGTCTGCGGTGCGCTGCACGCGCTGCATTCGTCGCCGGTGCCGATCATCCACCGGGATGTGAAGCCGGCGAACGTCAAGATCAATCGGCAAGGAAGGCCGATCCTGATCGATCTGGGGCTGGCAAAGCTCAACGCCCGCGGCACGAAGACGATTGGCGCCGCGCTGGCCTTCACGCCAGGATATGCGCCGCCGGAGCAGTATCGCGCAAGCGGAGCGACCGACGCGCGCACGGATGTGTACGGGATGGGCGCGACGTTGTTCTACCTGCTGACGGGATATCAACCCACGGAAGCCCCTGCTCGGCTCGGTTCGTTGGCGGTGCCGCCGCTGCGCCAACTGAACCCAGCCATCGGTGCGCTGACCGAGGCGGCGGTGGTACGGGCGATGGATCTGTTGCCAGAGCAACGACAGCAGTCGGCGTTGGAGCTGGAACACGACCTGCGGGCGGCGCGAGCGGCGTTGGGCGCGGAGCCAGCCGCAGCGTCGAAGCAATGGAGTGTGCCCGCGGGCGTTATGTGCCTGGCCTGCGGGACCACATGCCCGCCTGGCGCGCGCCACTGCATGCGATGTGGCGCGCGGCTCGTGGGGGGAAGCGCCGGCAGTGTACAGGCGCCAACCGCGAGTCCGGCGGACGTGCTGGTCGCGACCGATGTGCATGTGCGGCGGCCAGAGCTAGTCGAGACGCCCGAGTCACTGCCGGAGGCTGGCGCGGCAGTGCCAGCTGCGGAGCAAGGTGCGGCGTCAGCATCCGCGGGACGGGTAGGCGGCAGCGGTGCGGGCGACGTGGCGCTGGGCAGCGTGAGCGCGTCGGGGCCGGCCAATGAGCAAAGCCCAGGGCCGCAGGTGGAAGTGCCAGCATCGGTCGCGGGGGGAGAGCCTGTTCCGGGTGAGTCCAGGCGTGGCATCCATACCACACCGCTCGATCAGCAGGCTGATATCCAGCGCGACGATGGAGGAGACGGGCAGGAAGCGGTGTCGCTGCTTCCTGGGCCAGACTCGAAGCCGGATCAGCCAGCGATCGTGATGCCTCCGCTGCGGCGTGGACCCGCACCCGCGGCGATGCCGCTGCATCCGGCCGACCCGATTGGCGTGGACGGACCGTCCGCGCCACACCAAGCGACAGATTCAGGACCCGCCGCGCACGCGGAGCCGTTGTGGCATCCTGGCGCGCGCCCAGTGCCAAGCCGGGAGAGTGGGGCGAGGCTGGTCGCGCCCGCGAGAGGACACCAGCCGCAGCCGGAGCGCGCGGTACGCGCAGTGGCACCGGCGCCCACGGGGGCCGTGGGTGGAGCGGTCGGCTTGCGATTGCTCGCCCTACGCCAACAGTTCATTCCAAGTCTGTCGCGCTGGTATGTGGAGACGGTGGCGGCGTCCGCACCTCAGGACGAGAGCGAGGTCCGAATGGGGCTGGCAGGGATGATCGCGCTGGTGCTGGCGGTGGTCACGCTGGCGTCCGTGCGCTTCTGGCCGGCGCTGCCATTCGCCGTGCCGGCGCTGTTCTTGGGGCACTGGTGCCTGGACGCCGAGACGCCGAGATCGGTGCCGGAGGCGCGATGGCTTGCCAAGCTGGCGCTGGTGATTACGTATACCTGGCTGGTGCTGTACGTCGTTGGCAACCTGTTCGTCGCGCTGCATGGCAGGGCCGGTTGACACGCTGATACCACATCTGGTTGCTCCGTCGCGACGGCGGACGCCAGGCGACCGCCGGAAGCAGGCGCATATCCATGCGCCGCTACCATGCGCGGGACCAGGCGCAAATCCATGCGCCTCGTCCAGGTGCGAGCGATCGTCCGGGCTGGGATGTGCCGGCGCGGGGGCAGGTGCGGCGGGACGCCTCGGACAGAGCAAGAGCGATCATATGGGATTGGCATCATCCTTCCAGCAGGAGGGTCTCCGGATCCTCGAGGAGCTCCTTGACGCGGACCAGGAAGCTGACTGCTTCGCTCCCGTCTACGATGCGATGGTCGTAGGAGAGGGCGACATACATCATCGGGTGGATGACGACCTGACCGGCGACGGCAATAGGGCGCTCCTGAATCTTGTGCATGCCAAGGATGCCGACCTGAGGACCGTTGAGAATGGGGGTGGAGAGCAGGGAGCCGAAGACGCCGCCGTTGGTGATGGTGAACGTGCCGCCCTGCAGCTCTTCCAGGCTGAGCGTGCGGTTGCGTGCCTTCTGGGCCAGCGAGGCGACCTGCTGCTCGATCTCGGCGAAGGTGAGGCGGTCGGCGTCGCGTATGACGGGGACGACCAGACCTTCGTCGGTGGATACGGCGATGCCGATGTCGTAGTAGTGCTTGAGCACCATTTCGTCGCCCTGGATCTCGGCGTTGAGCCGAGGGAAGGCCTTGAGCGCGCCGACGACCGCTTTGGAAAAGAAGGACATGAAGCCCAGGCTGATCCCATGCCGCTCTTTGAAGGGATCGCGACGGCGCTTCCGCACGTCCATGATGGCCGTCATGTCCACCTCGTTAAAGGTGGTGAGCATGGCAGCGGTATGCTGGGTCTCGACGAGGCGGCGGGCAATGGTCTGGCGGCGGCGCGACATGCGAACGCGCTCTTCGGGCCGGCCCGCGAAGGGTGCGGCTGGGGCGGTCGGAGCGGTCGGAGCGGTCGG
>CAYQFU010000139.1:11744-15441 GCA_964416775.1 uncultured Ktedonobacterales bacterium
GCGGTCGGAGCGGTCGGAGCGGTCGGCTGCGCGCGCGAGGGAGCCGCGGAGGCGGGCGAGGCAGAGGGCTGCACGCGCGCTTGCAGTGGTGAAGGCTCGGACGGAGCGGCAGGGGCGGGAGCGACCGGAACGGGCGTGCCGTTACCGTCGTGCTGACTGGATAGATAGGCGGCGACGTCCTCCTGCCGCACCTGACCTCCAGCACCGGTGCCTGGAATGCGACTGACGTCGAGTCCGTGCTCGGAGGCCATGCGGCGGGCGAGGGGAGTGGCGCGTCCGGCTTCGGCGTGCTCAGGCTGTCGTTGGTCGGACATGGCGGGTGTGGCGGGCGCTGGGGCGGCCTGGGCGGGCGGTCGGGTCGAGGCGGTAGCGGCTTTCGCGCCGTCCGATTGTGGGGCGGGAGCCGCTAGCTGGTCCGTGCTGACGACGGCCAAAACGTCGCCGATGGCAACGGTGTCGCCCTCGTGTTTGACGATGGACTGGAGGACGCCCGCGGCGGGCGCCACGACTTCCATGTTCACCTTGTCAGTTTCCAGCTCGACAATGGGCTCGCCGGTCGCGACGGCATCGCCTTCGCGCTTGCGCCACTGGCCAACAGTGGCCTCGACGACAGATTCACCCAGCTGGGGTACCTGGACTTCAACTGACATATTGTCCTCCGCGAGTCTCGATTTTCGCCTGGCGCTCGCCCGCGAAGGCTGCTTCGACAATGCGGGACTGCTCGGCGGTGTGGACGTCGGCAAGGCCCTCGGCCGATGCGGCGCGCTCGGGCCGGCCGATGTAGCGCAACGGGACGCCGTCAGGAAGCAACGAGCGCATGCGCGGCGCGACGTAGCTCCAGGCGCCCATATTGCGCGGCTCCTCCTGGAGCCAGACGACTTCACGCAGGTGAGGGTATGACGCGATGACGCGGGCGATGTCTTCGTCCGGGAAGGGGTAGAGCAGCTCAACGCGGGCCATGGCGATCCAGTCGGCCGGCGTTTCGCGCGCGGCCGTGGTGGAGGCGAGGTCCACCGCGACCTTGCCGCTGCACAGGATGAGTCGCTCGACAGCGTCGCGCCGGTCGGTGGCGGACGGGTCATCGAGCACGGGCTGGAAGCTGCCGGCAGTCAGATCGGCGAGGCTGGAGGCGGCACGCGGATGGCGCAGGAGGCTCTTGGGTGTCATGACGACGAGGGGGCGCGGGCCACGGGTGAGCAGACCGGCCTGGGCACGCAGGAGGTGGAAGTACTGCGCGGCGGTGGTGCAGTTGGCGATGCGCAGGTTGTCTTCGGCGGCAAGCTGGAGGTAGCGCTCAAGACGGCCACTGGAGTGCTCAGGGCCCTGACCCTCATAGCCGTGGGGTAGCAGGAGCACGAGCGAGGGATGCTGACGCCACTTGGCGCGGGCAGCGACGATGAATTGGTCTATGAGCACCTGGCCGGCATTGGCAAAGTCGCCGAACTGCGCCTCCCAGAGGACGAGCGCGTCGGGGGCGTGGACGCTGTAGCCGTACTCGAAGCCCAGGACCGCCGCTTCGGAGAGTGGACTGTTGTACACGGCGAACGAGGCGCGGGCCTGGGGCAGGCGCTGGAGCGGGTTGTAGCGGGCTCCGGTAGTGGCGTCGTGGAGGACGAGGTGGCGCTGGCTGAAGGTTCCGCGCTCAGTGTCCTGGCCGCTCATGCGGATGGGTGTGCCATCGGAGAGGATGGCGGCGAGGGCAAGCGACTCGGCGTGCGCCCAGTCAATGCCGCCCTCTTTCTCTATGTTCTCGCGGCGGCGCACAAGCAGACGCTCCAGCCGGGAAACGGGGGCGAATCCCTCAGGCCAGGTCAGCAGTGCCTCGTTGAGCGCGCGGAGGTGGTCCGCGGGGACGGCGGTGGCAACAGTGGACAGGGAGGGTGACACTTCCAACGGGGGAGGCTCCTCGGGGACGTGGCCAGCGGCGAGCTCCTCGAGCGCAGTCGTGAGCTGGTGCTGGGCGTCGCGCAGCATGGCCTCGGCGTCCTGGGTGGATACGCTGCCTTCGCGCTCCAGCTGCTCGGCGTAGAGCGCGCGGACGGTGGGGTGCTGGGCGATGGCGGCGTACATAAGAGGTTGAGTGAAGGTTGGCTCGTCACCTTCGTTGTGACCGTAACGGCGATAACCGACGAGATCGACCAGGAAGTCCTTGTGGAAGCGCTGGCGATAGGCATGGGCCAGCTGGATGGCTGACAGACAGGCCTCAGGGTCGTCGGCATTGACGTGGATGATGGGGATCTCGAAGCCTTTGGCGAGGTCACTGGCGTACAGGGTGGAGCGGCCTTCGAAGGCTTCGGTGGTGAAGCCCAACTGGTTATTGACGATAACGTGGACGGTGCCGCCGGTGTGATAGCCAGGGAGCCGTGAGAGGTTGAGCGTCTCGGCGACTACACCTTCGCCAGGGAAAGCGGCGTCACCGTGAATGGCGACGGCGAGGGCGACATCGGCGTCTTGAGCGGGTGCCCCGGGAATCTCGCGGCGCTCCTGAGCGGCACGGGTGGAACCCTCGATGACGGGGTTGACGAATTCGAGGTGGCTGGGGTTGTGGGCCATCGTGAGCCGGACGCGGACGATATCGCCTGCTTCGTCGTCCTCCTCGACGGTGGCTTGCGCACCGAGGTGATACTTGACGTCTCCGGTCCAGCCGTAATTGATGCCCATGGAGCCTTCTGATGGGACGAGCTCCTTGTTGGGGGCGGAGTGGAACTCGGAGAAGACGGCGGTGTAGGGCTTGCCGAGGATGTGGGCCAGGACGTTGAGGCGCCCACGGTGGGCCATGCCAATGAGGACTTCGCGCGCGCCTGCCTCGGCGGCGGTGTGTATCAGCTCGTCGAGCATGGGCACGAGGGCGTCGGTGCCTTCAAGGGAGAAGCGCTTCTGACCCTGGAAGGTGGTGTGAAGGAAGCGCTCAAAGGCTTCGACCTGGGCAAGGCGCTGGAGCACCGCGCGGCGCCGCTCCGGTGACAGCGGCGTGCGATAGCGGCCGGACTCGATGGCCTCCACCAGCCAGGCGCGCTCTGTGAAGTCTTCGACGTGGTCGAGGTCGTAGCCGAGCGGACCCGTGTAGATGGCGCGGAGCTGGAGCATGGCGTCGAGGGCGGTGCCGGCGGCGGGGCCAGCGTCCGGCCACACGATGGTGCCAGGCAGGGCGGCGAGATCCGCGTCGGTGATGCCGTGGGTGGACGGGTCCAGCATGGGATCGCCAGGAGGGGGCGTCCCAAGGGGGTCGATGTGGGCGGCCAGGTGGCCGTACTCGCGAATGCTGCGCGCCAACCGGGCTGTCGCAACGATGCGGGCGGCCTCGTCACTGGTAATGGGGTGAGGGACCGCCTCAGGCCGAGCGTTGGCCGCGGGCGAGGCGGCGGGTGCCATGGGGGGCGCGGCGCCGTCGAGGTCGGGCAGCACGGCAGGCTGTGGCTCGATCGCGGCCAACCGGTCGAACGCGGCGCGGGTGGCCTCGTCCACAGAGGCGGGGTCGCGCTGGTAGCGCTCGTAGAGCTCGACGACGTAGCCCGCGTTTGGGCCGTAGAAATCGTCCCACGCGCTCATAGATGTCTTTCCATATCCGAAATCCGCCGGCAGGCTGTGTGTTGGGCCTGGGCCGCGGCGGTGTGTGGTGTCATCTCCATCTAATAAGCGTACCATACTTGCGCCATATCACGACTGGGATGGGGTGGAATGAGACGGAGGCGGGACG
>CAYQFU010000140.1:0-15370 GCA_964416775.1 uncultured Ktedonobacterales bacterium
GCAGCATCAGCGGGCGGCCGGTCACGTAGGACGCCTGCAGCACCGGAATGTTCTTGGCCACCTTGGTCAGACTCATGGATTGCCCTCCACTTGTGATCGCTCATTGGCGAGCTACCGAGCCCGCCTGATCTCCTCAGATCGAGGCTGGTGTCAGAGTTATGGCCGGCGTTGACGTGGCGGATGCCGAGGCAAGTGCCGGCAGGGGCACAGAGAGCGCCTGTATGTCTCCCGCGCGTGTGAAGGCGATGATGCCGCATGCGAACTTCATGGACACCCCATCGCGATGCCCGTTGCAGTGCAGCGGGGTGGCCTCGAGTTCGTGAATGAGCTGCTGTGCTTGGCGTTCCGCTTCTTCGCGGTCCACGGGCAGCAGGGCGATGATGGTGCCGTTGCGCTCAGCGGATACCGTGCTGCCGAGCCCTAGCGTTTGGCCAATGCGGTCAACCAGCTGCTGCACCAGCAGCTGGCTGGTGCGTGTGCCCAACTCCAGAGCTTGCTGCTGGAAGCCGACGATATGGAAGACCAGAACGCTGCATGGACTCTGCGCGTTTGCCACCTCGGCAATCTGCGACTTCGTCGTCGTGACCATCTGCCAGACGTGGTTCGGCCGCCGGGACAGATAGTCATACGTGCCGAGCGCGCGGCCGAGCGCCTCCAGTCCGACAGTGCCCAGCGTCCACGCGGCCGCCTGGGGCGAGGTGAACGGATGTGCCGCAATGAGCGCATGTCCGACACGCTGAGTGCTCATGGTCGCGGCCGCATACCCGTGCTGCTGTTTCCAGCGCAGGTGGCCTGCGTGGATGCGGCGGCGCTGCCGCAGGAAGTCGCTCACCGTCGTCGGTCCACGATTGTAGACAACCGCACGCGGCTCGTACACGAGCTTATAGCCGAGCTGACTGATAATGGCCTGAATCGAGATCTCGTCCACCGACGTGTCGAGCGGGATGCTGGGGATGACATTGCGGAAGGCAATGGTCTCGCCGAGCTTGGGAGTCTCCCGCGCGACAATGTCATGCATCTGCCAGAGCAAGTGGACCGCATGGCCGAGGAAGTTGCCGTCGTCGTTCACCGGGATGGGATGTGCGCCCACCATGCCGACGCGGGGATCGTGAAAATGTTCCAGCAGGGCGTCGAACGTCCCCTCCTTGATCACTACGTCGGCGCTGACCATCAGGAGGATGGGTGACTGAGCCGCGGCGAGCCACAGGTTGATGGCCGAGGCCTTCCCTTCACGACGCTCTTGCACGATCAGGCGCACCCGCGGGTCGTTGCGAGCGATAGCGGCTACTCTGGGAGCAGTTTCATCCGTGCAGCCACTGGCCACCACCATCACCTCGGCGATGTATCCATGGGTGAGGTGCTGGCCGAGGATGGTCTCGATGGTGTGGGCGATGTTGGCGGCTTCGTTATGCGCCATGATGCCGACGCTACATGCTGGGGACAGCGCATCGGTTCCGAGCTGAGCACTATCCATCGCGCGCCTGCCTTCTAGGGGTATCGCCTGTGTCACATTGCCAGACGTCACGGGACTTCCTCGGTCTCCCCCTGCATCACGCGGCGCGCGATGCTGCGCACCTTGGACATGGCGTCACCGCCGCGCGCAGCGCGCTCACCCATGGCGCGTTGGTGAATGTTCACCAGGAATGGTGGACTGCTTGCACGAGTATCTAGCCCCTGTCGCTCGCGGATGCGCGCTAACTCATCGTAGTGCTGGTGTGCCCAGTAGAGGTTGATGCGACAGGAAACGCAATTCCACGCATCATCTGGCGAT
The DNA here is from genome assembly GCA_964416775.1 of uncultured Ktedonobacterales bacterium. GTDB lineage: Bacteria > Chloroflexota > Ktedonobacteria > Ktedonobacterales > JADMIN01 > CAYQFU01. Next base: position 1,772 of record CAYQFU010000140.1, read on the forward strand.
TCGGCGCCACACTGTGGACATTGCATCGTCTCGTCTCCCTTCTCCGCTCTCAAACAGCATCCCGATACGATTTGGTATGGCCGACGAACAGGTCGTACGTCTCTTGCCGTCGTGCTCTACCCCGCTGTCGCCCGCTGCCCACCGCCTTGACGCGAGATCAGGCGGCACGCGAGCTGAGACTCCAGTTGAACCGCGCTTACGTATCGGCGAGCTGGAAGAGGAGGTGCGCCGCTTCCGGATCCAGCGAAATGATCGTGGCCTCGTACACCTCTTCGCGCCGCTCCTCACTCTCACTCCCCCCATCGTTCTCGTTGCCATCGGGAGCAGTGCCGATTGGCCCATCCTGCAGTATGCTGGATGGTCCGTGCATAGTCTCCACTTGCTCGACTCCTTTCCAATCGTCTCTGATCGTCGAAAGCGATGGGCCGTGTATCGGGATGGAAGGCCGCTAGCTGCGTCGCGAGTGCGTGACATAAGCACGCGCTGGAGAGACGATGCCATCTCGTCCGCATGGCGCATCCGACCGCGTACCAGGCATGCTGTCGGTCGTTGGTGATCAGGACAATTGACAGGTCAAGAATGTCTTCAGCGGGTGTGCGGCAAGTAGGAAGATGCGTGTAAAGGGGGTGGAATCACGCTCAATGAGTACAGGAAGGCGCACCATGTGATCTCATCCGAAGCGACCATGCGTACGGGATACTTTGTCGGCCTGGGCGTGCGCTGTTTCGCGCGCTCTGGCCGCAGATACGCTCACACGGGTGTTGGTATTGCCACCACGCGTGTTGGTATTGCCACGTGATATGGCCGCGCGCACGCAGGGGGTGCCGCTGCCAGAAGGCGAATTCAGGGTATGCCTGTTTACGAGCTGCCATGACAGCAAGTGCTCAGTCCAGTTGGGTATTGACAGTGGGAGCGGTCCGTATCGGAGAGGGCGAGCTGGTCGCTGGAACGCACCGGAGGTCATCCGGAATGCGATACCATGAACGGGATGAGACTCCCCATCTTCGTCCGGGCGCTCACGGACGCTGCGCGTCCCGCACTGGAACATGGCTTACAGGTGTCCGACGCCTTTGCCTTGCGGCGCGGCCAGATTGTGCTGGCCCGCGCCCGCCGGCAGCGCGTGCCCCAGATCGCCGACGCACTGGACGGCTACGAGCAAAGAGAGGAAACGACCATGCCTGATGAATCCCGCTGGATCGAGCCGTATTCCCCCGCATGGTTTCACCAGTTCGCCCGCCAGTACCCCCGCGAAGCGCAGAGGGTAGGGGATCTCCTCCAGTTTGCGGGGACCACGAGCTGCTGCTGCTTCTGTGGCGACTATTGGCGTATCGCCGACTATTGGCTGCTGGGCGAGCAGGGAGAATGGCAAAGCCTGCGGCTCTGCGATCAGTGCCGCGACGAGCAATCCAGAAGGGGGCAAAAGCTTATCGCGCACACTGCCGCGCCCTAATGCCCTTACAACAGACATCGGCCGGCGTCAAATCCCTTCTGGACTGAGTACTAGCGCGCGCCCATTAAGAACACCTAACATATCCAATCGTGGCTGAAGTGCTTGCGAGCACATGAGCGGGCAACCGAGGCAAAGGCACGTCTGATAGAGCTGGACATGCCGCGTTGCCACGTGGCACACCACCGATCCGCGGGTGCGTGTTCAGCACTGGCCCGGCCTGGCCAGTCCTCACATCATTCACCGTTACTGCTCGCGAGTGTAACCTCGCCCGTTAACACTATATGAGCTTTCGGACCTGCGACCACCTGGCAATGGGCGGGAGGGATGACATGCCCAATAGTCTCGCACAACAGCCCGACGGTCCAGACGCCGAGGCGGCGCGCCTGCATCAGGAGGCGCAGCGCCACAACGACCACGGCGAGTACGCCGCCGCGCGGGCGCTGTTCGAACGTGCCCTCGCCTTGCGGCGAGCGGCGCTTGGCGACGACGCGTTGCCGACCGCCCAGACGCTCGGAGCGCTGGCACTCGTCCTGGCTCAGCAGGGCGATCCCGCGGCGGCGCAGACCATGATCGAGCGCACCCTCGCCATCCGCGAACGCACCCTAGGCCCGGAACACCCCGACACCGCCGAGGCGCTCAACAACCTGGGCGCGATGCGCCGCGCCCAGGGCGACAATGATGGGGCACGCCGCCTCTACGAGCGCGCGCTGGCCATCCGCGAGCACGCACTCGGTCCGGACAATCCCCTCACGGCGAACGCCCTGAGCAACCTGGGCGTATTGGCAGCAGCGCAGCGCGAGTACGCTGCGGCTCGCCAGTATCACGAGCGGGCGCTGGGTATCTACGAGCGCACCGTCGGCCCGGATGACCTGCAGACGGCCCGCGCGCTGAACAATCTCGCCGCCGTCCTCGCGGACCAGGGAGACAGGGACGCCGCACTGCCACTGCTGGTGCACTCGCTGGCCGTCCACGAGCGCGCACTCGGACTGCGGCACCCGTCGGTCGCCAACGTGCTAACCAACCTGGCGGATGTCCACTACAAGCGCCGGGACTACGCCGCTGCCCGGCCGCTGTACGAGCGCGCGCTCATCATCCGCGAGCGGGCGCTGGGCGCCGCGCATCCGCGCACGGTCGAGGCGGTGGGCAACCTGCTGGGCGCGCTCAGTATGATGCACGAGTTCACGCTGGCCATGCCACTCAACCGCATCTCGCAAGCGCTCAAGCGCTCGCCTGGCCATCCCGACCCCGCTACCGGCGAAGCCTTGCACAGCTTCGTGGACCAGCTCGAGGCGCGGGCCAATCGCGTCCCACTCTCACCCTCCGATCAAAGCGCTCTGGCAGAAGCCGCCGAGCTGCAGCGGCGGGCGGACGCGCTTCTCGCGGGCCATGACTTTGCCGGCGCGCAGGCGGCCCTCGAACGCGCGCTAGCCCTGCGCGATGGGGTGCTCGGCCCGGACGACTTCGAGCTTGTGCCGCTGCTGCGCCAACTTGCCCTGGCCCTCCAGGCACAGGGCAAGTATGAGCGCTTGCGCCCACTCCAGGAGCGCATCGTCGCGATCCATGTGCGCGCGCTCGGCGACGACCACCCGATGACCGTGGCCGCCCATGCTCAGTTGATGGGCATGCAGATCGAGGACGAGGGCCGTACAGCGGCCTTCCCAGCCATGGAGCAGCTGCACGCGGCGCTGCTGCGTCAGGTCGCGCCGGATCACCCGCTGGCGAAAGTCATGCAGCAGACGTCAGCTCTGCTGGAGCGGCTCAAGGCGCTGCAGCAGGAACAGCCGCCGGCTGCTCTGGAGCGGCCGCCGGCGGCAGCCGTGCTCGACAGTGCGGCGAGCGAGGTGCTGGCCGGGCTGGACGAGGTTCCCTGGCGCCTGCTGCAGCACGCCTACGGCCCGGCGACCGACGTGCCGGGCCAGCTGCGCGCGCTGCTCTCGCCCGATGCGCATGTCCGCGAGCGCGCGATGCACCATCTCTACGGTAACGTCTGGCACCAGGGCACGGTCTACGAGGCGACGGCCTACGCAGTCCCCTTCCTGATCAAGCTGCTGGCATATCCCGGTACGCCGGACCGGGCGGAGGTTCTGCACCTGTTGGCGGTGGTGGCCGAGGGCGACACGTGCGGCGCGGGCGATGACCCCTTGGCCAGGGCCGCGCATAACGCTGTTGGCGATGGGCTGCCGCTCTACCTGGACCTGCTCGACGCGGCGAATGGCCAGGAGCTGCGCGCCGCGGCCATCGCGACGCTGACAGCATTCCCTGAGCGTTCCACACAGAGCGTCCCGCGGCTGCAGTCGGCCCTCGCCGCGGAGCACGACCCGCTGATGCGGCTGTGGCTGATGTGGGCGCTGGGGCAGGTGATGGATGCGAGCGAGCAGGGAAGAGCCTATTTCGACGACATCTTGTCGCGGACGGATGATCCCAACCTGGCGTTCCTCGCCGCCGCGGCATTGGCTGGGCGCACGGGCGAGGCGACCCCACAGCCGGCAGTCGAGGTGCTGGTGGAGGCGGCTGGCGCGGTGGGCGGAGCCGGACCGAACGGGGGCATCCTGGACCTGGATGACGCGATCGCATCCCTCGCCACGGAGCAGTGGCCCGGTATGGTCGAGCTCGCCGTCGCGCGGCTCGCGAAGCTGGGGAAGGGGCGGGCGGAGCCGGTCCTGCTGCGCGCCTTCCAGCGAACGCGTGACGGCGACGCCGCACGCACGGTGGCCGAGGTGCTCCTGGATCTCGTGTTCAACGACGGACAGATCCAGCCCAAGGGCACGGCGATGTCGCGCCTGCCCGACGGGCGTCGCAAGGTCGGCTACTGGGAGCCAGCTCGGCAGCCGGAGCGTGCCCCGTTAACCGCCGGCCAGCGAGCGGTGCTAGAAGCGCTGGCCGCTTACGACCCGTTTTGGGAGCAAGAGCACGACCTGCTGGCGCTGTACGGGCTGCCGGCGACGCGCGAGGAGCTGCGCGGGCTTCTGGTGCAGCCATAGAAGGTGGGCCTCCGGCTCCACATGCCAAACGTAGGGCACTCGTCCCTCTGCGGTGTTGTTAGGCGCTCTAAATGATACGGAATCTGGTGGAACGGTTGCGCCTTCGTCCGACGGGCGTCCACCGGACGCCTCTACACTGTGCGAGCGATCATCCCGATCTGGTAGAAGGTTCCGCCGCCGAATGCTGCCGCGGGCACCTGCGCGACAGGTCATCACAAAAGTTGGGCAGGAACACGCAGAGCCGGGGACGCCGACGCTGCGCCTATCGGCTGGTCGTCGACGCTCCCCAGGCTGCCGGCTACGCGGGCGGCCGGCTCCAGTAGGAGCTGACTGGATGCGGCCGCGCCCACGGTCGATCGCGATGATCGGCTCTCGCCTACTCCGCCATCGGCGTGATGCCGAACTGCCAGAGCAGAAAGGCCAGCGTCTCGGCCCGCTCCACGTCGAGCTGGCGCCTGGTCGAGCCGATGCCGTGGCCGCCCTGGAACTCCACGCGCAGCAGCACCGGCTTGCCCGAAGACGTCGCCGCTTGCAGTCGCGCCGCCATCTTCATCGCCATCCACACCTCTACGCGCGGATCGTTGGCACCCGTCGTCAGCAGGACGGCGGGATACGCCACGCCGTCCCGCACCCTCAAGTACGAGTCGATGATGAGCAATCCGCGGAAGCCCTCCTCGGTCGTCGAGCTGCCCAGCTCCAGCACGTTCGGCGGTCCGTTCTCCGTCCACTCGAAGCGCAGGGCGTTGGTCAGCGGCACGTTCATCACCATCGCTGCCCACAGATCCGGCCGGCGCACCAGCGCGCCCCCGCTCGGGATGCCGCCCGCGCTGCCGCCCTGGCCCGCCAGCCGGTCCGCTCGCGTGTAGCCCTGAGCGATCAGGTACTCCGCGCACGCGATGAAATCGGCGATCGTATTTTCCTTGTTCAGCTTCCGCCCCGCCTGGTGCCAGGCATTGCCGTACTCGCCACCGCCGCGCATGTGGGCGATGGCCCACACCCCGCCGCGCTCGTACCACGCCAGCATCTCCGGCCGGAAGGCCGGAGGAATCGTGATCCCGTACGACCCGTAGCCTGTCAGCAGCGTGGGATTCGAGCCGTCCAGCTTCAGCCCCTTGCGGTGGACGATCGAGAGCGGAATCGGCGTGCCATCCCGCGCCGGCGCGAACACCTCGTGCGCCTCGACCTGGCTGAAGTCGATCGGCGACGGCGCCCGCCAGCCGGTATCCGCCAGCGCGCCAGTGGTCGCGTCGTAGCGGTACACCCGCGGCGACACGGTCCACGACGTCAGCTGCAGCAGCACCTGTGTGCTGTCTGGGTCGCCCGTCCACTCGACAATGCTGCCCTCAAACGGCAGCGGCACCTGCTCCGGCTCGCCGCCCCCGCGTGCGACGCGCCGCAGACGGCTGATGCCGCCATCCAGGTCCAGCGTCAGCAGCGTGTCGCCCGCCACCGTCACGTCCTGTATCACCGCGCGCCCTTCCGGCACGACTTCGCGCGGGTGCGTTCCTGGCGCGTGCGGCAGATCGAGCGCCAGCACGCGGTACCGCGGCGCGTCGCGATGGCTCAGGAGGTACACCGTGTCCCCCGCCAGTTCGAGCCCAGTCACGGCGTCTTCGACGTCGGCGATCTTCGTCCATGGACAGGACGCGGGGTCCGCCAGACCGCCGCGCGGCGCGGCGTAGAGCGTCAGCTCGCGCTGGTCGCCGTGCATGACGATACCGATCATCCAGGGGCTGTCGCGACGCAGGATGATGAAGGGAATGTCCACCGGCTCCATCGGCACGCCCGGGTGCACGCCCCGGCCCAGCAGCGCAACGTCTTCGCGCGCGTCCGTCCCCAGCCGGTGCAGGTACATGCGGCTGTCCACGTATCGGCTGGTGGTCCCAGGCGCGTCAGGGTCGGGCGAGCGGTTATAGACGAACGCCTGACTGTCCGGGAGCCAGTTGACGCCGCCGTACGTCGTGTGCGGAATAGCCAGGCCTGGTGTCGCGCCCGTGTCGACTTCTATCACCCGCAGCGTGCTATCCTCTGAGCCGCCGGGTGAGACACCATACGCCACGTGCTTGCCATCCCACGAGGGCGCGTACCAGTCGATCGCGCTATGCACGTCGCCGCCCAGTGTGTTGGGATCGAGCAGCACGCGCTCCGCCGCATCCGGCGCCGTTCGCACCACCAGCTTGCCCAGGTTCTCGCCTGGATCGCGGCGCAGATAAAACGTCCGCCCGCCGGCCACGCGGAACGACCACAGCGCGGGTGACGCGTCGCCCAGCTCCGTGATGCGCGCCAGCAGCGCATCGCGTTCCGGCAGCGCGGTCAGCACTTCCCGAGCGTGGGACGCCTGCGCCTTGAGCCACGACTGCGCCTCTTCGCTCTGCCACCGCTCCATCCAGCGATACGGGTCTTCCACCGTCGTGCCAAAGTGGGTCTCCCGCACGACCTCCACACGCGCCACAGGCGGCTTCATCGCTGCACTGCTCCCTCTCTGCGCGGCAGGTCGTGAGCTGCCGCACGCTACACCTTGTCGTCTTCCGCGATGGGATGCGTCTGACGCCCTATCCCATCGCCCACTCGTCCCTCAACAGGCCAAAGTAGTGTTCGTCCCAGAAGCGGTCGCGGAAGAAAAAGCGCTGGCGCAAGGTGCCTTCGTGCGCGAAGCCCAGCTTTCGCAAGAGGCCTTTCGAGCGCTCGTTCACATCGTCCACGACCGCCTCGATACGGTGCAGTCCCATCGTAGCGAACGCTAAGGTGATGAGAGCCCCCAGCGCCTCGCTCATGATGCCCTGCCGCCAGTACGCCTGACCCAGCTCGTAGCCCGTCTCGGCACGCTGAAACGCCTCATCAAACCCGTAGAAGCCACAGGAGCCGATGACCGTGTCGTCTCCTTTGCGGGTAATGCCCCAGCGAATGCCCTCGCGTTGTGCGTACCATCCGCGCAACTGCTGGATGAGCGCGCGCGAATCCTCGACGACGCGGTGAGGCAGATGGCCATAGAACTCCATCACCGCCTCATCGGAGAACGTGGCGAACAGCGCCTGTGCATCGCCCGACTGAATCTCGCGGAGGATCAGGCGTGGCGTCTCGACGACGGGGAACTGTGTGAAGATGGCCTCGATACTCATGCATCTCTCTCGTATATGCGCGGCGCGCTGGCGACGCCGCGCCCCGTTTATCGCCGCTCGGCGTCCTCCGCCAGATCGAGCGCCAGCACGCTCGTCAGGATCACCACGTCATCCTGACCCGGCGCGATATCCACGCCGTACGTCTCCGTCAGGCTGAACCACCGCTTCGAGACCGTGGCCACGGTCTCGCCGCCGCGCGTGACGGTGTACTCGTGCTCGAGCAGATTGCCCTTGATCTCCAGGTCGTCCGGCCCGGGGATATCCACGGTATAGCGGTCGCCGAACGGCGTGAACAGGTGCTGGCGCACCTCCGCCACCTCCTGCCCGTGCCGGGTGATCTCGTACGTCGGCCGCAGCGCGATCAAATGCCTGCGGATCGTCGCTACTTCTTGCCCATCCAGATCATGGATGACCAGCGTGTTGTGCAGGCTGAACAGCTTGCCGTTCACGCGGAACACCGCCCGGCCATTCTCGTCGGTGATGTCCGAGTCTTCGGTCAGCCGAAACATCTTCTCACGGATGATGTAGCGCATGGGACTGCTCCTATTCGTCTATCCGTGCTGCCGGCCCGACATGGCGTGCCTTTGCCGCGGCCCTCCGCGTGAATACCATCCGCATGCAGCCAATCGCAGCCAATCGCGCGACGGCCGGACCCGAAAGACACCTGCGCATTATACCCACAGCGGCCTTCCTCCCGCCCGCGCGCCAACAACCTTGCGCTTGACCCCGCCGATGTGGTACGCTCCGTCGCGTGGCCGCATCATCGCCGGGCGCTTCCGCCCACCACGCGGCCCACCGCGACTCGCGCGCGGCGCTCCGCGCCGCTCAGCACGAAAGAGGCCGCAGATGTCCGACAAGTCTCCCAATGGCGCCGGAACGATGCCGGCAAAGCCAGCGCGCTGAGCAGCGCACCCGCGCGATTCAGTTGATGGGGATCTGACGTGCAGCCGCCTTCCGGCGGCGCTACCACCATTCCTTCTCCCCCTCCCCTCTCGAAGCATACATCCGCGGATGCCTGACGGCGCGCGACTCGGCCGACGAGCGCGCGAGCACGCCTGTCCGCGGTGTTTCTCCCCCCCTCCCTTCGAGAGACCGAAGCAACACCCCTCCCTGGGACTTCCTGGCCTGCTCGCGTCTGCCGCCCGACGTTTCATCGTCCACCGCGACTCCCTGCGCGCGGCGAGCACCCCGAGGAGGCTCCATGACTTCGCTCTCTCATGCATCCGGCGCAACCATCCCTGGCAGTGGCGAGGGCCCGTCGTCGGCCGCGCACTCGCGGCAGATGGCGACGACCTCCTGGATCGACTTCCTGCGCGCCTACCTCGGACCCTTCCGCGTGCCGTTCGCGCTCGTCGCGATGCTGCTGCTCGGCGGCATCGGCCTCCAGCTCGCCGGTCCGCAGCTCGTACGCGTCTTCATCGACGGCGTGTCGAGCCACGCCGCCCCGGCACAACTGCTCACCCTCGCCCTGCTCGCGCTGGGCGCCGCCATCGCCAATCTGCTCGCCGGCGCCGCGGCCACGTACGTCGGGCAGGACGTTGGGTGGGGGGCCACCAACCTGCTGCGCGAAGACCTGGCCCTGCACCTGCTGCGCCTCGACATGCGCTACCACAACGTGCACACTCCCGGTGAGTTCATCGAGCGCATCGATGGCGACCTGAGCCAGCTCTCCACCTTCTTCTCCATCCTGCTGATCCAAGTCGTCGGCAGCGCCGGCCTGCTGCTTGGCACACTCGTGTTGCTCTTCGCCGCCGACTGGCGCATTGGCATCGCGCTGGCGCTCTTCGTGGTCGTCGCCTTCGCCGCTCTCGCCCGCATGCGCGCCGTCGCGATCCCCGCCGGCGTCCAGGAGCGCGAGGTCAGCGCCACCTTCCTCGGCTTCCTCGAAGAGCGGCTGGCCGGCGTCGAAGACATCCGCGCCAATGGAGCCGGCGCCTACGTCATGGACCGCTTTTACGTCGCCATGCGCCGCTGGTTCTCACAGAGCGTGTCCGCATGGACGCGCCGCTCCTCCATCTGGACCGTGACAACGCTGCTGTTCTCGCTGGGCGAGGCGCTCACGCTGGGGCTGAGCGCGTATCTCTACCTCGTCGCGCATGCCATCTCGCTGGGCACGGTCTACCTCTTCTTCCAGTACACGGTGATGCTGCAGGCGCCCATCCAGCAGATCTCTCAGCAGATGCAGGAGTTCCAGAAAGCGGCCTCCAGCCTGATTCGCGTACGCAAGCTGCTACGTCTGCAGCCCGAGATCGTGGACGGCCACGCCACGCTGCCCACCATCAGCTCCAACTCCAGCTCCGACTCCGACTCCGACTCCAGCTCCAGGGCGGTCGCCGTCCAGTTCGACCACGTCACCTTCGCCTACGCGTCTGGCGAGGAGCCTGTGCTGCATGACGTGGACTTCGCGCTGGCGCCGGGCGAGGTGCTGGGGCTGCTGGGGCGCACCGGCAGCGGCAAGACGACCATGAGCCGGCTGCTCTTCCGCCTGTACGATACCGCCCAGGGAGCGGTGCGGCTGGACGGCGTGGACGTGCGCGACCTGCCGCTGGCTACCTTGCGCCGCCGCGTCGGCATCGTGACCCAGGACGTGCAGCTGTTCCAGGCCACCGTGCGCGAGAACCTCACCTTCTTCGATCCGCGCATCGAAGACGGCCGCATCCTCGACGTCATCGCCGAGATGGGACTGGACTCCTGGCTGGCGCGCCTGCCCGATGGGCTCGACACCCACCTCGATGCCGGCGGCGGCGGGCTCTCCGCCGGGGAGGCGCAGCTGTTGGCCTTCATTCGCGTCTTCCTGCGCGACCCCGGCCTGGTCGTTCTCGACGAGCCATCGTCGCGGCTCGACCTGGCCACCGAGCGGCTGATCGACCGCGGTGTCAGCGCGCTGCTGCGCGGGCGCACGGGCATCATCATCGCCCACCGGCTCGCCACCGTGCAGCGCGCCACCCGCATCATGACGCTCGGCGACGGGCGCATTCTAGAGTATGGCCAGCGCGAGGCGCTCGCGCGCTCGCCCGATTCGCGCTTCCACGCGCTGCTGCGCGCCGGCCTCGAGGAGGTGCTCGCTTGACCACCGTTTCGACCACGCCTTCCCTCAGCCAGAGCGACCAGGCCGATGCGCAGGCGGCGCCTCTGACCGGGCCGACGCTCCAGCTCAGCATCTGGCAGTACCTCTGGCGGCTGCTGCGCTGCGACGTACGCCTCTTCGCGCTCAACATCGTGGCCTGGACGGCGGACCACACCTCCCCGCTGCTCACGGGTCTCATCACCGGGTGGTTCTTCGACGCGCTCGCCGGGCACGGCCCGCTGGGGTGGAACGTCTGGACGGTCGTCGCCATCTTCACCATCGTCGGGGTAGCGCGCTTCGGTGGCTTCGCCATTGGTCTACTCACCTGGTTCAGCTACTACTACACCGTGCAGTCGCTGCTGCGCCGCAATCTCTTCGACTGGGTGATGCGCGGGCCGGGCACGCATCAGCTCCCGGACTCGCCCAGCGAGGCCATGAGCCGCTTCCGCGAGGACGTGGACGAGGTGAGCCGGCTGTTCGAGAACTGGGTGGATCTTACGGGCATGACGCTCTACATCGTCATCGCCCTGCTGATCATGCTGAAGATCGACGCCCTGATCACGGCCGTCGTCTTCCTACCCTTCGCGGCGCTGCTCGTGGCCACCAATCTGCTCGGTGGGCTGCTCAAGCGCTGGCGCCAGGACAACCGCGACGCCACGGGGCGCATCACCGATTTCATCGGCGAGACCTTCGGCGCGGCGCAGGCGGTGAAGGTCGCCTCCGCCGAGGAGAGCGTCGTCGCCCGCTTCCGCCAGCTCAACGCGCTGCGGCGCCGGGCCGCCGTCCGCGACACCTCCGCCACCGCGCTGCTGCAGTCGCTCAACGGCAGCATGGGCGCCATCGGCGCTGGCATCGTGTTGCTGATGCTCGCGCTGCACGCCACCAACACCACCTTCACCCTGGGCGATTTCGCGATCTTTGTGTCCTATCTCGCCGACCTCGCCGGCCGCATGGGCTGGCTGGGGCAGGCCCTCGCTCGCCACCGGCAGGTGGGCATCTCGTTCGAACGCATGGCGCTGGTGATGCAGGGCGCCCAACCCGAGGCGCTGGTTCGCACCGACGAGCTGCACCTGCGCGGCGCCCTGCCGCCCGTCACGACGCCCGTTCGGACGCCCGCCGACGCGCTGCGCACGCTGGAGGTCGAGCACCTGACGTACGTCCATCCCCTATCGGGCCGGGGCGTGGAGGACATTTCGCTGCGCGTCGAGAGGGGTCAACTCGTCGTCATCACTGGCCGTATCGGCGCCGGCAAGACCACCCTATTGCGCGCGCTGCTGGGCCTTCTGCCGCGCCAGGCGGGCGCCATCCTCTGGAACGGCGAAGTCGTCGCCGATCCGGCGGTGTTCTTCGCGCCGCCGCGCATCGCCTACACCCCACAGACACCTCGCCTCTTCAGCGAATCGCTGCAGGCCAATATCCTGCTGGGTTTGAGGGAGGACGGCGCCGATCTCTCCGAGGCCATCAGCGCGGCGCTGCTGGAGCACGACGTCGCCGAAATGGAGCAGGGGCTGGAGACGGTGGTTGGCCCACGGGGCGTGCGCCTCTCGGGCGGGCAGATTCAGCGTGTGGCGGCGGCGCGCATGTTCGTCCGCGACCCCGAGCTGTTGATCTTCGACGACCTCTCCAGCGCGCTGGATGTGGAGACGGAGCGCCAGATGTGGGAGCGCCTCTTCGCCCGCCGCGCGGCTACCTGCCTGGTCGTCTCGCATCGCCGGGCCGTGCTGCAGCGCGCGGACCACATCATCGTGCTCAAGGATGGAGTGATGGAGGCGGAGGGCACGCTGGATCACCTGCTGGCGACCAGCGCCGAGATGCGCAAGCTGTGGTTCAGCGAGGCCCCCTCTCATCACGCCTGACGCCGTCGCCTGCCAAGGAGGCACACCCATGGATCTTGCGCCACTCCAGCGCGCCTGGCCGCTGCCCGGCCCCTGGCGGCTCGCTCCGCTGCCCCACGGCACCAACAACGACGTGCAGCGCGTGACGACGCCAGCGGGCGAGTACGTGCTGCGCGTCTACCGCAACCACGGCGACATCGGCCGGCTGCGCTTCGAGCATGCCATCCTCACCCGGCTCGCGGGCGCCGGCCTCCCCTTCGCCGTGCCGGCTCCCATCCCGACGCAGGCCGGCGACCTCTATGCGCACATCCCCACGCCGGAAGGCGAGGCGCTGGTCTCCCTCACCTCGCTCGTTTCCGGCCAGCACCCGGCGCGAGAGCGGCTGGACCAGGCCAGCGCGGGCGGTGAAGCGCTGGGGCGGCTCGACGCCGCGCTGGCGCGCATTCCTGTGGACGACCTGGACCAGAGCGTGAGCTGGCGCTCGTACGGCGATCTCGACCACTGCCATCCCCTGGTGCCCGATCCCCGCGCCGCCATCCAGACGCTGCCCGTCAGCGCCACCGTGCGGCAGCGGCTCACGGACGGCTACGACTGGCTCATGGCGCACATCCCCGCGCTCTACGCCAGCTTACCTCAGCAGATCGTCCACGAAGACTACGCCCCCGACAACATTCTGATGGACGGCACGCGCGTCACCGGCGTGCTCGACTTCGAGTTCTGCGCACGCGACGTGCGCGCGATGGATCTCACAGTCGCCCTCAGCTGGTGGCCCGTCGCGCAGTTCGGCACGGGAGGGGAGTGGCCGATCCTCGCGGCCGTCGCCCAGGGGTACGCGCGCCACATCACCCTCACCGCCGCCGAGATCGGCGCCATTCCCACGCTCTTCCGGCTGCGTGCCTACACCTCGCTGATCCACCGCCTTGGCCGGCAGCGGCAGGGTCTCAGCCCGATGGAGGCGGTGGTAGCCAGGGCGGAAGCGGCCATCGAGCGCGAGGAGTGGCTAGGGGCCAACGGCGAGCGGCTGGTGGAGGCGCTCGCGTAAAGTGGGCGATACGCTCATATCGAGTCCGGATAAATGGGTGCAAGCGCGCCGGCGGGCGCATAGCCAGGAGCCCCTACGGCATGGGGGAACGGATCACCCGCATCC
>CAYQFU010000141.1:0-15269 GCA_964416775.1 uncultured Ktedonobacterales bacterium
GGTAGAGGGTTTGGTCGCTCATGGGTTCTCCTTCGGGTCAGGAGGACTTGGCGATCTGGCCAAAATTTGGGCGGACGATGGACCCGGCGCCGATCTTGAGATCGAGGTAGCTCCTGGCTGCGGAATCGAAATTCGCCTCTGTCCAATTGCTGTCAAATTCCGCCTGGTCGATGTTTTCAACCCGCTCGAAGTTGGCGTTTTTTAGCGTGGCTCCGATAAACTTGGCACCCTGGATGTCCGCTTCGTGCAAATAAGCGTAGCTCAGGTCCGCGCCTAGGAAGTTCGCATGCTGGAGCTTGCCCTTGATGAGATGCGCCCGCTGGAAGTCGCAGTTGGTGAGTACAGCGCCTTCGAGGTCTATCTGCGTCATCGTGGCACCACGAAACGAAGCTCCATCGGCCCGAGCATCGTGAAGGCTGGCACTGGAGAGGTTGGCGTCATTGAAGTTGGTGCCTTTGTCCATGCGGGCGCCGCTGATGAGCGCCGAGCTGAAGTCGGAGCCGCGGAAATATGCGCCCTGGATGTGCGGGCGGTCGAATTTGGAACTGGTAGCCTTGATACCCGATGCGCGAACGTCGCGCAGCTTACAGACGATGAAGCCTGTATAGATCAGCTCGGATTCGGTATCGAACGTCGCGCCATCAAGTGTACACTCGACGAACCGACTGTTGATGATTTTGATTTTGCCGAAGTGCAGCCCGGAGAAGTCGGCGTTCTCTACCCGGACGTTTTGAATGAGGTCACCACGCTGGACCATGTGGATGAACTCGTCGCGCTCCATGCGCGGCAGTGCGCCTGGCTCGGCCAGAGTTCCCGCAAAGCGCTTCAAGGGTTTGGGTAGCACGATCTCATCAGTGGCGATACGCAGCACGGATGCCCAGTAGTCCATGATGCTGCGCAGAATGCTGCGGTCGTAGGCCGAGAACGCCACAGCGCCCGCTTCGGAGGCAGCATCCATGATGGCCCGCATGGCAGTGAGATTGGCCTCGGTAGGGCGTGATTTTTTCAGAGTCTGTTCCAGCGTCCGGCTGCGCTGGAGAAGCGTGGAGACTTCGGGCTGTGGCTGTGGAGTACTCATGAGCGGTCAATCCTCCGGATATGCTTGTCTGCGGCGATCTGCAATCCCTGGGCGGCCTCAAAGACACGCGCAATGTCCTCGCCACAGTCCGAGCGCGCCTTACGCCGCTCGGCCTGATCCTCTGAGAGGAGCAGTGTCTTCCTGTCCTTGAGCCCGCGCTTGGCGCTGGCAAAGGCACTGTCGAGATCTACGTACAATTCGTGGATCAATGGTTCATTCTGCGACTCAACGGCACTCCGATACACTTTCCGCACGTGGCCAAGCGCACCCTGGTCTTTGCCCAGCCACTCGAGGCGATCTCTGGCGGCTGCCCACCCAGACTCCTGAGATTGGCCGAGGTCAGTGTCGCATTCACGTAAGATGTAGTCTTTTTGGAGCATGAGATCGGTGAGGGCCTCTTCGAGCTTCTTGAGCTCGGCTCGGAGGACGCGGAGGTCGCGGATGGAGAGATCCCTGTCATTGCGAGAGACTGCGCTGACCCTGACCGGCTCTTTCACGCCACGGATTTTCTTGGTGAGTCCGGGCCTGGGGACGAATCCCGCCGTGTCACCATTGAGGGTGTGGAGGTCACGATTGCCGACGAGGTCGCGGAAATTCTGCTCGACGAGGATCTGGCCAGGCTTCGCCATGCTCATGAGCTGAGCCGCGATATCCACGGGGGGCCCGTGAGGACCATCGGGAACGCTGCGGCTCACAGTGTGCAGAGCGGGAATCACCCAACCGGCGGCGATGCCGGCCTTGGAGAGGATGGGCAGGCCATCGCGGCTCTCATTGATCTGTGCCAATCGCTCTATTGCGTCGAGAGCGCAACGGACTGCAGTCAGGGCCTCAGACTTGGGAAATGAGAGCATCACCTCATCACCGATGTACTTGACCGTGTGCGCGGCTGGCTCGGGGCAGGAACAGACGGTGCTGAGAATGGTGGACACGATGTCGGCGTGCTGTTGGATAGCGTAGAGGCCGCGGACAGGGCCTTCTATCTCTTTGTGGTGGGTGGACTCCGCCATGCCCATAAACATGATGATGCGCTCTTCCTTGCGCTGCTCCCACAGGCTTTCCCATTCGGTGATGGATACGGCCACAGGCACCCCCTTTGCAGTAGTGAGCTAGAGCGCATTGCGCAGCCCGCTGCACGGCCGCTTCGGACCGCGCACTGAAAAAGACGGCAGCTCTCGGAGGCGATTCGAGGTGAACTAGTAAGTTTAGCCAAAGTATACGTGCCCAATTATGAATATGCAAGAGGTGATCTGATTGAATTACGCGAACACGTGCAGTGCTAGAGCAACCTATGAGGGGAGGCGGGCAGTCATTGAAGCAAGAGCCGCTACCAGGCGTGTCAACCACGGACTAATGTTGGCCGAAGCTGGGCAGGCTCAGGACCTGCGCGATAATAGTGTAGTTGACCAACACGCTACCCAGGATGATGGCGACGAAGGCGATGCTATACAGCACGCTAAAGAGGCCTGGTAGCTTCATTTCCACGGGTGAGAAGCCGAATTCACCCTTCTCCGGACCATACAGCGCGGTTTCGCGGTGGTAGATTTTGATGGCGCCTGGGAAGTCATCCAGCGCTTCTAGTTCTCTGAGCGCCTCGAAGCGCATCTTCAATAGTTCACGATAATGGGCGACAAGCTTCCTCCAGTCGCGAGCGATGGCGAGACCAGCACCTGAAATGAAGAGCGCGACCACGGAAAAGAGGACGTTCTTGAGCTGGCCTTGCTGGACGAGCAGCGCGACGGCGCCGAGCAGCACTGAATTGACGGACAGGTAGATATTGTTGACCGTTTCGCGACGGTCGCTGATGCGTGCGGAATCTTGCGCCAGATGCTTGTATTCGGTGAAGCGACTGAATGCCATAATGGTGGTTCTCCCTAATTGACGGGTCTATGGCATCAATGAGTCCGACCATCGATGCCACGGGCGCTCAGCACACGCGCTGCATCCCACAAGGGCTAGCCACGTGGGCCGGTTGAGCGGTATCAAGTGGTGGTTAAGGTACTGGGGCATCGGGCTCGCGCCTTGCCGGGACGTGGTGGACGTGTATCGCGCGCTTGTGCGCCTCGTTCACGATGTCGGCTGTGCCTCCCAGAGGGGGGTGGCCTGTGGGCTCGTGGTTGTCAAGGATAGCGACTAGCAAGTCGCAGCGGTCGAGAATCCAGAGACCAGCGGCGAGATAGGCATCGGGGCCGGGGTCTGTGTAGGGCAACTCGATCACTCGCGAGGCGGCGGCACAGAGCCGGAGGTAGCGCGCACGCTCATCCGCAGTGGCGAAGTCGTCTTCGTAGTGGGTGTAGGGGATGACAGCTTCCAAAGGAATCCCGAGGCTGATGGCAGCTTCGGCGAAGATCGTGTCAGCGCCAATTGCCAGCGCAGAGCAGGCTGCGAGATGTGGATGGGTCACACGCAGGAAGGTCAGCAGCTCTAGACAACGCGCCGACAGGTCGTCATTGTCGCACAGTTGCCGATGGCCGGTAACGCCCACCCGATAGACACTGTCTTCGAGCGACTGTGGCTTGCCCATGAGAGCACATATCCTTCTTCGCGCAGAGTGACCAATGTGCAGTTGCTGGTCCCCCGCGCCGTTGGTAGGGGAATTCTAGCATGGCGACGCCTGCTCGTAAAGCGGCAGCGTTCTCTGCACTGGCCGCTATGGGGCCGAGCCCGGGAAAGTGAGAAGGTGTGTCCATCTGGCGGAGCTACTAGGAGGACATACGTGCGGACTGCCTTGCGGCGCGCTATGCTTGCTGCTAGAATACAGTGACTTTAATGGGCCTTTGCCTAGAGGTCGGCTCGTTAGCATACGGCCTCAAGTGTTGATGTAGGGATTGGGTGAAGCGGCGAGGAGGCAGACCGTGCGGGTATTCATCAGCTCCACGAGGCGAGACCTCGAGGAATACCGAGCAGCAGTGGTGCGAGCGGTACGCGGGCTGGGCCTCCAAGTCAGCGCGATGGAGCACTGGGGAGCGCGTTCCGAAGCTGCAGTGAGGGCCTCACTGGAGGAGGTACGGCTTTCGGATGTGCTGGTCGGTCTCATTGGCTGGCGCTATGGTTATGTGCCCGACAGTCAGCCACCCGGTGAACGGCTCTCGATCACGGAGATGGAATATCACCATGCTCGGGGTCTGGACAAAGAAGTGCTGATGTACCTGGGCGACGAGTCCGTGCGCGACCACACACTACAAGTACTGGTGGATCCTGGGCCCGAGCGAGCACTGGAGCACTTTCGTGCCCGGTTGGAGGTCGAACACGTTGTCACCTATTTCCGACTGGACCCCGCGGCGCTGGCCGAGCGCGTGCGGCGGGATCTCATGCGGCTGATGCGCCAGAGAGGCATAGCCGACCGCCCTGATCCCCGGCGGTTTTTCATGCCGTTCGCTCGTCGTGAGACGCTCTTCGGTCGCGACGACACGTTGGATGACCTCCACAGGAGGCTGGCGTCTACGACCGGGGAAAAGGACGACTCGCCGTGGGGCGCAAGTCCAGTAGTGGTGGTGTCGGGTCTGGGCGGCGTGGGTAAGACACAACTAGTGGTGGAGTACGCGTACCGATTCCACCATAGCTGGCCGGGTGGGATTATCGGATTGAGTAGAGCGAAAGAGCCCAGCGACCTTCGGCACGAGATCGCGAATATCGCGCGTCAGTTGCAGATAGGGCGTAGTGACGAGTCGGATGATACGCTCGTGCTGGCATTCGCGGCGCGGATTCGTGAGCGTCCTGCAGAGACGCTGCTCGTAGTCGACGATGTTGAGCGGCCGGGAGCATTGCTGCGGCACGAGATCGTAGAGGGTATACGGCTCGACACGCTGGGCTGCCGCCTGCTGCTGACAACACGCCGCGGCGGTCTGAGCGCGCCAGAGTTTTCGTGCTTGCCGCTGGATGGGATCGATCAACAGGCTGCCTTGGAGCTGCTGCTGCGTGGCATACCGCACCTGCTGCGCGCTGCGGAGAACAATCCTGAGCGGCAGGCGGCCAAAGCGATCTGCGCTGCGCTCGGCTGGCTGCCCCTCGCCCTCAAGCTCGCGGGCGCTTATCTCAGCAATAACTCATCCGATGTGTCACCGAGCGATTACCTGGACTTGCTCAAGCGGGAGGGTGCGCTGGCAGCGACCGATATGGCTGCTGACGCGGGAGACCACGCGCCAGATGGCGCGCGTACCACGATGCGGGCGAGCTGGAGACGCCTCGAGCGTTCTGACCGACCGGGCGGAGACGATGCGCAACGGCTGCTGCGTGTGGCGGCCTGCTTTCCTCAGGGGTCTGTTCTGCCCCGCCGGCGTCTGGCGCTCGCAAGTGGACTGGCCCTTACGCGCGCGCATCGTGGCCGGCCGTCGCCTTTGAGCGCGGCGCTGAAGCGCCTCACGAATGAGTCCTTCATCGAGATACTGCCAGATGAGTGTTACCGGCTGCATCCTTTGGTGCGTCAGTTCGCGCGGGGACCCGACGCTGAGCCGGATGCGGAGCGGCGTACGGCGGTCCGTGCCGAGGTCATGCGCACATACGTTTCATCGCTCTGTACGCCCGAGCAAATCGATGCGCTCTGGAGGGATAGGGGAGGCGTGTTCGCTCTGCTGGCGGAATATGAGGCGGCTCGCGACCTCGAATGGGAGCTGAACGCAGTAGAGCCGGCCAGCGATGACGGCGTGCAGCCAGCAGGGCCCGCAGCAAGTGGCGGGCCATTGAGTCGGACGCTTGCAGCATGGTATCAGTGTGTGGATCGTGAGGCCTACACGATCGCAAAGCAGGTGGCAGTGAGGGGGATGCCTCCAGGCGCGTTTGGTTGGCAGCAGCTGCGCAATCGTGCCCGCGCGCTGGGTTTGGTGGAGGTGTGCGAGTCGGCGGAGCGCTGGCTTTCCGAGCAGTACGCGCAAAGCCGATGGCTCCGTCTAGAGCGGCCCATCGACGAGGATGAGCATGGCTTACGGCGCGTGCTGCGGCATCATCGGGGCGAGGTGTGGGCGCTGGCGTGGAGTCCTGATGGCCGGATCATCGCGAGTGGTGGGCGTGATCGCCTGGTGCGGCTGTGTCCGTGGCAGAGCGAGGCAGAGCTTGCGCCTCTCGTGGGTCACGGGGAGTGCGTCACAGCGCTCCGCTGGAGTCCAGATGGGCGAACGGTGGCCTCGGCCGGCTATGACGCAGCCCTTCACCTCTGGACGGCAATAGGCACGGCTGATGGTGCGGCGGGGTACATGAAGCGGGGAGGGCATAGCGATGCCGTCAGTGCGGTGGCATGGGATCCCAACGGACGCTGGATCGCCACGGCGAGCTGGGATGGGACGATCCTGCTCTGGTCCCCCTACACCTTTGACCCTTTTCATTCGGCGCCATTGCGTGGGCATGAAGGATCGGTGCTAACAGCAGCGTCGAGTCCTGACGGGCGTTTGCTGGCGAGTGGCGGCCGCGATGGACTCGTGGTGCTGTGGCGCGTGGATGCGAAGATGGCTAAGCGGATCGGCGCGATTCTGTCCGTACAGGCTCATGTGGGCGGTGTGAGTGCGTTGGCATGGCAGCCAGCGCAGGGAAAGGCGGGATACACACTCGCGAGCGCTGGGGCCGACGGCGCAGTGAGCTTGTGGGATATTCCTCTGCTGTCAGCGGCCGCGCCGACCATGACCCTGTGCAGCACACATACTGTACATACGAGTGACGTGCATGCGCTGGACTGGAGCGCTGACGGGCGCTGGCTGGCGAGCGGAGGACACGATGGGGCGATAGTTCTTTGGGCGCCGGATGGTGATGGCGGGGCGCGTCGGAGGCGGCTGCCCGGTCATGCTGGCGGCGTGAGAGCCGTGGCCTGGAACCCTGTACCGCAGGCGTATGGATACGTGCTGGCAAGCGCAGGGGATGACGGCGCGGTGCGCATATGGGATGTCGCGCGGCAGGCAGGCGCGGCAGGCAGGCGCAACCAGCGCCCGACACACCACGGACTCGCGCGACACGCCAATGAGATGAACGCGGCGGCGTGGAGCAGCGATGGAGCGCTGCTGGCTACAGGCGATCTGAAGGATGGGTCGATCCACGTCTGGGAGGCAAAATCAGGCAGGCAGCTGGTAAGGCTAGCTGGCCACGAGCATGGGGTAGGAGCGCTGGCGTGGCAGGCGGACGGGCACCTGCTGGCCAGTGGCGGTGGGCCGCTAGACCGGACGGTGCGGGTGTGCGAAGTGGCGACGCAGGCGAATAAACGACGGACACGTAGTGACGGACGCGCACCGCACTCCTGGGCTGTAGGGTTCCATGACGACGGCGTGAGTGCGGTCGCATGGCGGCCAGGTGCTTCCGCTGTCGCCAGCGGCGGAGCCGATGGGTTGATCTACATATGGGAAGTGGGGGAGCAACGAGGACGGTTGCGCCAGCCGCTAAGGTTAGCTAGGCAGGGGGGCGAAGTACGCGCGCTCGCATGGAGTGAAGGTGGTGCGCTACTAGCGAGTGGTAGCAGCGATCAGCGTGTTTACCTGTGGGCGATGGTTGATGCTGGCGAGGAGGATGCGCGACCGGAGCGGATCCTGAAGGGAGGTTCAGGTGGAACGAGGGTGCTCGCATGGAGCAGGACACACGATGTTTTGGCCAGTGGTGGCGATGACGGGGTGGTGCGCGTTTGGCGAGTTGGGGGAGACGCCCGTGAATTGAGCGTTGCGCCGCCGATGGAGCTGGCTGGACATACTGATGCTGTGCTGACGTTGGCTTGGAGCGAGGACGGTAGCCTGCTCGTAAGTGGTGGGCGCGATGGACGCGTCTGCGTTTGGGCGTGGGTGACGGGAGTGCTGCTAAGCGTCTTTCCATGCGAGGGCGCGGTGATGGCTCTGCATTGGCCTTCCTATGGCACGCGTCTAAGCGTGTGCGATGTTGCTGGGCCACCCTTCCGTCCGCGTATCTATGATTTGACGCTTGTTAGTTTCGAGGAAGGGTGATGCGCTGGAGGAGTTGCCCGATGAATGGCGGCGGTTTAAACCCCGCGTGGGTGCCTTCGCGGAGGCTAAATGCGCGGCCGCGTGCCGATGAGCGTAATCCAATCGCCTTCCTGCTCGCGGCGCATATTGGTGAGGCCGGCGGCGCGGAGGGGCGCTTCGGCTTCGTCGAGGCGCTCGGCGATGATGCCGCTGGCGATGAGGGTGCCGCCGGGACGGACCGTGCGCAGCAGGGCCGGGGCGAGCTGGGCGATGACGCGGGCGATGATGTTGGCAAGGACGAGGTCGAAGGTGCCGATCTCGTCGCCGAGGGTGGGCAGGCTGGTGGGCAGCGGGAGATATGGCTCGCCGGCTGCCCCGCGCAGGGTGGCATGGCGGACGTCCATGCGCTCGGCAAGCCCGTTGGCGGCGGCATTGGTCCGGGCGGCGGCGACGGCGACATCGCTGACGTCGAGCGCGAGGACGTGGGAGGCGCCGAGCTTGAGTGCGGCCAGCGCGAGGATGCCCGAGCCGGTGCCGACGTCGAGCACGCGATCGCCCGGTTGGAGAGAGTGTTCGAGGAGCAGGAGGCAGCCGCGGGTGGTGGGGTGCAGGCCAGTGCCGAAGGCCATGCCAGGATCCAGCTCGACGACGACTTCGCCCGGCGCGGGGGTGTAGTCGCGCCACGATGGCTTGATGACGGTGCGCGCGCCGAGGTGGAGCACGTGGTAGTGCTCTTTCCAGGCGTTGGCCCAGTCCTCTTCGGCGACCTGGCGCACGCTCAGCGGACCCACTTTGCCAAGGTCGATGCGGCCGAGATACCAGAGCCCTTCCTCGACCCGGGCACGGGCCTCCTCGCCCGCGGCGTCGGCGGGGACATAGGCGCGCACGGTGACGGGAGCGCCGGTGAGGGGCAGGTGCGCCTGGCCGTCGTCGTGGAGGGTGTATGGCTCTTCGATGGCGACGCCGCCTTCGACATGGCGGCTGAAGAGCTCGCCGACGGCCTCCACCGCCTCGGGATCGCAGGTAACGCTCAGCTCCAGCCAGTGTGTGGGCACGTGAGTCCTCCAATATGCGCGGGTGCGGTCAGAATATGGGCACCGGGTGATCGGCGTGAGACGGGCGGGTGCCTGCAGACCAGCAGGCGGACGTGCTCCGAAGGTCCCACGCCACGCCACGCGGCGTGCGGCGACGGCCGTGCGCGATGGCGAGCACGGCCCCCAGCGC
The DNA here is from genome assembly GCA_964416775.1 of uncultured Ktedonobacterales bacterium. Lineage (GTDB taxonomy): Bacteria > Chloroflexota > Ktedonobacteria > Ktedonobacterales > JADMIN01 > CAYQFU01. Next base: position 9,187 of record CAYQFU010000141.1, read on the forward strand.
CTGCACGACGACCAAGCGGCGTTATGCCGGTTGGGCGGCGCCCGCAGACTGGGCGCTCCTACGGAGCCGTGGCCCCATAGTCCCGCGACGGTGGTGCGCCGGCGCATACCGTCGCGGTCTCGCGTGCGTCGAGCGTGGAAGCGCTGGCGCTGTCGGGCGCGCGGTCGTCGGCGGCACCGAGGTGCTTGGCGAAGAAGTCGGCGATGCGGCGGCAATAGTACGCGCGATCGATGAAGTATACGCCGCAATGGCTGGTGGCGTCGCCGACCCACAGCTCTTTGGGCTCGCCGGCGGCGTCGTACAGGCGATAGGCGTCGTCCACCGGGATGGTCTCGTCGGTGCTGCTGTGGATGAGCAAGATGGGGCGTGGAGCGATGTGACCGATCTCGCGCAGGGGAGCGACGTCGCGATGACGATAGCCGGCGCGCAGCATGAGGAATTGATCGGCAATGCTGGCGACGAGGGAGATGATGGGAGCGGGAGCCGAGACGGTCTGAGCGAGGCTATAGCGAATCTCATCTTCGTGCGTGGCGAAGCAGCTGTCGGCGACGAGCGCACGGACTTCAGGGCGGCGGGCGGTGCCGATGACGGCGACCGCCGCTCCCATGGAGAAGCCGATGACGCCGATGCGGGCGTCAGGCACGCGGCGGCGAGCGTAGTCGAGCGCGCCGAGGAAGTCATTCAACTCACGGTAGGCAAGGGTGATGGGTTCGCCGACGCCAGCGCCATGGCCGTGGAAGTCGAAGAGCAGGACGTTGTTGCCGGCGCGCCAGAGGGCGGCGGAGATGCCGAGCATGTCGGAGCGCCTGGCTCGATACCCAGTGCACGCGACGACGACGCGGCGGGTCTCAGGGCGGGGCAGCCACCAGCCGCGTACGTAGTGGTCGCCGGCGTCGGGCATGAAAGTCACGTCTTCGTACGGCATGCCCAGCTCAAAAGGGGTAAACGTGTACTCGTCGCGGGGCGTGGGGTGGCCCGGCCGGGTGATGGCGGACGCGACGTAATAGCCCGCGGCGACGGCGCCCGCCGTGGCGGCGCCGAGGGCCAGCGCGGCTCCCTGCAAAGCGCGCCGCACGTAGGTGCGCCCATACTTCGTCATGCTCGTGTGCATTGACCTGGTACCTCCGATGAGGTGGCGGTTCCGCGGCTTCCTTCCGCCGCGTGGGAGCCAGCCACAACGTGTTCGCGAGTCTCTGCAGCACATTGTAGCATGGGAGCGGAGGGGGGAGAGGAGGGGACAGAGTGACGCAGAGCGGCATGATCGTGCTCCGCCGCGTCACCATGTGGCGCGTCGCATCCGCGGACGGGCCGAGCGAGAGCCGCAGGTCACCGCGGCGCGCCGTCTCTTCGCTGGGGTGGCGCGCCGCGGTGAGTGGTAGGTGCGGCGCCAGGGGAGCCAGGGGATCACGCAGTAGGGGCGGTGGGACCCTCTGGATAGCCAGTTTGGTCGTCGGTGGCAGTGTCCTCGGGACGTGGGTGCCGGCCCAGGGCGCCGCGCATGCGTTCGCCAAGTGTGGGCGGCCGCTCCTCGTCGGCGTAGGTGGCGGTGGTGGTCACTGGACTGCCGTTCGTGTTGGCGGGGCCGGAGGGCATCACGGAGGAGGTGACCGGCTGCTCCGGCTGCGCCGCGGAAGCCGGCTGGGACGGCTGGGCGGCCGTCATAGATGGGACTGGCTGAGCTGGTTGGGCAGTTGACGCGGCCGTTGCCGGTACGCTCGGCGCCTGTGGGGTCACGGGCCGCGAGCGGAGGCGATCGCGCTCGGCCGCGACTTGCTGGTACTCGGTGCGCAGGCGCTCGTGCTCGCGCTCGAGTTGCTCGCGGCGGGCGCGGACGTCCGCCAGCTCCTGCCGCAGCTGGTCACTCTCGCGGCGCAGACTGCGCCCGCGCCAGCCGGCGGCGACACGTCCGGGCGCCAGCAGGATGAAGGCCAGCACGAAGCCCAGGATGGCGGCGCCGATGGCGATCCACCAGAGTCTGACGATGAAGGCAAACCCCAGGAAGAAGACGAGCGCGCCATGGCCGTTCTGGACGGCGAAAATGGCGAGGGCGGCGACGATGACCGCCGCGATGACGAACGAGATGAAACCCAAAAATCCGCGCATGAGTTGCCTCGTCCCGCTGCGGGATGGGCGCGCGTCAGCGGAATGCGTCGCGTGACGGCCCGCATCCCTTGCCGCGCCGTGGCCTGTCCGCGGCCGGCTCCACAGATGGCGGGATCTCCGTGTCATAGGGCCAAAGATGCACGAATCATGCCGCGTCTGTTTTGGCGCAAGAAGCCCCAGCCCGGCCCAGCGGCGGGAGCCGGAGCCGGAGCAATGTGGCTGCTAGTGATGTGAGCGGAGTCACCAGCTACCACTTGGCGGCTCGAACATGCGATCGAGCCGGCGGACGAGTCTCTGGCGTATGCGGCTCAGGCGTCTGCCCAGGGGCGCGCCCAGGGCCAGCAGCGCGCGCGGCAGCTCGCGCCAGCGGTGCGCGATGGCGCGCGCCAACGCGACGCGCGACCGTTCGTAGAGTGAGGTCGTCTCGTCGGCGGGGGCGGGTGTGCCACCCCAGCGCTCCTCGACGTAGAGGTCGCTCAAGCGACGGAATGTGCTCCGCTCGGCGGGGACGGCCCGGCCGAGGGCATCGGCGTACTCGTAGGGCGTCTGATCGGGCCGGGGCGGACTGCCGGACCACCGGCCCAGCCGCGCGACACGGGCGAAGGCGCCCGCCACCGGGGGGAGATTGCGGTAGAGGGCGCGCCACCACACCAGGAAGCCGCTGCCAATCAGCAGCGCAAGGGCGATGAGGAACGCGAGGCTCAGGGCGAGGTCGCGCACGGCGGTGCCCGCGGGGGACGTTGACCCGAGGGGCCCAGTCGGTGTCTCCGTGATGCGGAAGCGCGGGGTGGGCGTGAGACGGGCACCCGCGCCGCCCTGTTGAGTGGGTGTCGCGGAGGTAGGCGTAGAGGTGCCGGGAGTGGCACGCTGGAATTCGTTGAACGTCTGGGTCGGCTCGAAGTTGATCCACCCGTAGCCAGGGAAGTACACCTGCGTCCAGACGTGCAGGTTGGTGCCTTTGACGACGTAGTTCTTGTGGGCCGTGTCGTACTGGCCGTTGGTGACGCCGCTGGCGATGCGCGCGGGCATGCCGAGAGAGCGCATCATCAGCGTCATGGTGGACGCGAAGAAGGTGCAGAAGCCCTTCTTGTTGTTCAGGAACCAGACGACGGGATCCTGATTGGGCGGCACGGTGCCGTTGTGCAGACTGTAGGTGAACGTGCGCAGGTGCGCCTCGATGTCCATGGCGGCGTCATACGGGGTGGTAGCGCCCTCGGTCCACTGCGCGGCGGTCGCCGCCACCTCTGGCGCGATGAGCGTGTCCTGATTGTCGAGATAGAGGGCCAGGACGGCACCAGGATACGCGCCCGCCGGCGCGTTGGCGGGCGCTGGCACCGCACGGAGCTGGTCCACCGTGGCGTTGGAGATGTACGAGTCGGCGGTGTAGCTCTGGCCGGTGACGAGATCGTGCTGGGCGTACCACGCGGTGGGGAAACCGCCGACGGTGGTGGCTGCCACGTTGGTCGGGAGACCGAACGACGCGGGCTCGCCGGCGGCGAAGAGATTGCGCTGGCCGTTGCCGTAGTTGGTGAGATCAACGGTCTGCGACGCGAGGCGTGTGACGTTGGAGCTGGGAGTGTAGAAGGTGCCGCTGGAGTACGCGTGGATCTGCGTCAGGCTCTGGGACCAGTTCCCGTGCCCATCGTACGTGTCGTAGCTCTGCGTGACGAGGTATTCGCTGGGATCGGTGCTGGTGTAGCGGAAGATTTCAACGTCGGGGAGGTCGACGTTGCCTTTGAGCTGGAGGCTGCTGCCGAAGAAGCCAATTCCCGAACCGCCAGGGCCGTTGAGATTGCCAAAGAGGGACTGCCAGCGGTGCTCCAGCCCCTGGAGCACGCCGGAAGGATTGTTGACGACAGCGCTGATGGCAGGGTTGGCCTCTCCTACCGGCAGGACGTAGGCCAGCAGCATCACGACGACGGCGAAGATGGCACCGGCCTGGAGGAAGTCCCAGTTGAGGTCCGGTGAGAAGCGCAGCCGGCGGGCGCGCCACACGCGCACGTTTTCGGCGAGGGTGAAGCGCACGAGGAGCAGCAGCGCGGCGAGCAGGAAGATCACGAGGAACACCAGCTGGTCAGGGGGCGCCCAGTTCAGATTGATGAGCAGCACGACGCCGTTGGCCAGCACGGCGAGCCAGGGCCGGCGTGAGTGGAGCACGAGCCACATACTGAGATAGGCGAGCAGATACGTCAGCGCGGCCAGGAAGAGCAGGAAGATACTGTTGTCATTGCTGCCCTGGTTATGGAGCGCCTGCCGAATCCAGGTGCCCAGGTGGACCAGCAGCAGGTGGTTGTCGCCGCCAAGCACGGCGCCCGCGGTCATCCAGAAGGCGGCGGCGCAGCCCAGACAGATGGCGACGGTGTGGACGACAATGTTGGGCAAGAAGCGTTGTTGCACGGCCAGCAGACCGAGAAACATGCCCAGCAGCGCCAGAGGGGAGAGGATGCCCATGCCAGGCGCCCACGGGGGGGTCACACCCTGGATGCTGGCAATGGTGGTGTAGATCACTGCGGCGAGCAGCAGCACCGTGACGATGCCGTCCTCGGGGACGAGGACGAACGGCGGGCCTCGCCGCGTGGGCGCCGCCGTGCCGGGCTGGCGAGCCTGGTTGGGCGGCTCGTGCGGCGCGGCGGGCATGGGCGGGCGCGTGGTGGTGGTTTGCATTGGCCTCTCCTTCCGCCGGGCCTAGCTCGGTCCGTGCGCGAGCACGTCTACCAGATTATCGCCGCGGTTCGCCGTGATGACCGGCACGCCCGCGGACGTCAGGGATTCGAGCACGTAGTGGTTGTCGGCGTGCTCGGTGTCGAAGCTGTGCGGGTCGAGCGCGATCACGAGCGGATGAACACCGCGCCGCTGCAGATGGTGGATGCCTTCAGGCCAGTCGAGGTCGGTGGATGAGGTAATGACGACGAGCACGCTATTGCGCACGAGCCGGACCGCCTCGAGCGTGAGTGACTCGCTGAGCGGCACCTCTACCGAAGGATGGGCGATGGCAAGCAGCTCCAGAATGCGGTCGAGCTGGCGCTCGCCGCGATCGATCTGCAGCAATCCCTCCGGCATGCCCGAGACGACAAGGCCCGCGGCGAGCTGTTTCTGGCGCAGGAGGAACGAAGCGATGGAAGCGGCGATGGTGACGCCGTACTCCTCGGTGGACTCCTCATCCTGGCCAGCCTGTGCGCGCGGGTCGAGGTCGAGAAGGATCGTAACGTCGACGGTGGGATCGAGGTCGAACTCTTTGACCATGAACTGGCCGACGCGGGCCGTGGAGCGCCAGTGGATATGGGTCAGCGGATCGCCGGGCACGTAGCTGCGCACCGTGACGACGTTGGTGGCCGTCTGCAGCGAGCGTTGGGAGCCGCGGCCGCGGCCCGGCATGGCGCCCGGATAGAGATTGAAACTGGTGAGCGGCAACACGCGCGGCAGCACGAGCAGCGGAAAGGCGGGGGCCAGGGGCAGCGTATGGCGGAAGAGGCCGAGCGGGTCGCCGGTGGTGGCGGTGACGGGTCCGAGGGTGAAGCTTCCACGCTGGCGGCAGAGGGTACGCGCGCGCCAGGTGATGCGTTTGTGGGAGCCCAGGCTGGAGACGTAGCCGGCGTTGTGGCCAGGGAGAGAGGACTCGTCGCTGACCTGTACCCAGAGCTTGGGGAACCAGGAACGATTCTCCAGGGCGAGCCGCTCCTCCATGCGCTCGCCCACCTGCGCGCGGGCGATGGGGGCAGTGCGCGAGAAGGAGATGCCCTGCAGGTTGAGCGTCATCCAGAGCGAGGAGAGGATGAGCGCGGCCAACAGGGCGTAGGCCAGGACGAAGAGCGGCTTCCAGCCGGTGGCGATGGCGAAGAAGCCCAGCAGGACCGTCAGCGTGATGAGCTGCCAGACGCGCATGAGCTTACCGTCTTCCGTCGGAGGCCCAGGGGCCGCCCGGCACCGGCACGAGGTTGGTGATCTCGTCCAGAATGGCGGTCGCGGTGACGCCGCGCACG
>CAYQFU010000142.1:0-15238 GCA_964416775.1 uncultured Ktedonobacterales bacterium
GATGCGTGGTGGAACCTCACCGGATCCGCGCCCTTGACGAGGAGTGAATACTCACTTACAATTGTGAGCGAGTGATCACTCACACACGAGGAGCGGCGCATGAACAGAGGCCAGAGCACGCGCGAGCGCCTGCTCGACGCAACCGAGCGGATCATCCGCGAGCAGGGCATCATGGCGGTCACGACCAAAGACATTGCGCGCGAGGCCGGTTATGCCGAGGCGACCCTCTACCGGCACTTCCAGGACAAGACCGAGCTGCTGCTCGCCGTCATGGCCGAGCGCATCTCCGGGCACTTCCTGCAGCTCATCCGCGAGCTGCCGGGACGCGCCGGTCAGGGCGATGTCGCGGAGACGTTGGAGGACCTCGTAACCGCCGCGGTGGCGTTCTTCAGCCGCACCATGCCGCTCAACGTGGCGCTTGGCGCCGATCCCGCCCTGACCGCGCGCCACAACGCGCGCCTGCGCGAGCTAGGCACCGGCCCGGAAGTCGCCCTGCGCAACGTCGCGGCCTACATCGAGGCCGAGCAGCACGTGGGGCGGGTGCGTCCGGAGGCCAGCCCGCATGCCGCCGCGGCCATCCTGCTCGGCGTCAGCTTCAACTACGCGGAGGTCCGCCACGTCGCTGGCATGGAGTCGGTGGTCCTGCCCGCGGAGCGCTTCGCCCAGGAGGTCGTGCGGACACTGATGGCCGGTCTAGCGGCTGATGTGGGACCGGACGGCGAGAAATGACTGGAGAATCCCGATGAAGCTCACCATCTTCGGCGCGACCGGTAAGACCGGCACGCAGCTCGTACAGCAAGCTCTCGCCGCGGGCCATGACGTCACCGCGGTGGCCCGCAACCCGGCTGGGCTACACCTCCGCCACGACCACCTCCGCATCCTGCGCGGTGACGTGCTGGAACCCGCTTCAGTCGAAGAGGCGGTGCGCGGGCAGGACGCCGTGGTGTCCTGCATTGGCGGCTCCGCCGGCCAAAAGACGGTCACGCTCTATTCGGCCGGCACCGGCAACATCCTCCACGCCATGCAGGCGGCCGGCGTGCGCCGCTTCATGTGCATCAGCGCCAATCCGCTCGTGGTCGGCAACGGCGACGCGCTCCTCGACCGCCTCGTCTTGAAGCCCATCGTGCGCGCGATCTTCAAAGCATCCTATGCCGACCTGGCGCGGATGGAGGAGGAGGTCCGCCGCAGCGGCCTCGACTGGACGATCATGCGCCCGCCGCGGCTCACCGACCGTCCCCCGTCCGGCCGCTACCGGGTCGCGCTCAATCGCAATCTGCCGCGCGGCCGCTTCATCGCACGGGCCGACCTCGCCGGCGCCATGCTCAGGCTGCTCGACGACCCCCAATCAGTCCACACGGCGGTCACGGTCGCGTACTGACGCATGACCCCGCCAGAAAGGGAACGGGTACTCGCATGGCAAAGACGTATCGCATCACGTTCGGAGTTCGCACGGGCAATGCGCTCGTCACCGCGCTGCTCCGCGCCGGCGTGAAGGTCGGCAGTATGTCGCTGCTCACCGTGCGCGGCCGCAAGAGCGGCCAGCCCCGCACGACGCCGGTCGCCGTGATCGAGCGCGACGGAGAGCGCTGGCTGGTGGCGCCGTTCGGCGACGTCAACTGGGTCCGCAACCTGCGCGCGGCGGGCGAGGCGACGCTCAAGCGGGGCCGCCGTGCGGAAACCGTCACCGCGATGGAGCTGAGCACGGAGGAGGCTGCGGTGATCCTCAAGCGGAGTCTGGACGGGGCCCCAGCCTTTCTGCGGCAATACTTCGACGTGACTCCGGCGTCCCCGCTCGCCGATTTCGTGCGCGAGGCGCCGCGGCACCCCGTGTTTCGCGTGAGGCCAGCATCCGCGAGCACTGCCGATGACTCTGAGAGTGCCGACCCGAACGTTCTTCCAACGGAGTCACGCTCTCGATAGCCTGGTGTCTCCTACCAGAGGGCGTATCGCCAGGAAATCGCCTCACAAGCTATCATCTGAGCAGGCTGTTTCCATCTGCTTCCACGTCAGAAGCTAACTTCGCGCTTCCTTGCCTCGGAGACGGAGCACGGTGCTCCTACACCTCGGCTGAGTCCCGCAGTGAAGGAGGCATCCCCTGGGATCTGCCCGTTACACGGACCAGGCACTCGTTGGACCGTTCCCAATCTGGTAGACAGTGACCACAAAGAAACTCACCCACACCCGGCCATGGCTGCTATTGACAAATTCCAGACAGCCGTGTTCGAATATACCGAGTGTCTACCAGATCGGGAACAGTCCACAGAAGTCCAGCGTGAGCAAGGGGAGACCATGACCACACTCGAGAACCGGCCGAACACCGCACTCCTCGTCATCGACGTGCAGAACGGCGTCGTCACGGGGGCTCACGAGCGCGACGCGGTCGTCGCGAACGTCGGCAGCCTTGTCGAGAAGGCGCGGCGGGAAGGGGTCCCCGTCATCTGGGTCCAGCACTCCGACGAGCAGCTGGCGAGGGGGAGCGACAACTGGCGGATCGTCCCCGAGCTGGCTCCGGGCGACGCCGAGCCGCTCGTCGAGAAGAACTACGGTGACTCCTTCGAGGACACCACCCTTGAGACCGTGCTGTCGGGCCTCGGTGTCGGGCGACTCGTCGTCGTCGGCGCACAGACCGATGCGTGCATCCGCTCGACGCTCCACGGCGCGTTCGTCAGGGGGTACGACGCGACCCTTGTCAGCGACGCCCACACGACGGAGGACCAGACGGCGTGGGGGGCGCCGCCGCCGGACCAGGTCATCGCGCACACGAACCTGTACTGGACCTACCAGACGGCGCCGGGGCGGACGGCCGGGACGGTCGAGACCAAGGACGTCAACTTCGGCGGCAGGTCCTGAAGCCGGTGCGACGCGGACGGGAACGACTCGGGACGGCACCGGGTCCAGAGAGAGCCACCTGCACCGGCTTCATCGCCCGGGCCGCCGACTACTTCGCCGCACACGGCAACCTGGCTATCGAGCGGGTGATGACCGACAACCACTGGTCCTACTGGCGCTCCGCCGACGTCGCCGCGGTGATCGCCACGCTCGGCGCCAAGCACAAGTTCATCAAGCCGCACTGCCCCTGGCAGAACGGCAAAGTCGAGCGGTTCAACCGAACCCTTCAGGCCGAGTGGGCCTACCGCCACGTCTTCACCAGCAACGTCGAACGCGCGGCCGCCCTTGCCCCTTCGCTCGAAAGCTACAACACGTGCCCACGCCACAGCGCGCTCGGCGGCCTCCCGCCGATCAGTCGCCTGTACCCAACCTGACGGCCGAGTACCACTAGTTCCTCCGCCAGCGTACCATCGCGGCCATGCCAACGTGCTGCCGGTGGATACGCTGGCTCTCGTGCGTTGGGCTCTGGATGGGCTTGCTGGAAGCGCTGCCGACCGTCGGCACGGCGGGAGGCCGGCTGGGGTTGCTGAGGTGTCGCGGTCCGTAATACTATTGGTAGTCGCCCAGCCCCCCAGGCGATCGCGGCGGAGCAGCGGAGCGACCTATGGACCCTGCTCGTGCCCGAAGTCGTGGGCCGATCCTGGATTGCGCTGGGCTCGTCTACCTCCAGCGCCGCGACCTCACGGCGTAGACATGGATCGCGCATGACACCGACAAGCGCCACGCCACAGCGCCTCTACCTGATGCAGGTGGAGAGCACGACCATCCGCGCGGGCGATAGCCTGTATGGCATGGTAGTGTGCTACCTCATTCAGGCGAGCGACGGCACGAACATCCTGATCGACAGCGGCATACCCGCGGACTATCAGCCGCCACCAGGGGCGCCGCCGCATACCCACGAAACGAATGTACTCGAGCAGCTCGCCGCTCTCAGCCTGCGTCCGGAAGACATCGATCTGCTCGTCTGCACGCACTTCGACACGGACCACGCGGGCTTTCACGATGCCTTCCCGCGCGCCGAGCTCATCGTCCAGCGCACGCACTACGCGCTGGCGCGCGGTGGACATCCGCGCTTCGCGCCCACGCGCGCGCACTGGGATCATCCGGCGCTGCGCTACCGGTTGATCGATGGCGACACCGAGCTGCTGCCCGGCCTCACGCTGATCGAGACGAGCGGGCATGCGCGTGGACATCAGTCGGTGCTGGTGCGCCTGCCGCAGACCGGACCGGTGCTGCTGGCGATCGACGCGGTCGTGTTGGGGCGTCTTTTTACCGCTGATCGGCGCGCGTGGCCGCTGGACGACGACGAGGAGCAGCTACGCGCCAGCACGCGCAAGCTCCTCGATCTGGTCGAGCGCGAGCGTGTAGCGCTGGTCGTGTTTGGTCACGACGCCGCTCAATGGCAAACACTGAAGAAAGCGCCGGCATACTATGCCTGACGCCTGATAAGGGTCGGCATGGCTGCTGTGAAGACGGGAGATCGACTCGTGGCGTCCATTCGCAAGGAACTCGTGATCGAGGCCGCGCCCGAGCAGGTGTGGGCAGCGGTGCGCGATGTCGGCGCGGTGCATCGTCGCCTCATTCCGGGCCATGTCGTCGACACGCGCCTCGACGGAGACACCCGCGTCCTCACCTTTCCTGGCGGCGGAGAAGCTCGCGAGCTGATCGTCGCGGTGGACGACGAGGCGCGCCGGCTGGCCTATGCGGTGGTCGAGGGGCGCATGCCGCTCCTGCATCACCACGCCTCATTCCAGGTCTTTGCCGAGGGCGAACGTCGCACCCGCCTCGTCTGGATCACCGACTTTCTGCCGCATGAGCTCGCCCCAGAAATCCATCTGCGTGTCGAGCGAGGGGCCATCGTCATGAAGCAGACGCTGGAAGCAGAAGCGGGGGATGATTAGCCGGCCGGATAGCGCTGCGAGGCGTTTCGCGTCACCCGAACCACATTGCCATACAACGCTGTCGATTTCGGCTGATCTCACGTGTCGTCGAAATGAACGAGTTGATCGCAGGGGACATGCGGCGGCCTCGCCCCGCTTCCCGTTCTGGAGGATGCCATGCAGTACGCGTTGCTGATCTATAGTGCACCGGACGCGAGCACGCCAGCCGGCGCCTCAGCCGCAACCGCGGCGAGCGCCGCCGATGACGGCGTAATTGACAGTTGGGCGGATTACACGCGCGCCCTGAAGAACGCTGGGGTGCTGCTCGGTCTGCAGCGACTGCAGTCGGTCGACACCGCCACGAGTGTGCGGCTGCGCGACGGCGAGCGGCTCCTGACCGACGGCCCCTTCATCGAGACCAAGGAGCACCTGCTCGGCTTCTACCTCATCGAAGCGCCCGGGCTGGACGCGGCGCTCGACTGGGCGGCCCGGATGCCCACAGTGCGCCACGGCACCATCGAGGTCCGCCCGGTGATGCCTATGCCTGCCTTGACCCAGATCGTTCAGGAATGAGTGATGGCGAATGAGCCTGGCATGAGCGCAGCGGCCATCGAGCGCGCCTATCGTGAGGAGTGGTCTGCCGTGGTGGCAACCCTCGCCCGCCGCCTCGGCGATCTCCAGCGCGCCGAGGATGCCGCACAGGAGGCCTTCGCCAAAGCGGCGCTGACCTGGCCGCGCGACGGGGTGCCGGCGAAGCCTGGGGCATGGTTGACCGTCACCGCATGGCGCATAGCGCTCAACCAGCTGCGCCATGATCGTCCCATCGCCGAGCAGGCGGCAGACCTCGACACGCTGAGCGCGATCAGCGTGGACTTCCCGGACATCGCCGAGCAGGAGGAGAGCCTGGGAATGGAAGACGACCGCCTGCGGCTAATCTTTGCCTGCTGCCACCCCGCGCTGGCGCTGGAAGTGCGGGTGGCGCTGACCCTGCGCTACCTGGCCGGCCTGACGACGCGCGAGATCGCCAGCGCCTTCCTCCTACCCGAGCCAACGATGGCCCAGCGGCTGGTGCGCGCCAAGCGCAAGATCCGCCAGGCAGGCATCCGCTTCGAGGTGCCCGCCCCGGATGCGCTCGCCGCGCGGCTGGCCGGCGTCCAGAGCGTGATCTACCTCGTGTTCAACGAGGGCTACGCGGCCAGCGGGGGCGAGCAGCTCGTCCGGGCGGAGCTGTGCACCGAGGCGATCTGGCTAGGACGACTGCTCCACCGGCTGCTGCCGGCGGACGCCGAGACGAGCGGGCTGCTCGCGCTCATGCTCCTGCTTCACGCGCGCGCACCGGCTCGGCAGGATGCCGGCGGCCGGCCGGTGCCGCTGGCGGAGCAGGACCGCAAGCGCTGGCACCAGGAGCTGATCGCGGAGGGCAGCGCGCTGCTCCACACCGCTCTCGCACGGCGCTCGCCCGGTACCTATCAGCTGCAGGCCGCGATCGCGGCGGTCCACGCCCAGGCGCCGAGCTTCGAAGCGACCGACTGGACCGACATCGCGCTGCTGTACCGTGAGCTGGCGCGCCTGGCGCCTTCGCCGGTGGTCGAGGTCAACCGCGCCGTAGCGGTCGGGTTGGCGGACGGTCCGCGCGCCGGGCTCGCGATCCTGGAGCCGATCCTCGCGTCAGGAGCGCTCGACGACTATGCGCCGCTGCACGCCGCGCACGCCGATTTGCTCGAGCGCGCGGGCGAGGAGAGCGCGGCCGCGGCGGCGTGGGCTCGCGCCATCGCCGCCACGGAGAACGCGGCGCTCCGCGCCGAGCTCCAGCGTCGCGTGGCCGCCCGATCAGGCGACAATCAGACGCGCGACGCTGGAGCACAGTGAGCAGACAGTGCCTCTGGACCCCCACACACCTCTACATCACGGGATGAGCGTGCCGGCCGGCTCGACGGCGTGCATGTGCGCTTCGCCCTGGGGCGCTCGGCCCGCCCGCCGCCCGAATGGCCACACCCAGTTCCAGCGACCCAGCAGCGCCGCCAGGGCTGGCACCAGCAGCGGCCGGACGACGAAGGTGTCGATCAGGATGCCGGCGACGAGCGCGAAGCCGAGCTCGCTCACCTCGAGAACGGCATTGCTCAGCAGGCGCGAGAAGCTGGCCGCCATCACCAGCCCGCACGAGGACACCACACCGCCCGTCAGCGCCACCGCGGCGGCGATGCCGTTGCGCTGGCCCAGCCGGCCCACCTCCTCGCGGATGCGCGCCATTGTCAGGATGTTGAAGTCCTGCCCCAGCGCCACCAGGAAGACGAAGGCGAACATCGGGACGATGTAGAACAGCGGCTGGCCCAGCAGGTCGTGGTACACCAGGTTGGTCAGGCCGGCTGCCGTGCCGGTCGAGAGCGCGATGGTCGCCAGGAGGTACAGCGGCGCGGTCAGGCTGCGGACGAGCAGCGCCAGGATGATCAGGATCGCCAGGCTGACCAGCGCCACCACCAGCCGGAAGTCGCTACCGAGCTGGACCGCCTCGTCGCGTACCTGCGCGCTCTGGCCGCCGAGCAGGATCGCGCTTCCGTGCAGCGCCGTCGCGCGCGTCGCGTCCCCGGCGACAGCCTGGGCCGCGTTGACCGTATCGCGCGCGGCCTGCGACGTGGGGTCTACGTCGATGCCCAGGGTGATGAGGGCGGCGCTGCCGTCCGTGGCGAACGTCTGCGCCGTGCTTGCCGCGGTCGCCGTGGTTGGCGCGATTACCTGCGTGACGTGTGGAACCCGCTGGAGTGCCGCCGCGGCGCCCGTCAGCGCGCCAGCATATTGCGGCTGCCGCAGGTCGTGGCCCGGGTCGCTGACGAACACCTGCAGCTGGGCTGTCTCGGGGAAGTGCTGCTGGTATGCCTGGAACGCCTCGACCGAGGGCGCGGTCTTGGGCAGCGTCCGCAGGTCGTCGAAGGACGGCGTGATGGCCAGCGCGGAGACGGCCAGCGGCATCAGCACCACGACGGCCGCGGCGGCGACCGGCAGCGGATGGCCGGCAACGCCCCGCCCGATCGCCACCCACGCGCCGCGGCTGGGCGTGTCGCGTCCGGCGAGCGAGCCGGCGCGCGGCAGCGCCGGCCAGAACAGCGCGCGCCCGGTGAGCGCCATCAGCGCGGGCAGGAGGGTCAGACCGGCGAGCAACACGCAGCCGACCCCAACGGCGACGGCCGGCCCGGTCACGCGCAGCAAATCGAGCTGCGCCAGGCCCATGATCGCCGTCGCCGCGATCACAATGCACCCGCTCGACAGGATCGCCTCGCCGACGCGGCCCAGGGTCACCGCCAGCGCCTCATGCCGGCTCGCGCGGTCCGCGCGTGCCGCCCTCCGCAGCTCCTCACGGTAGCGCGAGAGCATGAAGACGCCATAATTGGTGCCCGCGCCCAACATTACGAAGGCGACGTATTGCAGGCTGAAGCTGGCGACAGGCAACCCGAACGTCTGGCCGAGCCAAGCGATGGTGGGGATGGCGAGCACCAGCGCCAGCCCGATGCTGACGAGGGGCGCCACGACGGCCAGCGGCGAGCGGTAGACGAAGCCGAGCACGATCAGGATGATGAGCAAGCCGACGAGGCTGCCCGCGGCAACCGGCCCCGCGCTGCTCCCACCGCTCCCACCGCTCGCACCGGCGCTAAACACCGAGCTGTTCAGGTCGTGAAAGATCGGCGCGGACCCGGTGAGGCCCAGCGTGCCGCCCTGTGGCCCACGCTGGCTGGCCAGGTACGCATCGACCGCGCTCACCGACGATTGCAGCGTCGAGCTGTTGGTCGTGTCCCACGTGACGAGCAGGCGCAAGGCCTTGCCGTCCGCGCTCTCGAAGGCGCTCGCTGGGGCGACAGCGCCTGTGCCCGGACCGGATACGCCCAGCAGATGCGCCGGGCGCGTGCCCGCATCCGTCAGCCACGCCTCGATCCGCTCTGCCAGTGCGACATCCCCGGCCGAGATCCCCTGCGGATCGGTGAGCACCAGCACATCGGTCTCCTGATGCTGGCTCCGCTCCCCGGCGGCGAATGCGGTCGCGTAGAGGTGTGCAGCCCGTATGCTGGGCGCGGAGGACGGCAGCGATTGCACATTCTGCTTGGCGGCAACGCTGTCCAGCGATGGGCCAAAGCGCAACGCCGCGACGGCGAGGACGACCCATACGACCACGATGAGCAGGGGCACACGCGCCACGATGCGGCCCCAGCGTTCGAGTAGGCGTTCCATTGCTATCTCTCTCCTGGCGACGGCGGGCGCATCCATGACGTCGGATTGCGCCGGCTCCGTCTTCCTGTGGGGAGTGTAGCCGCCAGGTGGGGCGCTCTACGTCGGCTCGCAGGTGGAACGCGAGGTGGATTTCCCGAGGTTGCGACTCCACCCCTGGGTGGAGGGTGGATCAGCTCAGGTGAGGTGCTGCCGTTGCGCCAGCACGATGGCGTGAGCCCGGTCACGCGCGCCCAGCTTGGCGAAGATGTGGTTGATGTGCGTCTTGACGGTGGCCTCGCCAACGACCAGCTCGCCGGCGATCTCGGCGTTGGTCTTGCCCTCGGCGATACAACGCAACACCTCCAGCTCGCGCTCGGTGAGGCCGAATTGCTCAGCCGGCGCCGGCATGGCCGCGGGAGGCGCCGCGCCGGCGAGGAGCTGCGCGGCGCCCTGGCCCTGGAAGAGCACCTGGCCGCGGGCGACCGCGCGGACGGCGGCGCGCAGCTCGTCCGCGCTCGAATCCTTGAGCAGAAAGCCCATGACGCCGGCCTTGACGCCCTCGCTCACGAGATCGGGGACGTCGAACGTCGTGAGCAGGACAACCCGGGTGGCGGGCGCGATCTGCGCCATGCGACGAGCAGCCTCGATGCCGTCCATACCGGGCATGCGGACATCTAGGAGCAACACGTCGGGCCTCGAGGACGCCGCCAGCTCGATCGCGGCCACGCCGTCTTCCGCCTCGCCGACGACGGTGATGTCTGGTGCGGCTTCCAGAATGATGCGCAGCCCCTCGCGGAGGAGCCGCTGGTCGTCGGCCAGCCCGACGCGGATGACCCGCTCGCTCATACGTCTCCCTCGGCCAGGGCCGCTTCGATGACCGTCAGTGGGATGGCCAGGCGAACGGCGAATCCGCCGTCCTCGCGCGCACCCGCGGTCACCGAGCCGCCCAGGGCGCCGGCGCGCTCGCGCATCCCGCGCAGCCCATGGCCGCCGCCGTTCTCCGCCTCCGCCTCGGTCTGCCTGGTTCCCGTGCTACTCACCGCCTGTCCCGTCCCATCGTCGTGCACGGACAGTGTGACGGCGTCGGGCCGCCACGCAACGTCCGCCCAGACGTGCCGCGCCGCCCCGTGACGATAGGCATTGGTCAGCGCCTCCTGCAAGGCGAACTGAATGGCGCTCTCCTGGTCATCGCTGAGGGCCCGCGGCTCGCCGCTTTCCCGCACGGAGCAGCGGACGCCGGTGCGCGCGCTGAAGCGATCCGCCAGGGCCAGCATCCGCGCGCCCAGCGGGCTGTCTCGGCTGCCCGTGCGCTCGGCCTCGCGCAGCAGCCCCACGAGCCGGCGGCTCTCCGCGATGCTCTCACGCAGGATGCCCGCGATGTCGTCGAGCATGGCGGCGGCTCGCTCGGGGTCCGCGATCACCAGCTCGCGCGCGGCCTGCGCCTGGATGGAGAGGACGGTGAGCGAGTGGGCGAGCACGTCGTGCATGTCGCGGGCGATGCGGGCGCGCTCGCGCGCGACGGCGAGCTCTTGCGCGCGCGCCATCTGCGCGCGCAGCTGCGCCTGCGAGGCTTGCAGCCGCAGGATCAGCGAGGAACGCACATGCTGCTGTCCCCCGGTCCACGCGATCAGGGCGAGCAGCGCCAGCCCGCCCCAGCTATCTGAGATGGCGCCGGGCGGGTGCTGCAGCAGCAGGGAACGCGCCACACCGCTGGCGGCGAACACGAGCGCGCCGATGGCGAGGATGGGCAGCGACCAGCGTCTCGGCAAGCGATAGGCGACAAGGAATGTCAGGAACCACAGCGTGACGTTGCCCAGGTCGCTCGCAAATGTCAGCTTCAGGACGCCCCCGAGCGCGAGCGCGCAGCCCGCGGCGAGCACCATCCGCTTCCTATTCGCGGTCAGCTCGAGCACCGCCAGCATGATCAGGCTCAGCGCGAACAGCGTCTCGGTCCCGCCGACGACGCCGGCCCGATCGTGAGGCGCCTGGATGGCGAAGAGCACCCCAAGGACGATACAGACACCGAAACCCGCGAGCATGGATAACCAGATCGTCACGCCATGCGTGTCAGGGAACAGCAGCCGCGGACGCGGCAGGAGATCGTCCGCTGGCCCGGCGCTCGCCGTCGCGTCGTCGCCCACTCGCGTCATCGGCGTGATCGACATGAACCGCTCCCTTTGTTCTGGACGGCTACGGCAGGTGGCCACACGTATCCCACCCGATTTGGATGTCTGCTTGCTCTATCCGCGTCGAGCGCTACGTCGACGCGGATGCCGAGGGCGTGAGCCGCGTGTAGATCTCGATCAGATGGCCGTCAGGATCGGCGATATGCGCCGTGCGCGCCCCCCATATTGGCCGATCCACGGGACCCGCCACCGACCGTGCGCCCTTCCCGACCAATTCGGCGTACGTCGCGTCCACGTCGTCCACTCCGAGCACCAGCACAGCTTCCAGACTGGACGGCACAGCCGCGGGCGCTGGCGCGCCCAGCGCGGCGGCGAAGTCATCGGGCCGCATCAGCTCGATGCCGACGTCGCCAATGGTGAGATACGCGTAAGTGGGGACTCCTCCGGGCGAGTCCGGTCCGAATGCCACAGTCAGCCCCATCACGTCGCGCCAGAAGCGGTAGCTCGCGTCGAAGTCGCTGGTGAGTAGCCGTACGTTGGAGAACCGCATCACATACTCCTCTTCACGTTCCCTGAACTAGCGCCAGGGTCGTTCCCGGCAGATGATACCAAACTGCGCCGGATCGTTGTACAAGCCTGCGTCGATTGAACAGGGAGACGTTCCACCTGACGGTCGCGCAGGAGGTCGGACGATCTGTCGATTTGGGGATCTCTCGCGTGTCGGATAGGTGAGTCGGGCGGGCGCGAGGTGCCGCGAGTTGCGGCGCCACTGCCCGATCTTCGACCCGATCTTCGACCCGATCTTCGACAAGGAGCGAACCCCATGGCAGTCTCCACTGCAGCCTCTCCCGCGGTCCCCACGGCCGCGCATCGCTCACCGCGCTGGACGGTGATCCTCACGTCCGTCGCGTTCTTCATGGTGGCGCTGGATGCGCTGGTCGTGATTACCGCGCTGCCGGCCATCCATCGCGACCTCGGCGCCAGCCTCTCCACCCTGGAGTGGACGGTCAACGCGTACACCCTGTCCTATGCCGCGGGCATCATCACCGCGGCCGCCCTCGGCGACCGGTTCGGGCGACGCCGCATGTTCGCCATCGGCCTGGCGTTGTTCAGCGTAGCGTCGGCTGCCTGCGCCCTGGCCCCAACCGCGGAGCTCCTGATTGCGTTTCGGGTGATTCAGGGCATCGGCGCCGCGATCGTCATGCCGCTCAGCCTGACCATCCTCACCGCGGCGTTTCCGCCGGAGCGCCGTGGCGCCATCATCGGACTCTGGGGAGGCATCGGCGGGCTGGCCGTGGCTGCGGGGCCGCTCGTCGGCGGCGCCATCACCCAGGGGCTCGACTGGCACTGGATCTTCTGGGTGAACGTGCCCATTGGCCTGGTCGCGTCTGTGCTCTCCGTCTTCCGCCTGGCCGAGAGCCGCGGCCCGGCGACGAGCCTCGACCTGCCTGCGGTCGCGCTGGTGTCGGGCAGCGCCGTTGGCCTCGTGTGGGGCCTCGTCCGCGCCGGTGACGTAGGGTGGGGTAGCGCGGAGACCCTCGTGGCCCTTGGCCTTGGCCTCCTGCTCCTCGTCGGCTTCGTGGCCTGGGAGCGCCGAGCCCCGGCGCCCATGCTGCCGCTGCGGCTCTTCCGCAGTCGCACGTTCGCCGCTGCCAACGCCTCGGGCTTCTTGATGATTGCCGCGCTCACCGCGGCGGCCTTCCTCGCCTCGCAGTTCTTCCAGTTCGCCCTCGGCTTCTCGCCGCTGGGCACCGGCGTGCGTTTCCTCCCCTGGACGGGAACGCCCATCCTCGTGGCGCCACTCGCGGGCCTGCTGTCAGACCGCATTGGGCAGCGCCCGGTGATGGTGGCGGGCATGCTGCTTCAGGGCGTGGGGCTGGGCTGGTTTGCCCTGGTGGCGACGACGGGAGTCGGGTACGGATCGCTGGTCCTTCCGTTGGTCGTCGGGGGCATCGGCATTTCGATGGCCATCGCGGCAACTCCCACCGCCGTGCTGAGCGCGGTCGCACCGCCGGACATGGGCAAGGCCTCGGGGGCGAACAGCACCTTCCAGCGCTTCGGCAGCGTCTTCGGGGTCGCACTCGCGACGGCGGTCTTCGCCGCCAACGGGCATCTGGGCACACCGGCGAGCTTCACCGCGGGCTTGCGCCCGGCCATGGCAGTGGTCGCGGGTCTCTCGTTCCTGGGCGCGGTCACCGCGCTCGCCGTCCGCGGCCGGCGGCGTCTGCCGGCCGCCTCGTCCGAGGCACCTCTGGCGGCGACCCGCGACAGCGGGGTCAGCACCGCGCTGGCCGGTATGCCGGTGGCGAGACCCAGCTAGCGCCAGGGGAGCCGCGGCTGAGCCCAAGCGCCTGGCGCGTGTTCCCGGCCAGTTGTGGGGGAACGGGCACCAGGCGCTGGCGCCACCGGCGCGCTCTTCACGCCATTATCCAGGTTGACGCTCAAGACCTTCCCGACCGCCCTGCTCTGTCGGCGACACGACGACTGCGACGACGGCACCCAGCACGAGGACGAGTGGGATGAACGGCGTGATGCTCGACGGCACGGCCAGCGCGACGACGAACGCGGCCAGCGCGTACGAGAGCATCAACGCAACGAGAAACGGCGCGCTCGTTCCTGCCGGTCGCTCGACCGATTGCCCGCCGATCCGCTGGGCTAGCCGCATGCCCAGCAGCAGTTCCGTACCGGTCAGCGCGACCGTGGTGACATCGAGGATGTTGATTGCCCCAAACAGGGCGCCTTGCAGCCCCATGCCGAAGGCCGCGATACCCAACAAGACGACTTGTATCACCGGATGCTGGGCGGGATTCCCCGTGAGCAGCCAGAGCAGGGCGAAGGCGAAGAGGACGAGCCCTTCGACCAGCAGGTAGCGGGCGAGCGTGCTGCGCCAGCTCGCAGCCGGCTGTCGAGTTGGCAGCATCTGCAGGTAGCGCGAGCCCACCGTGATGCTCACGAGGAAAAGCACGATCGCCACGCCTGCGCGCAGGAGTAGCGCAGGGTTCCCCTGTGCGATGGAGATGCCGATCTGCAGGATATTGCCGGTCATGAACGAGGCCCACACCCGGCCAAGGACGAGGTAGCAGAGCGCGTCCGTCGAGCCCGCCGCCAGCGTCACCGACAGTAACAAGCAGACGCGCAGCGCGCGTTGAGACGGGGCCTCGATAAACGTCGTGATGGTCACCAAGCCCTCCCGCCGCGCGGCGTCCGCGTCCGCGCGCCGACCTGCAGGCAATCGGGCGGCTCTCCTGTGCTCGAGATGTTCACACGCGTCTCCTTACTACCGCCGATGGTCCGGCATGCCCGCAGCCACACCCGGCGGACGCGGACACGGGAGACCGCCCGCCGCCGGGTGAGCGCCGGATGGCCCAGATGGCCTCTCCCCTAGAGGGGTGCCCGGCGCGCCGCCCGCGCGCAGACTGCCTCCCGTGGCTCAACGGTGCCTGAACGTCACTTCACGATGATGGGTTTACCCTTGCGCGCCGACAGGGCGGCCATCGCCTGCGGGTCCAGGTTCAAGTGGGCCTGCACCAGCTCCGGCGGCGTCAGCGCCAACCACTGGCTCAACGACACGTCGGCGAAGCGGTTGCTGCGGAACATCTCCAGGAAGGTCAATTTCTCTTGGCCGGTATTCTCGATGTAGTGCCCCATCGCGAACGGCACGTAGCCCACGTCGCCCGCTTGATAGTCGAAGGTGCGCGCCTTCCCGCTCGAAGCGAACACCGTCATGCGCCCCTGGCCGGAGATGTAGTACTGCCACTCGTCGGCGTTGGGGTGCCAGTGCAGCTCGCGCATCCCGCCCGGCTCGATCTCCACCAGCGCCGCCGCGATGGTAGACGCGGCCGGGAAGTTGGACGAGTCGGTGATGCGCACCTGGCCCCCCGCCACCTCGATCGGCTCCTGCGCCAGCATGTGATGGCTCAACGTCCTGGGCACGCCGCCCGCGGGGGATCCGACGCGGTCGGATTCGAGCGAGCCGGGCACCGTGCCGGCGAAGATGTACCGCTCGCGGTCGGGGTCGGTCGGGAGGTTGCCGAAGGCTGACTCGGGCAGGCCGAAGTTCTTGGCCAGCACCTCGCGCGGCGTGTGTTTAAGCCAGTCCGTGAGCAGGAAGGTCTCGTTCTCCGAGAAGTTGCCGTCGTCGAAGAC
>CAYQFU010000143.1:0-9010 GCA_964416775.1 uncultured Ktedonobacterales bacterium
GGATAGAGAGGCGGCGAGGGCGAGCGGGGTGGTGGTTGGACCAGCCGCGCGACGACGATCGCGCGGGTAATCCACAGGGGCGAGGGGGTGGTGGAGGAAAGAGAGGGAACGGGGTGACACGGAGGTCACGAAGGAGTGTACAGGCGGGGGAGAGCGGGTCGTAGTAGGCAGGCCGCACAATTGAAGTTGCGCGGGTAAGTCCCATGACGCGAGCGTCAGTGAAGGCGATGGACATGCCCGAGCGTGGCGGGGCGGCAGCGCTGCCATGGCGCTATTTTCGAGGGAAGCAAGATGACGGCGGCCGTCAGCGCTGGGCCTGAACATGCCGCTGGGCGCCTGACCTGGCAGCTCAGCGTTTCGGGGATTTTCGAGAGAATCCGCGGGGCGAGACGGGTGGTGAGGCGAGACGTTGAGATGGCGCAGGCGAGGCGGTGAGAGCGAGAGCGAAGGATGCGAGCGGACGTGTACGAGATTCGCATTGGGCTACCTGTAGTTGCCAGCGTTAGTTCGCGGTGATACACTGCGACCGTCCAGTTGCGGCTGGGGCGGGCGTACGCCCGCCTGGCGCGCCCGGGGAGGATGGCGGTCATCCGGGGGTGCGGCAGGGTGGCTGGGAAAGGGAGTCGGCCTGTGACGACCTGCATGCGCTGTGGTCAGCCTGTCCAGCCCGGCATGCCAGCGTGCCCTCGGTGCGGCGCGCCCCTCATGGCCCCCAATGCGGGCTTTGCCACCGGCCCTGGCGAGCTCAGCATGCCCGATTGGATGCGCTCGCTGCAGGGCGCCCAGCAGGGAGGACCGCGGGCGCAGATGCAGGGCGGGGGCGGTATGCCACCAAATGGCCACAATGCTGGAGGATTCGGCGGCGAATGGGGCGGACCGCAGGCGGGAGGGCCACCGGCAGCGCAGGATGCCGAAGGCTCGTTCTCGGTGGGATCGCTGCTGAGCGAGGACGCATTGCCGGACTGGATCCGCGACGCTGGAGCTGGGTCACCGCCCGCGCCGGCAGGCTCCAGCGGTGGACAGTGGGGTGGCGGGCCAGCGGCGAACGGCGCATGGGCACCTGGGGCATCGAGTCATGGCGCGCAGCCGGGCTGGGGCGCGGCGCCCACTCCGGGGCAGGGCGCGCAGCCGGGCTGGGGCGCGGCACCGACGCCTGCCAACGGTGGATGGAATCCGTCCGGGCCAGCCGGAGCGCAGCCGGGTTGGGGGCAGTCTCCGCTCGCGAACGCGGCGCCGCCATGGGCGCAACAGGCGCAACCAGGGGCGGCGATGCCGCAGGCGGGGCAGTGGGGGTCGAATCCGGCGCCGCAGCCGTACGGGAGCGGCGCTGGATCTTCCGGGCCGCAACAGTGGGGCATGGGAGGCGCGCCGGGCCAGCCGGCTGGGACCGCTGGTCTGTTCGACGATGCAGCGCTGCCGGAATGGCTGCGCGCCGCCGCGTCAGGGAATCCATACGAGGCGCAGCCGACGCAGCAGCACCCTAGCATGGGGCTGGGAGGCGCGAACGGAGGATCGCCAGGAGGATCGCCAGGAGGATGGGCGGGAGGTCCGTTGGCCTCGGCGGGGAACGCGGCGCCAGCAGGGGCATTCGCGCCCCAACCGACGGCGGGAATCTTCCAGCCACAGCAGCCGCCGCAGTCGGCGCAGGGTGGTGGAATGCCCGCGCAGTCGTTGCTCGACGCTTCCTCGCTGCCAACCTGGCTGGGCGGGCCGAGCGCTGACCAGGCGCCCGCGCCAGCGGAGGCGCCGTTGGGCGGAAGAGGTCTGGCCGCCAATACGCTGGTGGACGAGCGGTCGCTGCCGCTGTGGCTACGCCAGGAGCCGGCGACGCCGGCAGTGGATGGGCCGCCCGCGGGAAGCATTTCGCAATGGCTTGCGGGGCCGGTGACGGATGAGCCGCTGCCGGCGTGGCTGAACCAGGTGTATGCGGAGGCGCAGGTGCCGCGCATGCAGGGGTCGGCGCCGCTGCCGCAGCCCTTCGCGAGCTCGAATCCTGGCGCGGGTGCGCGATTGGGATCCATGGCGGCGGGGCAGCTGGTGGACGATTCGGCGCTGCCGGATTGGCTGCGGGCGCAGGCCGGCCCATCGCTGCCCCCCGCGGGCGGTACGGGCTATGCCCCACCGCAGCCCATGCCTGGCAGTGGGTATGGTGGGCAGCCAGGGAGCGGCGCGGGTGCGTTCGGCAGTCAACCGGGAAACGGCGGGTACGCGTTCGACACGCCAGGCGGCAACGGTAGCGGCGCATTCGGCGGCTTCGGCGCCGGTGCGTACGATGCGCCGGGTGGCGACGGAGCCGGGGCAATGGCGTTCGGTACGCCGGCAGGCGCCCCAGGATCGGGCTGGTGGACAGCGCCCCAGGATGGCTTTGGCAGTGGCGCCGGCGGGCAGGACGGTGCGGGCGCATTTGGAGGGCTGGGCGGCGGCGCCAGCGCGCCAGGGAATGCGGCGCAGGAGGCGGAGGGTGGCGCGGTGGCGTCATTCTCGGCGTCCGATTTGATCGATCCACAGGTCTTGCCATCATGGGTACGGCAGGAGCAGGCGGCAGCCGAGCCAGTGTTCAGCTCGTCTCAGGGCTGGACGAGTAAGCAGGTGTCCCTACCGATAGGGCAGGGCGGAGCGGGCGCGAGCGCTGGCAACGGCGGAGGCTGGGCATTTGACGGGGAGGCGGGCGCTGTAGGGGTGGCCCAGGAGGCCAATCTTCCGCCGTGGCTCTCGGGCGCGGGGGCGGGCCCCGCGATGGCGGGGGCAGCCATGGAGGCGCCGGCAGCGAGCGGACCTGGCAGCAATGGCGGCCGGCGTCCCATGCAGGGAACGATTCCCGATGCCGAGCTGCCTCCGTGGCTGCGGGACCAGGGTCAGCGCCAGGGTCGCGGCAACGGGTCTGGTGGATGGCCGGGCGGCGGCGGCGCGAGTGGCTGGGATGGGCAGCAGGAATATGGTGGCGCGCGCGCGGCGATGGGTCAGGGTGCGCCGGCGCCTGAACCAGGCATGGGAGAAGAGTTCAGCGATTTCTGGGACGACCGGCAGGTGCCGTCGAGCGATCAGCCGGAGGATCACTATGCCGACCGCTTTGGCGACGAGCGCCCGGGTGTGCCAGGCCGCTTTAGCTACGAGTACGACCGTGCGCGGGTACAGGGTGACGGCAACCCAGGCGGGGCCGGCGCGGAGCAAGATTGGGAGTGGAGCGAGCCACAGAAGAAGACCGGCAAGCGCAAGCGCTGGTTTGGCAGGAAGTAGGCGCTGATCGCGCGCGATGGGATCGCAATGTGCCGTCCGCTGGGCCGTTGAGATGGAGCCGGCAAGGTCCTGGGACGACTGGTGGTGGGCCGCGGACGCTCGCCGTCGCACGCAACAGCACGCAACAGCACGCAACAGGATATAGTACGTTCATGCACTGGATGGAGAGGGACGAGGAGTGAGCAGCGCCACGGGCACGCAACGGCACACTTCGGGTGCCCCCGCCACGCCGTCCATCCGCTCGCTGCTCGCGGTGGATTGTGGCTCCGCGTTCACCAAGGTGGCCCTGCTGGGGCTGGTGGATGGACGCCACCGGCTGCTTTGTGTGAGCCAGACGCCGACTACGGCTATGCCGCCCTACGGCGACGTGATGCGCGGCATGCTGACAGCCATCGGCGATGTCGAGCGCATCAGCGCGCGCCAGCTGGTGCGGGACGGACGACTGCTCATGCCGGAACAGGAGGCTGGTGATGGCGTGGACGCGGTGGTGGTGGCGATCAGCGCTGGAGGGCCGCTGCGGCTGCTGACGGCGGGGCCGGCCCGCGATGCTCTGGCCTCGCTGGTTCACCGCGGCATCGGCGGGCTGTTCACGGCGCTGGAGCCGTTTCCCGCCGATGTGATGGCGCCGCGGGATGATGCGGTGTCGCCAGAGTGGGAGCGCCATATGGCGCGGCTGTGGGCGCTCCGGCCACATGCGGTGCTGGTGGTGGGCCACTCGCTGGAAGGGCAGCGCGGGCGGCCCGACATCGACGAGACGGGCCGTGCCATCGCCGCCTGGATGGAGGGGGCACGCGGCCAGGGAGGGGAGAGCACGCCCCGGCCCGAGGTACCAGTCGTCTTCGCGGGTCTGCCCGCGGAGGGCAAGCTGCTGCGCGACGCGCTCGGCGGACGCGCGGAGCCGCAGGTGCTCGATCCGCTCACGCCGACGACGCTGGCTCCGCTGAGCCGGGCGGTGGCAGGTCTGTACGAGAGCGCCGTGCTGCGTGCGGTCCCTGGCTACGATCGGGTGCGAGCGATAAGCAGTGTGCCGCCCACATCGGTTGCCACGTCGCTCGCGGGGGCGGTGCGCTTTCTTGGCCAGCACTACCAGATGAATGTCGTGGGGGTGGACGTGGGGGCCAGCTCCACCGCGCTCGTGGGCGCAACGGCGCAGGGGAATGTGTTGCCGGCCATGCAGCCCGAGGCGGGAGTGGGGCTGGGGCTCGGCGCGATCCTGCGAGCGACGGGAGCGGCCAGCGTGTTGCGGTGGGTCGCCGAGCCGGTGGAGGAGACAGAGCTGCGCGACTATGTGCTGCAGCGAATGCTGCGGCCTGGTCTGCTGCCGTCCACGCCGCGCGAGCTGGAGATCGAGCACGCATTCGCGCGCGAGGCGATCATGCTGGCGCTGCGCGCGCCCGGGTCGATGCTGGGCGGGCTGCAGCCGCTGGACGTGCTGCTGGGCACGGGAGGGGTGCTGGCGCATACGCCGCGGCACGCGCAGGCCGCGATGATCCTGCTGGACGCGCTGCAGCCAAAGGGTATCACGTCGCTGGTGCTCGACGTGGCGCAATTGGCCGGCATGCTCGGAGAGTTGGGGGTGCTGGACGCTGGTATTGGCGGACAGATCGCGGAAGGCGATGCGGTGGTGGCGCAGCTTGGGTCGGTGGTCTCCACGTTCGGAGCGGTGCCTGAGGGGCAGCCGGCAGTGCGGGTAAGCCTGGAGTACGGTGATGGCCGGAGGCACGTGGTGGACGTGATGCAGGGGACCATCGTGCGGCTGCCGCTGCACACGGGCGAGCGCGCGCTGCTGTCGCTCTTCCCAGCGCCGACGGTGGACGTGGGGCTGGGGCCGGGCCAGCATGCGCGGGCCAGCGATCCGCTGGACGGTGGTCTGCTCGGGCTGATCGTGGACGCTCGCGGGCGGCCGCTGGCGCTGCCGGCCGGGGCGGAAGAGCGGCGCGCTCGGCTGCGTGAGTGGCGGGCGGCGATGGGCATCACGGCGTAGCGAGCCCGCCACGAGGGGCCGGCGAGTGAGTGCGCGCCGGCATGGGCCGGCGGGCGCGATGGCGAAGGGCCGGCGGATGAATTCGCGCCTGGATGGCCTGCGGCCGCGAAGTCCGCCCGGAGGCGGACTGGGACGCGAGTGAGGCGAAGGGGAGTCGTGGGGATCAGACATCGAGAGTGATGTGGTACTGGGTGTGGTTGATGCGTCGTGCCTGCGTCCGCCGGGCGTCCACCGGACGCGCCTATGTTGGTCGGCCGTTCGTCGGGTGTCGCGCGTGCGTTCGCCGGGAGTTCGCCGGGAGTGCATCGGACGCGCCTACGCTGCGTGAGCGGTCAGCCACGATAGATGTGATAGGGCGAGATGACTTGCAGGAGGCTGGGGCATGGATTTTCCGCTGGGCTGGCCGGTGATTCCAGCGGCCAACGTGCGGCGGGTGCGCCCGCTGGGCGGAGGCGCGACGGCGCTGGTGGCCGTGGGCGAGCAGGTGCGGCCGGATCAGCCGATCGCGGAACGGCCGGGGATGGATGGGCAGCGAGAGTACGTGCTGGCGGGGCTGGCTGGCCGGGTGACGCACGTGACGCCAGGTCATGGGCTCGCGATCGAGGGGGCGGCGACCATCATCCAGGGCCTGCTGGGCGTGGGGGGGCCGGCGACGGGTCCGATTCACTTCCTGCCGCGGGGCGAGTCGGTGGCGGTGGTTCCCATCCCGCGAGGCGTGGTGATCGTCTATCCAGGCCAGGCGCCGCTTACCCTCCTGCAGCGCGCCGCGAGCCTGGGGGCGGCCGGGGTCATCGCGGGGAGTGTGGGGGCACGCGAGCTGGAGGCGTTCACGCGGTTGGAGATGTCGTCCGTGCTGGACGGGCTGGTGCCGGAGATCGCGCGCATTCCGCTCACACTGGTGTTCACGGAGGGTGCGGGTACGGTGGCTATGGACGCGGCGACCTTGCAGGCGCTGGCGCAACGGACGGGGGACATCGCGCTCGTCACAGGCTTCACCGATCCGCGGCGCAATGTGCGGCCGGATGTGCTGCTGCCGCTACCTCTTGGCAGCGCGACGATGCCGGTGCCAGCGGACGGCACGGTGGCGCTCGGCGCGAGGGTGCGCGTGACGGCGGGCCAGGCGCGTGGCGCGCGCGGCGAGGTGGTGTATCAGTTCAATCAGCAGCAGCACGTCGAGGCGGGCATACTGGCGCGCGCGGTGCGCGTGCGGCTGGAGGATGGAACGAGCCCGGTGCTGCCGCTGCATTTCGTGGAGCGCGTCAGCTGAGGCGAGCGTGGGCTCAGCAGAGCCAGTTTTCCTCGTCCGGTGGGTTCTGCGGCGTGGACGGGGGTTGGGGCTGGGCCTGCGGCTGACGGGCAGGTCGGGCGGGCGGCTGAGTGCTGGATGAGGGCGGCGGGGCGCCGGTGTTGGCGTTAGATTCGGCCCAGGCGGCGAGGGCGGAGTGGAGAGCTGAGTTGCCCGCCGCCGGCTGGCGGCGCGGGGGCGGGAACCCGGCGGGGTCGTGCTGGCGTGGCATGGCGCCTGTAGACCGGGGGATGGATGCTGGGCCAACGTCGCTCTGGCCGAGCGTGGTGCCAGTTATGGGCGGGGTGAGCGGGCCATGCGTGGGGCGACCGGCGGCGGTGAGACGGTTGGCACGCTGGGCGGCCTCGCGAGCGCGCTCCACCACTTCGATGGCGCGGCGATTCTTATCCCAGGCGGCAGCCAGCGCCACGAGGCCGCCCAGTCCAGTGCCGAGGGCGATGCCAGCGAGGGACAGCAGCAGCGCGGCGCCCAGCCAGCCGATGGGAGCAAACGCGCGGATAGCGCCGGCCAGGTCGAGTCCCAGGAGGTGCGACTGGGCGGCCAGGGCGCGGGTGTCGTGCTTGCCGGCGAACGCGAGCGAGAGGAACATGCCGACGGCGGCGACGGCGCAGGCAGCGGCGCCGGAGCGCGCGCCGGCTTCGAGCTGGCGGCCATACCATTCGCGAGGCAGCCATTTGGCTGTGCCAAGGCCGGCCAGCAGGGCGACCAGTCCCAGCAGGGCGAGCGCGCCAAGGCCGGCGCCAAGCTGAGCCAGGTAGCCAAGCACGAACCCTATGGCGCCGGCCGCCAGTCCGGCGCGGATGTGCGCGCTCATCGCCGTTCCCACTTGCTGCCTCGCCCTCTATCGCCCGCTCGTCGCGTGGAACGGCGCTCCTGGCTTGCGCTGGCCCGCGGCCGGTTCGAATGGCGCCCGGCTCGGCCCAGCGGGGATCTCAGCCGCGCCGGATCAGCAGTCGAGCTGCTTGGAGATGATGATGCGTTGAACTTCGCTGGTCCCTTCGCCGATCTCATGGGCCTTGACGTTGCGCCAGTAGCGTGAGACGGGATACTCGTCCATGAAGCCGTAGCCACCGTGGATCTGCACCGCGCGATCGGCGCAGCGCTTCGCCGTCTCGGAGGCGTAGAGCTTGGCCATGGAGGCTTCCCTGGTGTATGGCTCGTCGCGTAAATGCAGCCAGGCCGCCTTGTAGTACATCAGGCGCGCCAACTCGATTTCGGTGGCCATGTCCGCGAGCTTGAACTGTATGGCCTCGAACGTGTTGATGGGCCGCCCGAACTGCTGGCGCTCGCGCGCATACTTCAACGACTCATCCAGGCAGGCCTGCGCCAGCCCAACGGACATGGCGGCGATGGCGACCCGGCCGGCGTCCAGAATCCGCATGAACTGGCGGAAGCCGTCGCCGCGATTGCCCAGGATGTTGCCCTCGGGCACACGGCAGTCCTCGAAGGACAGCGGACGGGTGTCGGAGGCGCGCCAGCCCATTTTGTGGTACGGGTTGCCGATGACGTAGCCTGGGGTGCCCCGCGGCACGATCAGGTTGGTGATTTCCTTGTGGCCGTCGGGCATGGTGCCCGTGACAGCGGTGATGGTGACGCCGCCGGTCATGTCGGTGCCCGCGTTGGTGATGAAGTTCTTGGCGCCGTTGATGCGCCAGGCGCCGTCGCACAGCTCGGCACGCGTCTGGGTGCCGGCGGAATCGGAGCCGGCACCCGGTTCCGTCAGCCCGAAGGCCCAGAGCTGCTCGCCACGCGCCAGGGGCACGAGATACTCCTGCTTTTGCTCCTCGCTGCCGAAGAGGAAGAATGGTGTGGCGCCCAGGGATGTGTGCGCTTCCATCGTGATGGCCACCGCCGCGTCGCCGCGACCGATCTCTTCCAGCGCCACACAGTACGCCAGGAAGTCGGCGCCCGCGCCGCCATAGGCTTCGGGGAAGGGCAGGCCGAGCAAGCCCAGCTCCCCCATCTTGCGCACGAGGTCGTAGGGAAACGCGGCCGTGTGATCCATCTGTTCGGCGCGAGGCTTGATTTCGTCTTCGGCGAACTCGCGACACATGTCGCGGATCATCTGTTGCTCGTCGCTGAGCGCAAAATCCATGTGAGTCCGTCCTTCAGTGTGCCTGGCAGGCCGGCCGGGGCCCCATTGCCCAATGCGGTCCGCGCCAGGGATTATACCACAGCCGGCCGGGCAGACTGAAAGCGGCGAGCGGTGCGGAGAGGGGAGAGAGGGGACGGAGTGACATGGAGGACACGAAGGAAGCACGGAGGGCACGGAGAAGGTACAGGCGAGGGCGAGCGGAGTGAGAGCAGCCGGGCCGCGCAATTGAAGTGGCGCGGGTAACCCGTGGGGGCGAGGGGGGTGGTGATTGCACCAGCCGCGCGACGAAGATCGCGCGGGTAATCCGCGTGGGCGAAGGGGGCGGTAGGGCGAGGGAGGGCGAGGCCAAGGGCAGAGGCGCGTGGAGGCATCGGACCGCACATTGCCC
>CAYQFU010000143.1:9110-11378 GCA_964416775.1 uncultured Ktedonobacterales bacterium
GGGAGGGCGAGGCCAAGGGCAGAGGCGCGTGGAGGCATCGGACCGCACATTGCCCCAGTTGTGCTTGCCGAAAAGTACTCCCGCGCTTGCGGAGCGTCCACGCGTGAAAGTCGCTCTTTGGCCCGTTTCTCGGCAGCTGCTAGGCTGCTTGTGGCAGCGCCAAAGGCCATCGATGCGCGGCCAGGGTGGTATACTCGCGCACAAGACTACGACCATCGCCAGCGCCGCCCTGCTGCTCCAATGAGAGGGAGCGCAGAGTGGCGACCCGCGAGCGGCGAGGAGGGCCGAGGGGCATGACGGAACGAAGCATGGGGAAGACGGGAGCTGTCGCCGAGCCGGAGGAGACGATGGCGCGCGTGCTCGTGCTGGACGACGATGTCGGCGTCTGCGAGACGCTGGCGGCTGTGTTGCGCCTCGATGGATACGCGGTGCGCACGGCGGAGCGCCTGGTGGAGGCGGAGTCGTTGCTGCGCGAGGAGCCGTTCGACGTCGTGCTGACGGACCTGCACCTGGACGACGACGGCCAGGACCCGCTCGACGTGGTGCGGGCGCTGGCTCCGGACGCGGTGGTGGTGGTGCTGACGGGCTACGCCACGCTGGAGTCCGCGCTACGCGCCCTGCGCACGGGGGCCTATGCCTATCTGGTGAAGCCGACGGATGTCGAGGAGCTGCGGCTGACCGTCGCGCGGGGGATGGAGGGTCGGCGGCTGCGGCGCGAGCTGGCCCGGCGGGTGGCGGAGCTGGAGGCGGCCAACGCGGCCGTGCAGGATTTCAACGCGCAACTGCGGACACAGGTAGCGGCGGCCACCGAGGAGCTGCGCGACAAGGTGGCGGAGCTGAATGCGACCAACCGCCAGCTGCGGCAGGCGCAGGAGCAGCACGAGCGCTTCGTCGCGATGGTGGCACACGAGCTGAAGGGGCCGCTGGCGCTGGTGATGAACTACGCGCAGCTGGCGGCGCGCACGGACATCAATCGGGAGGCGCTCACCAAGTACACGGGGCTGATCATCGAGTACAGCCAGCGACTGAACCGGCTCGTGGAAGATCTGCAGACCGCCACGCGGCTGAGTACGGGGCATTTCGATTTGCGGCGAGAGCCGTACGACCTGGCGACTGAAATTCGCCAGGCGGTGGAGCAATTCCGCACAACCGTGCCCAATCGCCGCTTCAGTGTGGTGGATGAGCCCGGCGTGGGCCTGGTGGTGATGGATCGCGACCGAGTGCTGCAGGCGGTGCGCAACCTGCTGGACAATGCGGTGAAGTATTCGGTGGAAGGTGGTGCGATCGAGGTGCGTGTCTGGGAGGAAGGGGTCAACGCCTGCGTCAGTGTACGGGATGAGGGGGCGGGCATTGCGGACGGCGACATCGAGCGCATCTTGAGGCCGTTCGAGCGGGGTCCGGGCAGCACAGAGGTGCCTGGCAGCGGGTTGGGCCTGTACATCACGCGTGGGATCGTGCAGGCGCACGGCGGGGAGCTGCGAATCAACAACGGGACGGGACCGGAACGGGCGCGAGGGGCGGTCTTCATGCTCGTGTTGCCGCGCGCAACTGCTGGTACTAATGGCGGGTGAGCGCCAGGCGGCGGATGTGAGGCCCCGCCTGGACTGGCATCTTCCTCTCAGGTCATCGTGCAATGGAGCGGTTACTCAGTTACTCTCAGGACGTCCCAAGTCAAAGATGATTGCGCGGCACGGCGGAGGCGTGGAATGCGGCAAATCGTGATGCTCGTCGACGACGAGCTGGACATCCTGGATATTCTCTCTCAGGTGCTCGAAGGAGAGGGATACACGGTGGTGGCCTTTGGGGATGGCCGGGCGGCGCTGGATTATGCGCGTCTGCAGCCACCCGCGCTGGCACTGATCGATTTGCTGATGCCGCGCATGGATGGCTATCAGTTGATTAGCCGACTGCGCGAAGATGTGGGCGCACGCTTTCCAATATTGGTAATGAGTGCATCGAACAACTACGAACACGTACGCAAGCTCCCCATTCAGGACTTTATTGCCAAACCGTTCGATCTGGACGATCTGGTGGCGCTCGTGCGGAGCCACGTGATGGAGGGCGTGCCAGTGCGCCCGGTGGATGCGCCTGTCGAATAGGCGAATACGGGCGGGATCGTGGACGCGCAGCATGCCGACGGAGTGGCATGGGCCAAGACGCGTGGGCCCGTGGCACGGCACTGGCCGCGAGGATAATGTGGCATGGGCACAAGCGGCATGGGCCGCCTGTGGCATGGGCCGCCTGTGGCATGAGTCGCGACCAGAGAGC
>CAYQFU010000143.1:11478-15217 GCA_964416775.1 uncultured Ktedonobacterales bacterium
GGCATGGGCCGCCTGTGGCATGGGCCGCCTGTGGCATGAGTCGCGACCAGAGAGCCTCTCCCAGCGTATACACTGCATGTGGGGCGCCGAGATAGCCGTGCGAGCCTCGCCCGCCGGGCGACCGCAGCGCGACTCGGGTGTGTCCGCGGCGCGGCGTGACAGTGGGTAAGGGAGACATGCCATGCAGGCCTACGCGTACCAGGTGGTGTATATCGACTATCGAGGGCGCATCTCCGCTGAGGGGCGCGAGACGCTGATCGCAAACGAGCGGCGCACCACATTCGTGCGTCGTTATCTGGACGGGCTTGGGCGCGAGGGATGGGAGTTGGTGGGCATTCAGCCGTTGAGCCCACACTCAGCATACTATGTGTTCAAGCGTCCAGGCAGCGGCACGGAGCGGGCGGAAGACACCGCGCAGTCGGCACAGGCGGAGGGGTCGCGTGGGTCGATGCCGCACGCCGAAGAAGGGTCTGTAGAGTCCTTCTAAACCAGCCGAGTTGCACTGTCGTGCAGTGAAGTAAGAGCCAGACGCACGGCACATTGCCGGTCGATCGGTCGAGAAACTGGCATCCTGGATGCTAGTCCCCCCTTGCCGCCGACGCTCGAGCCGAGGCGCCAGGGCGTGGAGACAGCATTCGCTCATCTGTTGGGCCGCTGGCACAGCGGCAGATTGAGCGCGGCGGCTGGACGCACGTTCCCCGTGTGACCAGCGCGTCATGATCGTGTCATAAAGACACGTTTAGATATCCGCCCGTACGGTTGCGAGGTATCAGCGGGCGGGGCTATAATGCCCAAGGAGACACATGGTCATCCAACATTCCACAAACCCTGTGAAGCTGTCGCTCGGCTGTAGGTGCCAGCGGCTTGGGGCCCGTGGCGGACACCCTCCATCGTCTGACGTTCCGGTACCTTGTACCTGGTGAGCGCACCTCCGCGGCAGGTCAGGTGAGAGAGAACCGGCGACAGAGTACACACAGACGGTACCTGCGCACCGCACGCGCTCGAACAACATCGGGTTGCTACTTTGTATTCGGATCGCATGACGAGCATACGGCTCCTGGGTCCGCTCATGCGTGGGTCACATGGATGGAGCGTCGAATCGTTCGCCATCTGGCAGCGACGCCAGACTCACATCCCATTCGGTCAACAGATTTCTGTGTTTTCAGAGGAGATGCGCAATGGCAGGTAATACGCGGGGAAACCGCACAGGCAACGGAGACCCGAAGGCTCGCATTCTCATCGTAGATGACGACGCGCCAGTGCGGGACGTGTTGCGTGAGTTTCTCGACGGCGAGGACTACACTGTCATCGAAGCGAGCAACGGCATGCAGGCGCTCGATCTGCTGTCCGGCTCGGAAGAGCAGCTCCCTGACCTCGTGCTGCTGGACAACAAGATGCCCGATCTCGAAGGGACCGAGGTGTTGGAGCGCATGCTGGAGCAGGGCATCGATGTGCCAGTGATTCTGGTGACCGGCAACAGCTCGGCCAACCTGACGATCAGGGCGATCCAGCAGGGGGCGGCGGATTATCTGACGAAGCAGACGGAAGCCATCAACAAGCCCTTCGATCTGGACCAGCTGCTGGAGACGATCCAACGGGTGCTGCAGCACGAGCACCTGAAGCGGAATGTGGAGTATCCGAAACTGCCGGCCAAGACGGATCCTTCGGAGCGCATCGTCGGCACCGATGCTCAGATGATCGAGATCTTCAAGACGATTGGTCAGGTGGCGCGCACGCCGACGACGGTGCTGGTGACCGGGGAGACGGGCACGGGCAAGGAGCTGATGGCCGAGGCCATCCACAATGCGTCCAAGCGCAAGGGGCCGCTGGTCAAGGTGAACTGCGCGGCGCTGCCGGAGACCTTGCTGGAGAGCGAGCTGTTCGGTCACGAGAAGGGCAGCTTTACCGGGGCGCTGGCACTGCACAAGGGCCGCTTCGAAGCCGCCAACGGCGGGACGATCTTCCTCGACGAAGTGGGCGAGATGTCGCTCAGCACGCAGAAGAAGCTGTTGCGGGTGCTGCAGGAGCACGAGTTCGAGCGGGTGGGGGGCACGATGCCCATCAAGGTGGACGTGCGCGTGATCGCCGCCACCAACAAGACTCTGCGCGAGGAAGTCCTGGCTAACCGGTTCCGTCAGGACCTGTATTTCCGCTTGAATGTGGTGCCGATCCACATGCCGCCGCTGCGCGAGCGCCGTGGTGACATCCCTGCGCTGGTGGCCCACTTCCTCGACAAGCACCGGTACGGCAATCAGCCGCCAGCGCGCATCAGCGAGGGGGCGGTCGAGCGGCTGCGCAAGTATGACTGGCCGGGCAACGTGCGCGAGCTGGAGAACGTGATCCAGCGCGCGGTGGTGCTGAGCCGTGGGGGACCGATCACGGCGGACCAAATTATCTTCCAGAGTGAGCTGAACCGTTACGTGCTCGACGTGGAGCAGAAGGTGCGGGCGGGCACGTCGCTGGAGGAAATGGTGCGCGATGTCCGGCGCGAGGCGATTCTGGCGGCGTTGCGGCTGCACGACCACGACCCAGAGAGGGCGGCAGAGCAGATCAAGCTCTCCGCAACGGTGCTGAAAGAGGAGTGCCGGGAACTGGGCATCGACGACCAGATCGCGATGGCGTCATCGGCCACCGCCGGTGAGCGCGTGAATGGGCACGTGCGGCGCTGAGGGCCCCTACCCCCAACCCCTCCCCCGCCGCGGCGGGAGAGGGGAGTTCGGGAACGGGTGAGGCGAGCGGGCGCACAGCTAGAGAGGGAAGTGCGACAGGCCATAGGCCGCCATCAATAGATGGCGGCCTCGGTGTAATCGCCGAAGACGGTGCGGAAGACGCCCATGATCTCGCCCAGGGTGGCGTAGGCGTGGGCGGCGTCCAGCAGGTAGGGCATGACGTTTTCGCGGGGCTGCCTGGCGGCTGCCTCCAGGGCGGCCAGGGTGGCGCCGACGCGCTGGGCGTCGCGAGTGGCGCGGACGCGCTGCAGCCGCTCCAGGTGGATGCGCTCTTTGGCTGGGTCTACGTAGAGCGTGGGCACGCGCAGGTCTTCTTCCATGGCGTACTCGTTGACGCCGACGATCACGCGCTCGTGAGCGTCCACTTCGCGCTGGAAGCGGTACGACGCCTCGGCGATCTGGAAGAAGCCGTTGCGGATGCAGGCGAGCACGCCGCCCAGCTCGTGAATCTGGTTGATGTACGCCAGGGCCTGGCGCTCGGTCTCGTCGGTGAGCGCCTCCACGAAGAACGAGCCGGCGAGGGGGTCCACCGTGGTGGTGACACCGCTCTCCTCCGCAATGATCTGCTGCGTGCGCAGGGCAATCAGCGCGGCCTTTTCGGTGGGCAGCGCCAGCGCCTCGTCGAGCGAGTTGGTGTGCAGCGAGTTGGTGCCGCCCAGGACGGCGGCCAGGGCCTGCACCGCGACACGCACGACGTTGTTGTCGGGCTGTTGCGCGGTGAGTGAGACGCCGGCGGTCTGCGCATGGGTGCGCAGCATCCACGAGCGGGGATCTTTGGCGCCGTAGACGTCGCGCATCTGGCGCGCCCAGATGCGGCGCGCGGCGCGGAATTTGGCGATCTCCTCGAAGAAGTCGTTGTGCACGTCGAAGAAGAACGACAACCGGGGCGCGAACTCGTCAATGGTCAGGCCGCGCTCGAGCGCGGCGTCCACGTAGGCGAGGCCATCGGCGAGGGTGAAGGCGAGCTCCTGCACGGCCGTGGCGCCGGCCTCGCGGATGTGGTAGCCGCT
>CAYQFU010000144.1:0-1380 GCA_964416775.1 uncultured Ktedonobacterales bacterium
ACGTCACCATCGCCCGGTCCGCGGAGGACGAGATCGCCTCCGTCCAGGCCGGCTCTGTCAATGGCGGCCTGCCGCAGCTGTGGGTCGCCGGCACGTCGATGACTCGGCTGACGGTGGATGCCAAGCTGATGCCGATCCTGCCGCTCATCCTCCGTCCGCACTCCGCGACGGACCTGACGATCGGCTTCGGGATGGGCTCGACCTACCGGACGGCGTTAAATGCCGGACTGCACGTTGAGGCGGTGGAGCTCGTCCCGTCAGTCCCGGAGATGTTCGGGGCGTTCTACCCTGACGCACAGCAGGTGCTGACCAGTCCGAACGGGCAGGTGATCATCGCCGATGGCCGCAATTTCGTCGAGCTGACCGACCACCGCTACGATATCATCGTCGTCGACCCGCCGCCGCCGATCTATACCTCCGGTGTATCGGTGATCTCGTCGCGCGAGTTTTACGCGGCCGCGAAGGGGCGCCTGAATCCGGGTGGGGTGATGATGCAGTGGATCCCCTATGGGCAGACCATCGACGAGTTCAAGGCGCATGTGCGGACGTATCGTGCCGTCTTCCCGCACGTGATCATCGCCTTCGGGCCCGGCGGCTTTGGGCTCTTCATGCTCGGCTCAGACCAGCCAATCGCCTTCGATCCGGCCGCCATTCATCAGGTGCTCAGCCGGCCGGGGATCGTCCAGGACCTCTCCGCCGCGCAAGACTCGCCCGAGCATGACCTGGATGGCTGGGCATCGCTGATTCCCACGCTCGTGTGGATCCAGGAGGATCAGGTCGCGAAATTCGCGGGAGATGGACCGCTCGTCACCGACGATCACCCACTCCCGGAGTACTTCCTCCTCCGCCACCTGTTTGGGCCGCAGTCGCCGTGGGTCTCGAAGCAGCTCCTGCAATCGCTGACCCCAGCCCCTCCTCTCGCTTCCCTGCCGGCC
This sequence comes from uncultured Ktedonobacterales bacterium, assembly GCA_964416775.1. Classification (GTDB taxonomy): domain Bacteria; phylum Chloroflexota; class Ktedonobacteria; order Ktedonobacterales; family JADMIN01; genus CAYQFU01. The sequence goes on from CAYQFU010000144.1 coordinate 936, forward strand.
ATCTCGCCGAGCCATGTGCCGCGGCAGATTGCCTTGTCGCGGTGCTGTCCGATGAGGCGCTGAGGCGCTGATCGGACGCGTCAAGGCCGCGGAGCCGGAAGGCCAATTCCGCACGGCGCGGGTGTGCTCGTCGCTGGCGCACTCCATGCTGTAAGGCGTGGCGCAGGCCATGCCCGCGCTCCTGAGTCGCCATCCATTCTGGCTGCGGGCACCCAAGGCGCGACGCGGCACAGCCCTCCTCTCCTCACGTCGCTGTGCGCGCGAGCGTGCCGCTCATGCAATGAGGGGGCAGGGGAGGCGCCTGGCACGGAACGGGTTCTGGAAGTGCGCCACGCGCGGGAGGATGCGATCCCATGACCCGTACAGACACGCGGGTGCGGCGCGGCGTCACGCCGACGCGTGGCCGTGCCCCGATCATGGCGCTGGCGGTGCTGGCGGTGCTGGC
>CAYQFU010000144.1:1480-15129 GCA_964416775.1 uncultured Ktedonobacterales bacterium
TGGCCGGGTGCGCGTCGCCTCTCGCGCGCATCTCGGCGGCGGGTCGGCCGGCCACGCCGAAAGCGACAGCACTTCGCCCTCAGTCGGTCGCGAACGCCACCCCGCCGCCCGACTGGCGGCTGACTGCGGTCAACAACCTCATCACGCACATGACGCTCGACCAGGAGCTCGGCCAGCTCTTCCTCATCACCGTCACGTACCCGGATTTCCGCCCGGACTTGCAGCGGACGATCGGACCGATGAACGCTGGCGGCGTGATCCTTTACCAGTCTGGTATCGACACCATCCCGCAGACGCAGCAGCTCACCACCGCCATGCAGCACGCGGCGGCCATTCCGCTGCTCATCGGTGCCGACGAAGAGGGCGACGGAGATCCCCAGATCGAACAGATCTTTGGGTCACACCTGACTGCCTGGCAGATCGGCTCCACCGGTGATCCCAACGTCGCGACGCGCGAGGCGACCTCGATTAGCCAGCAGCTGAAAGAGCTGGGGTTGAATACCGACTTCGCTCCAGTCGTTGACGTCCTGGCGGCCGGGTGGAACTGGACGCGCGCATTTGGTCGTTCGCCTGACCTGGTGTCGCGGATGGGCGCCGCACAGGTGGACGCGCTCCAGGGCCAGGGCGTCGTCGCCACCTTGAAACACTTCCCCGGGCTGGGCTCGATGAACTGCAATCCGCATTTCTGTCTGCCGGTCATCAAGAGCTCGCGCACCTACATCGAGCAGACCGATCTCGCGCCCTATCGCGCACTCATCAGTCACCAGCCGGGCATGATCATGACGACCGACCTGCTGATGCCGGCGCTCGATGCGAGCATGCCGGCCGAGCTCTCCTATCCGATCGTGACGGGCATTCTGCGCGACCAGCTCGGCTATGATGGCGTGGTCGTCACCGACGCGCTCTATATGGCCGGCATCACCCAGACGTATTCGATGGCGCAGGCGGCGGTCCTGGCCATCGAGGCCGGCAATGATATGCTCGAAGGCCCCGCAACCGCGTCTGAGATGCAGGATATGGAGGACGCTCTACGCCAGGCCGTGGCATCCGGCCAGCTGAGCAAGGCTCGGATCGACGAGTCGGTGCGGCGGATCCTCCTGCTCAAGCTGCGGTACGGTCTCTTCCACTACCCAATGCCCCGCGGTGAGCAGCGTGCTGACACCCTGGCGGTAGTCGGCCCGAGCGCAGGCTCCGCCCTGGCGCTGGCGAGCGGGGCCGCGCTCGTCCCGGATCGGCGACGCAGCCAGCCAGCCGTTGCCGTCTGATCGCGCATGCTTCGCGGTGGCATCAGACGGAATGGCCGGTGACGGGCGCATGAGGTAGATCGCCGGCGGCATGATCTGAGTGCGGCCCGGAAAGGTGCCCGCGAAGCTGATCGAGGCGCCACACTCTTCCAGGGCGCGCGCAGATCATGTAGACACCGCTTGCTCTAGGGTGTCGCACACACGACGGCCGGCTGCACCTCCACCCGCGTCACGCCGGCCGCGCCGCGCGCCTGCTGCTGCCAGGCGGTGGAGTTGAACGTCGTCGTGCGCACGAGCAGTGCCTGCGACTGCGCGAACGCGTGCTCCTGGCCCATCGGCGTCCACATCACGTGCGCTCCTTGCGGCAGCCGCTCGTAGCAGGGGTTCGTCAGCCGAAACCCAAGGGTGATAGTCGCGTCGAGCGCCGCCTCATAGCTCGTCTGACCCGTGAAGGTCAGGCGGACGAGTGTCCCAGCGGCGTCCGGCGCCAGGGTGGCGAGCGTGCCCGGCGGGGCGGCCTGGAGCAGCGGACAGCCGTGCGCGCCGACGGGCTGTACACTGGCCACTCCTGGCAGGGCGCGTAGCGGGGTCAGCCAGTTCGGCTCTGCCATCGGCGTGGCGTCCACAATCAAGCCGGGGTACTGCCCAAACCCCTGGCCGAGCGGGTTCCACGCCACTCCCGACGGTTCGCAGAGCGTGGCCACCATCAACCCGAGATCGGTCACCTCGCGCAGCGCCTGTTCGTAGCGCACGCCGCTGGCAAAGGTCACGCTAGCCTCGTACACCGGCGCGGACAACACCTCGGGCGGTGGGGCGCTGTCGTGCCAGAGCAAGGCGCCATCGGCAGCGCGGATCGCCTGCAGCGTCCCCTTCTCGGTCGCCACGAAGAGGATGCCAGCCGCGACGGCGTACGGAAGGCTTACCCGATCCCAGGTCGCGAAGTTGTCGATGGGCTGCTTCCAGAGCAGCGCGCCATCGCTCGCGCGCAGCCCGTAGGCGACATTGGACTGCGTCAGCGCCTGAATGAGCCCCTGCTCTTCGCTGACGCCCATGATGATGTTCCCGACGTGCTGATGCCAGAGGGAGAGACCGTCGCTCGCGCGCACGGCGGCGAGCCCACTATCACCGTCCTTGAAGTAGACCGCGCCGTCCCCGACGACTGGCCACTCGGGGACCGGCATGCCTGTGTTGGCCCGGCTCGCCCGCCAGAGCACGTGGCCATCGCTGGCGCGCAGCGCGTAGACCATGCTGCTGGCCGCGACGTAGACCACTCCATTCGCGACCGTCGGGATCGTGCCACGGCCGACGAAGCTCTGGTCCGCGCCGGCGGTGAACCGCCAGAGACCCTTGCCCGTCGCGCTGTCCACAGCCTCGACGACATTCAGCGGTCCGTCACCCACCGCGAGATACGCGATCCCATTCGCAACGGTTGGCAGGGCGAACTCCCCACCCGTCTGATAGGTCCAGAGCAGCTTGCCGTCGCTCGCCCGAAGCGCGTACAGCGAGGGCTGCGGCGGCACGCCCGAGGGCGCGGAGCCTTCGGCGTAGACGACGCCACCCGCCGCTTCGATCGGCTGCGGGATCTCGATCTGGGCTGTGTAACGCCACAGCAACGAACCGTCGCTGGCGCGCAGGGCATAGATCGTGGAGCCGGCGCCGGACGGGTCGTCGTCGTTGGCGAAGACGGTGCCGCCCGAGATGGCCAAGTCCATGACCCCCGTGGGGAAGGTGTAGTGCCAAAGGACCGCGCCGGTGGCGGCGTCCAGGGCGTATGCGGTGTCGCTGTTCTCCCCGCTGGCCTCGGCGTAGACGACCTGGTTGACGACGGCGGAAAGGGCGGCCGATCCGCTGAGGTGCCGCTGCCAGAGGGGCTTACCGCCGCTGGACTGGAAGGCGTAGACGGTGCCGTTCCCGCTGCCGAGGTAGGTAATGCCACCGCTCGCGAGCACGGTTTCGTATTGGCCGCCTTCGGCAGGGCCAAGCGTCTGGGGCACGCCGGAGACGGGCGTGCCCGCGCCCGTCGGATTGCCGCCCGTCGTGGGCGGCAGCGTGCGGCCACTGGTAACCTGGCCGCACGCTGCCACGAGCATCGCGATGGCGAGCCCCAGCCACGGGACCGGTGAGCGAAGGCGCTCGCGGCGATGTGTGTATATAGCGTGTCGAGCGTGCATGGTGCCCTCCCGTGGCCTGGCCTCTCCGCCGGCCGCTTCCGCCATAGTGACGCCGATGGGATGGGAATGGTTCCCTTCCGCATGTTGAGGCGACAGCGCGCGCACTCGCCCACGGCGCGTGCCGTACTCATTCCGCACGGTAACCAGCCTGTACCAGGCCTTCCGAACACAGCCAGCGCCGACGCCAGCATCGCATGGTCGTCAAGAGGGTAGAGGAGGTGGGGCCACCGGGCACGGTGCATTTGCCAGGCCGAGTGATGCCGAACTCATCCCTGTGTCCCTCATCCACACCAGACGACCGGGAGCGGACCTTGAGCACAAAGGATGAACGCACCCCAAATCTGTTGCGCTGCCAACGCCGGGGCCGCTCCAGCGCTACGCAGTCGCCAGGCGTTGGCGCGCGAGACGGCGAGCGGCGAGGGTATCGTTCGTCGCGTGTCATGGCGGTGATGAGGTGTGGTATGATGCCCGTCTAACATCATCTGCCGCCGCCCGTGTGTCGGTTGAGCATGACGTGCGCAGGACGCACGGGTGCGTGCCGGTGCGTCCTGGGCGTGTAGAGCCGTGAAGCGTGAGGAGCCAAGGGCGTCATGCGAGCCGGGGTTGAGAGGGCGGCGGGCGCGCCGGTCACGAGCTATGGGCAGCTCTTCGCTATTGGGGGGTTCCCGCGGCTGGCAGCGGCAACGCTGCTGGCGCGGACGGCAGGCGGCATGTGGCAGGTGACGTTGGTGCTCTTTGTGCTCGCGCGCTACCACTCGCCGACGCTGGCAGGACTCGCGACGTTCCTGAGCATCGCGCCGGGGCTGGTGGTCAGCCCGCTCGCGGGCGCACTGCTCGACCGGCATGGGCGGGTCCGCATGATCCTGCTGGATTATGGGGTGGCGGCGACCTCGGTGGCGCTCCTGGCCGTGCTCTCGTTAGCGGGCGCGTTGCCGGTGGCCGTGCTGCTGCTGATGCTCGTGCTGAGCGCGCTGACTGGTCCGCTCAGCGCGAGCGGGGCGCGGGCGCTCTTTCCGCTGGTGGTGCCGCGCTCGCTGTGGGACCGGGCCAACGCGGTGGATAGCGGGAGTCAGGCGCTGGCGCTGGTGGTGGGTCCGGCGCTGGGGGGCTTTCTCGTGGCGTGGGTGGGAGGCGAGGGGGCCTTCTTGGCGGCGGCAGGCTTGTGGGTTGTCGCCGGGCTGGCGCTGGGACGGTTTGCCGATCCCAGTGTGGCCACTGCCCAGGCGGCGAGCGAGCGGCTGCTGCGCTCTGCAGGGCAGGCGCTGGTGTACGCTGTGCGACACAGGACGCTACGCGGCATCATGATCACGATGCTGCTGTGCAATCTGGGCTTCGGCGTGGTGAACCTGGCGCTTCCAGTGCTGGTGTTCCGGCGGTTCCACTGGGGTCCGGGCGCGGTGGGCGCGCTGTGGTCAGTCGCGGGTGTGGCGACGGTGGCGGCGGGGCTGGTGGCTGGGCGGATCAACACGGAGGGACGCGAGCGGCGCATGGTGGCGGTCGGTATGACGGTGGCAGCGGTGGGCGCGGCGCTGCTGGCGGTGGCAGGCGCGGCGCCGGCGTTGGTACTGGCGATGATCTTCACGGGGGTGTCGGCGGCGCCGATAGACCTGGGGTTGTTCGCCCTGCGCCAGCGGCGGACCGACCCGGCATGGTTCGGCCGGGTAATCGCCGTGTCGATGAGCCTCAACTTCGCGGGCGTTCCGATCGGGTCGGCGCTAGCCGGTCCGCTCGTCGATCGATCCGTGTCGCTGGCGCTGGTCTTTGGGGCGCTGCTGTCGCTCATCTCGGGGGCAGTGGCATTCGCGGTCATTCCACGGCAAGAGCGGGAGCAGGAGCAGCTGGAGGTGCGGCCCGAGGCGGTGGAGGCGGTGCGATGAGTGGAACGCGGCTCGCGGGCTGAAGGGCCGCCGTGATCTGGAGGTCGACCGGCTCAAACGTCGCAGCCCCCCTGGCGCACGCCGGTCGACGAGCGTCCCCATCGAGAGGCGTGCCCCATAATGGGCATCTGGAAAATCGTTGCACCGCATCACGTCCTGCTCAAGAAGTCTCGAACTGGTTGCATCGTTTGCGCAAAGCGGTCACGGTGGATGCTGTGGCCGGCGCCCAGAATGTGAACCACCTCGCCATGTTGCAACAGACGAGCTGCCTCCTGGGCGGCCTGGGGCGTGACCAGCGCATGGCGTGCTGGATCGCCTGTCACCAGCAGCACCGGGCACGTGATGCGCGGAAGTACCTCCCGCCAGGGAGCTACACTCTTCAGATACGGAACGATGTTGAGATCGAACTCTACTTTTGATTCCACCCAGGGCGTGAGCTCTGCCTTGTCCCACCTGGGGTTAAAGGCCCGAGCAACAGCAACGCGCAGCTTCGGTGGCAGTGCTCTCACGACGGCAAGGCCCCGTTTCATCCGGCCGATCTCCCGAGACGCTTGTTGCTCCCCACTTTCGGTTGAACGTGTATCCAGAAAGGGAGGGTCTTCCAGCACCATTGCCCGGACCACATCAGGATAGGAGGCCGCGACCACCGCGGCGGTCATCGCCCCCATCGAATGCCCAAACAGGTACGGTCTTCCCAGGTGCAGCGCCGAGATGAATGCCACCACATCTTCGGCCAGCAGATCGTAGGAGAGGTTTTCCACGGAGCCACCTGTGCGACCATGCCCGCGCGCATCGGGCATCAACAGATCAAAGTGATCCTGCAAGTCGTGGGCAACACGCGTCCAGCATTGGCCGTTGTCCATCACGCCATGAAGGAGGATGAGCGTTGGCTTGTCTGTATTGCCGGTGCGAACATAGTGAATGTCGAGGCCGTTAGCATGGATAGAATGCTCGGACCATGCTGCCATACGTTACCTCCAGGCCGCCAGAACGACGTCTACGCCCTCAGCACACATGTGCCGGCGAGATGGATGTCTCGCGAGGAAGAACCAACGAGCACCTCAAATGCGCCCGGCTCAGCGAACCAGCTTTGTTTGAGGGTGTCGTAGTATGCCAGCGCATCACGCGCGATGGTGAGCGTGACGGTTCGACACTCTCCCGCGGCAAGATGCACTTTTGCGAATGCTTTGAGCTCCTTTTCCGGACGCTGAACGCTGGACGCGCGATCTCGCAGGTAGAGCTGCACTACTTCCTGGCCCGCGCGCGAGCCCGTATTGGTCACAGTGACTGACACATGGAGCGTGTCGTCAGGGCCGATTTCTTGCGCGCTCAATGTCAGGCAGTCATAGCTGAAGGTGGTGTAGGAGAGACCGAAACCGAAGGGGAACAGCGGGGTGATCTTCTTTTTCTCATAGTAGCGATACCCGACGAAAATGCCCTCACCATAATGGACCTGACCATTCTCGCCAGGATAGTTGATATACGCTGGGTTATCCTCTAAACGCGCGGGGAACGTCTGGGGCAGTTTCCCTGAGGGATTCACATCGCCAAAGAGCACATCGGCAATCGCATGTCCGCATTCCTGGCCAGGATACCAGGCTTGCACTACCGCCGCGACCTGGTCGAGCCAGGGCATGGTAATGGGCGAGCCGGTATTGAGGATGACCACTGTGCGTTTGTTCGCCGCTGCAACGTGCTCGATCAGTGCTCTCTGCTCCCCTACCAGCTCGAGGTCTGGCCGGTCAAAGCCTTCGCTTTCCCATTCTTCGCTCAGACCGGCAAACACCAGAGCCACATCAGAGGCTGCCGCCAGGGCCGCCGCGCGTTCTATCGCATTTGGCGGCAGAGGGAGCAGGCACCCCAGGCGCACCCCGGCGACGGAGGGACCTCCGTTGCTCAACTCAATCGCCAGCGAGTAGGTTTGCCCTGCGGTCAGTTCAACCGTTTGGGTGGCCTCGCTGCTGCCCATGCCAAAGAACGTGTCGCCAGGGCGTTGTCGGTTCCAGTTATCGATCACCTCGTGCCCATCGATGAGCAAGCGGCTTAACCCTATGCTGGCCAGACCAAACACATAGGCCCCGGTCTCTGCAGGGGTGAATCGACCCGTCGCGCGAACAGTGAACTGCCGCGGGGTCACCGGGGCCGGGAGCGATCCTAGCCACATCAATTGCGGAGAGGGAGTGATCTCAGTCCAGACGGCATCACCTGAGAGATCGGAGCTGTTGAAATACTCAACCGTCAAGCCATGGTCGGCCTCGTTCCCCGCGGCGACCAGCTGGTTCACGTCCAGCAAGGGGAGGAGCTTATGATTGGTACAACCGGGTTCGTACCCGACACGCACCGCGTCGCCCGCACGGGCCACCACAGCGTCGAACGGCGTAATGGCGTAGTGCGGATTGACTTGTGCGCTTCCTCCAGCCATGATGCGCGCCGTCCGCGCATTCGGACCGATGATCGCGAGCGAGGTCAATCGTTCGGGCTGGAGTGGAAGCACCGGGCCTTCATTCTTGAGCAAGACGATGCCTTCCGCTGCCGCTTCACGGGCTACCGCTCGGTGCTCCGGGCGATCAATGGCCCGCTCTGGCTCCTCGTCGCGATGCTCAAATGCGCCGGCCCTGACGAGCAGACGTAATAGGTGACGTACACACGCGTCAATGGTTGCCTCATCCACCTCGCCTCGCGTGACCGACTGCAAGAGAGACTCGCCCCGCCACTGCGATGGGCCAGGCATTTCTAGATCTAGTCCGGCATTGACCGCGGCCGCGGTGCTGTGCGTGCCATCCCAGTCAGACATCACCACGCCGTCAAATCCCCATTCCTTTCGCAGAATCTCGGTGAGGGTATATGGCTGTTCGCTTGCATACGTGCCATTGATGCGGTTGTATGAGGCCATCAGCGCCCAGGGGTTTGCCTCTTTGATCGCGGTAAGAAAAGGCGCGAGATAGATCTCGCGCAGCGCGCGCTCACTCACCTCAGCACTGATACTGCGGCGCTGGTATTCGGAGTCATTGCAGACAAAGTGCTTGATGGTCGCGCCGACCCCCTGACTCTGAACACCCCTAATATAGGCTACGGCCATTCTGCCGGAGAGATACGGATCCTCTGAAAAGCACTCAAAATTGCGGCCTCCCAGCGGAGAGCGATGGATATTGACCGTGGGAGCCAGGAGAACATGGGCCCCTTTGCTCTTGGCCTCCTGGCCCAATGCTTGACCCACACGCTCGACCAGCGCAGTGTTCCAGGTAGCGGCAAGCGCAATCTCGGCAGGGAAACAGGCCGCCTTCGTGCTATCGAAGAGACCCGCGCCTCTGGCTCCGTTTGGACCATCGGTGAGCTTCACCGCTGGGATACCAAGCCGTTCGACTGGCGTCGTGTGCCACCGATCAGACCCCGCGAGCATGGAGACTTTTTCCGCGAGGGTCAGCTGGCGCAGCACGGCTTCGACATCAGGCATGAAGGCAGTCCTTTCGCTCGAGCGACGCGTTTTGGAGGTCAGTTTACGCCCTCCCATGTGCGGACACATCTGCTATCACGCTGGAGCCCCATGTTCAGCGTACAGCCTTGATCGGGCGCACCACCAGGATGCCCAATAACAAGATGATGGCGCCAGTCGCATACAGGGCGAAGTAACTGTGACTTGCGCTGACGATGAACACGGCAACAGCCGGGGCCAGCGACTGGGGGAGCGTATTCGCGATATTGACGATACCCAAATCTTTGGCCCGGTTGTTCGCCGAAGGCAACACCTGGGTGACCAGGGCCGCGTCTACCGCGATGTATGTGCCGAAGCCAACACCTAACACGGCCGTGTCGACCAGCAGTACCGGCCAGGGCGGCACCACCGCGAAGACGGCCAATGTGCCGGCCACCAGACAGTACGCCATGATGATGAACGGTTTGCGCCGTCGGATTCGGTCGGAAAGAACGCCGCCGAGCACGGTAAATACGATGGCCGACAGCGTCGAGATAATGGTCAGGGTTGAGACCCCTTGTTCAGTGGTCTGGCCCGGAAAGAGGCGTTCATAGTGGACGGCGTCTTGTAGGTAAAAGAACAGGTAGCCGGTGCCCAGAGAATAGCCGAAGACCGGGACGAACCGAGTCAACCAGGCCCAGCCAAAATCAGGGTGTTTGCGCGGGTCCACCCAGAAGTTTCTCAGGAACGCGCCCACGCGAAACGACGGAACAGCGGCTCGTGGCAGCGCGCTCTCTCGCAGCAACAAGGCAAACGGTATCAGGATGGCGAGCAGTAAGATGATCAAGAGCCAATAGCTGGGGCCAGGCGCCTTGATGATCAGGCCGATCACGACCGCTCCGAAGATGCTCCCCACGGACGTCGCCAGCCCCACCGCGCCCGAAATGGTGCCGCGCTGGGTCTCCGGGATCTGGTCGGGGATGATCGCCGCCAGCGCGGCCAGGACGCAGTTGGACGAGAGTTGAAAGATGGCATACCCAGCAAAGAGCGTCGTGAGGGCGTGTGCGCTCATCATCAGCGCGAGCGCCAGGACGCTCGCGCTGGCGCCGCCGAAGATCCAGGGACGCCTGCGACCAAACCGGGAAGTGGTACGGTCGCTCAACGCTCCCGCCAGCGGATTGCCGATCAGCGCCAATAAGACGGCGATGGAGCTGACAATGCCCAGGTTGATGACCTTTCTGGCGGGGTCGATGGTGCTGATCTGCAACGGCAGCAGGAGCGCTCCAATGCCAACGAAGCACAAATAGAGAGCGGCATTGGCAAGGGCAAGTCCGAGCATGAAGCCGATGCGTACTGGTTGCGTTGGAGGTTGCAGCGCCTCGGGGAGCGTGGGCGATGCACCGGCCGCAACGCCGGCCGCGAGCGTCGAGTCTTCCATTCCATGCACCTCCGTTGGTGGTGCCATCAGTCGCGGCTTCGCAGCATCGGGGCAGGTCAGGGCAGAGGTGACAGAGCGGCGTGTCTCGTTCGCGAGCGCGAAGTGAATCGTTCCACGTCGTGGACGCGAGTATGCCATAGCAGGTATACTGCTGTCAAGTGGATCGATACACCTCAACGCCCGGCAGGAACAGCGACACTCGCCTGCTCAAAAGGTGCTGCCAATGCCCACACCTGGAAGGTCTGGCTCAGTCCCCACTGTCAGCGATGTGGCCCGCAAAGCCGGGGTATCGCGCAGTGCGGTTTCGTATGCGTTGAATGACGGCAAATCTGGAAGTTACCATGTCAGCAACGAGACCCGCACCAAAGTACTTCAAGCGGCCAAGGATCTGGGCTATCAGGTGGATACCGCCGCACGCGCGCTCAGGAAAGGCTATAGTGAGGAAATTGCCCTCATTCACGATAATCCGGTGACGCCTTTTGGCGCTGACCTGCTCGTTTCGTTGCAACAACAAACTTTGCTGCATGGGTACACCCTGGTGATCTATTCGAGCGTTGGGCTGTCGCCTGAGCAACGCGCCGACCTCCATCGCCGCATCATCGCGCGCTGCCCGATCGGACTCATATCCGCCTCAGAAGCCTTTTCAGTTGACGAATGCGCTCACGCGTTGGACATGGGCGTGCGCTCCATCGTGTTTTTGACGTTCACCCCAAAATCACTCAAGCAAACGCATTCCATTGTCTTCCCAACCAGAGAGGCCGGCTATCTTGCCGCACGGCATCTCTTAGAGCGAGGCCATCGGCGCCTGGCGCTGATACGACCCGAAGAAGCATCGCAGCAGCTGGCTTTTGAGCAACGCCTGGATGGCATGCTAGCCGCGATTGCCGGATGTCCCGAGAGCACGGTTCAGATCATCTCGCTCTCGCGTTCGGCCGTCGCTGCCAATGCCGCCGTCGAGATGTATTTTGTGGGAGACATGCGCCCTACAGGTGTCTACGCATTCAACGATGAGTATGCCTTTTATCTCCAGGGGGCTCTGACGCGGCACAGCATGCGCATACCCGAGCAGGTCGCGCTGATCGGTACCGACGATTATCACCTCAGTGAGGCCGTGTACCCTGCCTTGACCTCCATCCGCTTCGATAGCATCGACATGGGCAGGCGGGCCATCGAGAGCATCCTTGCGCTGTCAAATGGCCGGAACATTCCCCCATCGCTCGAGCAGCCGCTTGTTCCCCAGATCATCCAGCGTGAATCAACCTAACGAGCAGTTGGTGGTGGCGGCAGACGCGCATACTCGCGCCACCGTTCCTCGCGCGGCACCGAGCGCGCATACAGCACGCCACGCGGCGTGCGCCATCAGTCTTGCGCGGGGGAGTTGTGAGACGGCTCGCTGGCTTTGTGCACCGTGTCAAGAGGAATGCACCTCACAGGGACTCCCACTGAATTCAATCTCGTGAGCCAATACTAATTAAACTGTTGCTGCCGAGGTTGCATTTTCGCTCTCTAAGGCACCACAATTCGCACGCATGCGTGATGGCTGGTGCAACGTGGCGCCTGCTCATGACGAGCAGGCAGGAGGCAGCCGATGACCGAGCCGACATCCGTCGCGAGCCTCGATCTCTCCCCGCTTCCCCGCAAGACGTACTGGAGCGTCGATCGCGAATGGCGCGAAGACTTCATCTACTTTCTGCTCGTCGATCGCTTCGACGACAACACCGTGCGCGCACCCGAGCGCACCTCGGCACGCGCCAGCAGCGTAGGCACTCCAGATCAGCTGCATCGCTTCTGTGGGGGCAAGATCGCCGGCATCACCGCGAACCTGAACTATCTCGCGGATCTGGGCTGCACCGCCCTCTGGCTCAGCCCGATCTTTGAGTGCAATGGCGCGCCCGATCCTACCAGCCAAAACACCTATCATGGCTACGCGACGCAGAACTACCTCCGCATTGACCCCCGATTCGGCACGAAACAGGACCTCGTGGACCTTGTCGACGCGGCACACGCGCGCGGCATGCGCGTCTACCTGGATGCGGTGCTCAACCACTCCGGCGACAACTGGAGCTACCCTGGCGACGCGCCCTACTACTACTTCGACGACGTGCAGTTCCCCTTCGGCGATTGGCGCCTTCCCGACCGGCCGGTGCCCACTGAGCTACGCGATCCGGCGGCGTACCACCGTCGCGGTCAGATTCAGCATTGGGACGCATCCCCCGAATACCAGCGGGGCGACTTCTTTGGCGACAAGGACTTCGAGAACGACGAGGACGAGATGGGACGCCGCGTGCAACGGGCGCTCGTCGCGTGCTACTGCTATTGGATTCGTGAGGCCGACGTGGATGGCTTCCGCCTCGACGCCTGCAAGCACATCGGCGTCACGGCTATCGAGCGATTCTGCTCCGCTATTCGTGAATACGCCTACTCGATTGGCAAGGGCAAGGTCTTTTTGTTTGGCGAGCTGATCACCGGCGACGACGCCATAGATCAGTACATCGGCCCAAGCACCACGGCTGGCAGCGATGATAGCGTCGCGTACGGGCTCACCTCCGCGCTCGACTTTCCCCTGTATGGAGTCGTGCCGTCCGCCATTAAAGCGCTGGCGCCACCGGACGGACTTATCGAACGCTACGATGCCCTGCACGCGCACGCCGTGGCCCGTGGCGACGTCGGCCGCTATCTGGTCACCTTTCTCGACAATCACGATCAGGTGGGTGAGAACTACAAGCTGCGCTTTGGCGCCCGCACTCCTGATGCGCAGATCATCGCGGGTGTGGGCTTTCTGCTCTGTGCCCCTGGCACCACCTGCCTGTACTACGGCACGGAGCAGGGGCTCTCCGGCGAGGGTCCCGACGATCGCTACATTCGCGAGCCGCTGTTCTCCTTAGAGGATGCCACCGTGACCTACCTCAACCCAGCGTGCGGCATCTATCAGGAGATCGCCAAGATTGCCGCCGTCTTCCGCAAGACCGACGCACTCCGATTCGGCCGCATCTACTTCCGCCCGATCTCAGGTGACAGCGTGCATTTTGGCTTGCCACAGGGCCAACCCTGTACGCTAGCCTATTCGCGCATTCTGGCCGGCGATGAAGTCCTCGTCGCCTACAACACGTCCACCACCTACAGCCGCTCGGACGCCGTCGTCGTGGACGCCACCCTGCACGCCGGCAAGACCACGATGACGTACCTCTATGGCGGGACGGGCACCGTGCCCATCGAGGCCGCCGCCGACGGCACCGCCTTCGTGCGTCCCACGCTCGCGCCGATGCAGTTTGTCATCCTGCAATAAGGCGCTGAACATGCTCGCCGTCCTGCACATGCAGGGTGACCACGCCGGTCCGCCGACGATCGACCGCGTCGTGTGGTCCGCCCCATATCCGCGTTGCACGAGATACGCGAGGTGCCGGCGAACCGCTGCGCCTGCCGCTCCCGCGCCGCCTGCACCCGCCCCCGCACGTCCGCCGACCGCTCCCCCTCGCGCCGATCCGTCAGCTTCTCGTATTCGACCCG
>CAYQFU010000145.1:0-3206 GCA_964416775.1 uncultured Ktedonobacterales bacterium
CCGAGGTTCTCGTGGCCGAGCACCCGACCCGGCTCCATATCGGTCCGGCCCTCATACATGTGCAGGTCGGAGCCGCAGATGTTGGTGCGTGTGATCTTGACCAACACGTCGGTCGGCCGTTCGATCTTCGCGTCGGGCACATCCTTCACGCTGACGTCGCGAGGTCCGTTGTACACGAGTGCCTTCATGATGTCCTCCTGATACGCCCTGTTTTCCGGAATGCTCTGTCTTGCTGTGCGCTCACACACAGCTTGCGTACACAATGAGGAGCGCTCACACGTTGCCGCCCAGTTAGCGAGACAGACCGTCACACCTCTCGAGCAACAACCACGCATGAGTCGCGAGGCCACCTGTGTGAAATCAGCATCGTCTCCCTTCCAGCAGGATTAGCACAGCGTCCCTACGCCGGGATCGCCACTTGCTGGCATCGGCCGGTACGTCGCTGGTGCCAGTGAACGAGCAGCTCACTTGCGTCGGGCGTGGCCATTCCACGTTCACGAATCCGCTGCGTCATCGGCCGCGGGCCATGGCTAGAATGGCGCTGTACGTGACAACTGACCCGCTGGTTGCAGTGTTCGAGAGGGTTTCCTCACTCCCGAGTTTGATGCCTTCCGGCACGTCCCGTGGCGATGGCGTGTCCTCTGGCACCTGCCAGCAATAGGTTTTGGCGGCAAGAGCGGGTCCAACGTACCCATACCGACAGGGTGATCGCAGATGCTTATCAGGGAGCTACACCGCGTGACGCGCGTCTTGCTGTTTTCTTCGAGCTCAGCACCAGCACCACTGGGTAGGCGCCCAGCGCGACAATGCGCTTGCGGCGGCTGCGCACATGGTGCCGCTTGGCGCTTACCCGCCCGCGCCGGGGGCACGGCGCGCGCATGTGCGTCCTGATCACCGTCACCTCCACGCCCCGTCCGCGCTCACCTGCTGACCGATCACGTGCAGTCTGGGCACGTCCAGGGGCACCACGATCCCCCGTTCCTCCTGCCTCCATTCCCCCACTACATTGTGCTGCACCGGCACCGCTCCGCCTCGTGGTCGCTTGGATAGTTTCAGACCTACCCACTGCAATGGGGCACGAGCCGTGTTCTCACTCTCTCACCAGTTTCCCCCTCAAGGACGCAGTCCCCCCGCTCGGCGTGTTGACAGTGGAGTCTCTCTCGGCTAGAATTCCGACGGCTGCTTCCCTTTCCCCATCAGGCCGCCCGGTGTGCAGTGGCGCTGTCCGGCATTGCACGGGAGCCAAAGGAGCGCGCCTCATGTCTCAAAGAATCCCGCGCTATCTGACCTGCGCCAGCCTTGGAGTGATAGTTCTGGTGATCGTCGCCTGTGGCAGCACGTCCCTCGCGCCCAAATCCACACCAGTTTCCACGCTCACGCCAGCTCCCACACTCACACCAACGCCCCTGCCCCAGGCCTCGGTGAGCGTGGCGGCTCAGACGAAGGCTGGCAAGGATGCGAGCGCGCTCGATATCACCGTCACCGCGACGTGTCCCGCCGGGAAGATCATGGTCGGAGGCGGATATCATCTCCAGCTGGCCAACAACCAGCAGCTCGTCTATATCCGTGCCGATTATCCGTCGGCGGCCAGCGCTTGGACGGTCACCGAGTCGAATCCACAGTCCGGCGGCGCTGTCACGCTCACCGCCTATGCGCTGTGCCTCACGACGAATTTCGCCGTGACGACCAGCCTGGTTACGACCACCTCATCAGGGACCACAGGGAGCGCAGCCTGTCCCGCTGGGAAGACGCTCGTCGGCGGAGGGTTCAATCAGGCAACCCTGATCGGCTCCAACTGGATCACCGCCTCATACCCCTCCGGCGGCGCATGGCAGGTCACTCGACCCACCTCCAATAACTACACCTACACGGTATATGCCGTCTGTGCGTCGCAGGCGCTGACTGCGAAAGCCATCGACACGGCGACGGCCACCATCGCCAACAACACATCGGGCGAGGCGGACGCCAACTGCAGTCCGGGCCAGACGTTGATCGGCGGCGGCTTCAGCGCCACCCTGGGCGCGCTCTACATTGGCGAGGACGATCGCGCATCCAATACCTTGGCCCAATGGATGGCCAAAGCCCTGAACCTGTACCAGGCGCCCACTGTAGGCGGTGGCGGGCCAGCGCCTACGCCGCCTGCCCCCATGCAAGTGGTTGCCTACGCCATTTGCGTTACGCCCGCCTGACGCGGCGCCCACAGCCAAACGCACGGCCCTCCGAACCGAACGAGCCGGCTCGGAGGGCCATTTCTCTCGACCAGGTGTAAGAGAGCCAGCCGCACGATTACGACGCCCGCAGCTCGCCAAGCGTCGTGTCGATCACCTGCCACGCGCGCGTACGCCGCGCATCGCCTGCCATCCGCGCCAGCTGCTCCGCCGCCGCGGTCTCCTCATCGCGCTGCGCCAGCCAGCCCGCCAGCGCCTCTGCCCACACCTCCGCCGGCTCACGCCCACTCGCCCGCGCCGCCCGTGCCGTCGCCCGCAGCAACGCCGGCGAAAGCCCTGCACCCGCGCGCCTACGCGCCGCCTCGGCCCGAACGAGGTCCGCCTGTGCCGCCTGCGCTTGTACCAGCTCCGCGCGCACGGCACCCGTCGTCAGATCCGCCACTGGCAGACCCAGCTCCGCGTCCCACACACTCCACCCCAGCCGCGCCTGCGCCACCGGCGCCGTATGAGCCGCGCGTGCCGCCTGCACCGCCAGCGCCACGCGCGATTGTGACCGCGTTGCGCCGCGCCGCATGCCCCACACTGGCCATCGCAGTCCCATGTCGCTCCCTCCTTTCCATACTGCTGCGCCGCGGACCCCGCCAGTTCGCAACGCGCGAATTGATGTGTGGACACCCACCGGCCATACCTTGCTTCGGAGCGCCGCCTGGCGGTCGCGCTCACGGCGCGCTCGGGCCTGCGGCTCACTGCTCGCGGTGGAAGGAGGCCGGCCGGGCACCCCCGCACCAGAACATTTGTTCTATATTTTAGAACGCGCCGGCCCCTGCATGGTAACGACCAGGATTTCCAGGCGGTACATCGCGAACGCCCGGGCGTTCCACGTGCAACCCTCACACGGCGCCCCAGCAGACGCAAAAAACCCTCCGCGCCCGTAGGCACGGAGGGACTTCTGCTGCGATCACTCCGGGAGACGCGCGGCACCACCCTGCACTTCCCCGCACCCGCCGCGAACGACCTGCCCGGCCACCCCTGCTCACC
>CAYQFU010000145.1:3306-11990 GCA_964416775.1 uncultured Ktedonobacterales bacterium
CCCTGCACTTCCCCGCACCCGCCGCGAACGACCTGCCCGGCCACCCCTGCTCACCACCCAACCTCTCGTGACCGCACCCGAAGTATATCCTCTCTCCCATTCAATCCGATGAATATCTGGGACCTCTATTCTGAACGTGTATTCATCTTCAAGCCCATATAGGCCCATTCAACGCCATTTGGACCGTCCATTTGGTGACACTTTCGTCATCCCTATCGCTGCGCGATTCAAACAGGCCCAATCCAGGCACCGCGAGAAGCCCACATCTAAGCGGTTTCTCATGACTCGATCATCTTGCGCATGCGGAACATGGGAACCCCCCAGCGCAGGATCTGGCGCGCGACGCGATACCCCACACGCCGATAGTAGCGCACAGCACGCGTATTGCTCGGCTCGACGTTCAGGTCAATCGCCCGCGTGTTGCGGCGGCGCGCGAATTCGTCGACGTAGCGCTGCAATGTGTTGCTCGCGCCCGTGCCGCGGAACTCCGGCGCGATGTAATAGAGGTGGGCGTAGGCGATCGGCCCGTCGAGGTCGTCGGAGCCCACCTGTGCCGCGTCGCGCACGTCCAGCAGCACCAGTCCCACGCATCTCGCCTCTGGCGCCGTGTCCTCGTACGCCAGCACGAAACCGTCCGGGAATGCGGCGACCCCCCAGCGCACGAAACCGAGAAACCCTTCCCGGTCGAACAGCCGATCGCCTTGCTCCTCGCCGAAGCTGACCACCCACGCCTCGTGGGCGTACGCAGCGACCAGATCGGCATCGCGTCGCGGTTCGATCGTTCGGAAGCGCAACGCCAGTGGTTCCTGCCCGGTCTCTCCCGCCATCGACGCCCCCCGTCCCCTTTCTATGCTACCGGGCCCTATCGCCAGCGCGAGCGCAGCATACACCAACCGAGTAGGACCACGCATCCCACGTTTTCCCTACCAGCCGCCTCGTGGCAGTGCAGTGGCAGTGCACCTGCCGACGAGCGCTGCCGCTGGGCAGTGCCTGACGGTGGGCGCACAGGTAATAGTTCAGGTCACAGCCGGAAGGGTGCACTCGTGACCGTCGACGAATGTATGAAGGGATGGTGTGAAGGGATGGATTACCCGCGCGATTTTCGTCGCGCGGCTGGTACGTACGCCCACCACCCCGCTCGCCTCCACACCCTCGCCCGCCCTGTCCCCACACCCTCGCTCGTCACTACCTCCTCCAAGCACGTCCGTCCTTCCTCAGTATCACTCCGTGCAACTTCGTGTAACTCCGTGTTTCCTTCGTGACCTCCGTGTCACTCCGTCCCGATCCCCCTCCCCCTCCGCGCACTCCCAATCGCCGCCCTGCTATACTCCCCACAGACGCTATTGCGGAGAGACGCTTTCCGCACTCATCCTCCAGGCATGGAACAGGCGAATGGGACGACTATACTCCCGTTCCCGGCATAAGCGGACCAGGAGTCTCAACACACAGGACACCCATGCACGTCGAACGCCTCCGCCTGACCGATTTCCGCAACTACGCCGCGCTGGACCTCCTGCTGCGCCCTGGGCTCATCGTCTTCCAGGGACGCAATGCCCAGGGCAAATCCAACGTGCTCGAAGCCATCGCCCTCCTCGCCACCACCCGCTCCTTCCGCACCAGCACCGAGCGCGAGACCGTCCGCTGGGGCGCTCCTGGCCACTTCGCCCGCGTGGATGGCACCGTCGCCCGCCGCGCCGATACCATCCACGTCGAGATCGTCGTCGCCGACGCCGCGCTGGCCGGCTCATCGCCCACACCCACCGCTCCCGCCGCGCCTGTCCCCGCGCCAACCCTTGCGCCGGCCGCGCCACCCCCCACCATGCGCAAACTCGTCCGAGTCAACGGCGCCCCACGCCGCGCCATGGACCTCATCGGTCAGGTGACCGTCGTCGTCTTCACCCCCCGCGATCTCGACCTCGTCGAAGGCGAGCCCAGCCAGCGCCGCCGCTTCCTCGACCTTACCCTCTGCCAGGTGCGCCCCGCCTACTGCCGCGCGCTCAGCCAGTATCAGAAGGTGCTCACGCAGCGCTCCGCTCTCCTTCGCCGCATCCGCGACGGCGACGAAAGCCCCCACGCCCTCGCCTACTGGGATGAGCAACTCGCCCGCCTCGCCGCTCCCATCATGCTCGAGCGCGCCGCCTTCCTCGGCCAGGCCGAAATCGCCGCCGCTCGCGTCTACGCCGCACTCGCCCGGGACGAGCTCCTCGACGCCACTCCCCCTGCCGCCTCCGCCGCTGACGTCCCCGCGCCCGATGCCCCCGCGCCGCCACTCCCCGAGCTGCGGCTCGCCTATCGCCCTTCCTACAAGGGTACGCTGGCCGCCGGCGAGCCTGACGTGGTCGCCGATATGCTTCTCCGGCTCCAGGAGCTGCGCCGGCGCGAGATCGCCCAGGGCGTCAACGCCCTCGGCCCCCACCGCGACGACCTCGCCTTCCTCCTCCAGACCCCCGCCGGCCCCGTGGACCTCGCCACCTACGGCTCCCGCGGCCAGCAGCGCAGCGCCGCCCTCGCGCTCAAGCTCGCCGAGCTGGAGTACATCGAGATGGAGACCGGCGACCAGCCCATCCTCCTCCTCGACGACGTCATGAGCGAGCTAGATGCCCAGCGCCGTGCCGATCTCCTCCTCGCCGTGCGCGAGTTGGAACAAGTGTTGCTGACCACCACCGATGTGTCTACCCTGCCTGGCGATGCCCTCGCACGCGCCCAGATCTACGAAGTCCGTGCCGGCCGAGTCATCCCCATTACCCATGAACACCCAGCCTGAAGCTGCATTCACCATCGCCGACCTGCGCGTCTTTGACGACACGCACCTGCGCGATGTCATCGCTCCCATCTCGGGTGCCGTGCCGCCCGCAGTGGCCGGTCGCGCCCTGACGCCGGCCGGCGCCCGCGAGCGCGCGATCCTCGCGCCTCTGGCCGCGCGCGTCGAGCGTGCACTCCGCCCGTCCGCCCGCGACGGTTTTGGCCGTGCCCTGCGCGCACCCGTCTCGCCTCGCCAGCGCGCCGCCGCGCGCCGCCTCGCCCTCGCCCGCCTCTTCTGGGACCTCACGTACTGGAGCACGCCCGAGGAGTACGAGCGGCTCACCGCCGGCGAGCAGGTCCACCTCGGCGCGCTCGACTTCGCCCACGTGGATGACGCGGTTGTGCTGGATGCCGGCGCCGGCGCCGGCCGCGTCACCCTGCCCCTCGCGCGCCGCGCCGCCCGCGTCTACGCCATGGACCCCGCCGTTCCGCTCCTGCGCCTGCTGGAGCGCAAAGTGCGCCAGGCCGACCTGCGCCACGTCGAGCTCGTGCGCGGCACCTTCAGCCACGTCCCCCTGCCCGACGACAGCGTGGATGCCGTCGTCTCGTGCTCCGCCTTCGGTCCCCAGGAAGTGCGCGGCGGCGAGATCGGCCTCGCCGAGCTGCAGCGCGTCACCCGCCCCGGCGGTCGCATCATCGTCATCTGGCCCGAGGATCCCGCCTGGTTCGCCCGCCACGGATTCCGCCACGCCACGCTCCCCGGCCGCCTCACTATCACCTTCCCCACCCTCGCCGATGGCCTGGCCGCCGCGCGCCGCTTCTACGGCGACCGCGCCGTCCGCTATCTCGAAGCCTCGGGTCGGCCCATCCTTCCCTTCCGCGTCCTCGGCGTCAAGGAGCCGCGGGACCTCTGTTGGCGCACTGTCCAGAAGTGAGTGAACGTGCTGCCGTTGACCGCGGGTGGCCAATCGTCGTAGACTGGCCGAGTGCCTTGCCGCTCTCGCAACGCGAACGCACTGAGCGCGAGGTGGATACGGGGTAGCTATGTGCTATCCCGCATAGCTGCGTGTGCGCGAACGCGTGCGGCGAAAGCAGAGGGCCTCCTCCATGACACGATATTCACCTCGCGCTCAGGGGCAGGCGGCCCCCGAACGCGTCCCGGAGCGCGAAACGCCATCGAGCATGCCGCCACACCGGCGGGGAAATGGTCTGTTGCGCGCCTTCACCTCCTTGCGTCAGCGCAACTTTCGCATGTACTGGCTTGGCCAGACCATCTCGCAGATCGGCTCATGGATGCAAACGATCGGGCAGGCGTGGCTCGTGCTACAGCTCACCCACAGCGCCTGGCAGCTCGGTCTGGTGGGCGCGCTGCAAGCTCTGCCAGTGCTCCTGTTCACGCTCTTCGCAGGCGTCTTTGCCGACCGCTGGCCAAAACGGCACGTCTTGCTGGTGATCCAGATGGCCGAGTTGATCCAGGCGCTGCTCCTCTGGGCGCTGATCGTGACGGGCAGCCTTCAACTCTGGCATCTCTATGCGCTGGCACTATTGCTGGGGCTGATGAACAGCCTCGGCCGACCGGCAAGCCAGGCATTTGTCGTCGAGATGGTCGGGCGCGAGGACCTGCCTAACGCCGTTGCCTTGTATTTCTCGGTGTCCACGCTCGCGCGCATCGTGGGTCCTGGCATTGCGGGCGTCATCATCGCTGCCAGCGGCGTGCCCATGCTCTTTCTGCTGAATGCGCTCAGTTTTCTCCCGGTGGTTGTGGCGCTGGCGCTGATCAGGAGTCATGAGCTGCATGTCCAGGTGCGTCAAGCCACCACCACGCTCGCTCGCCAGAGCACCTGGGGCAGTCTGCGAGAGGGCGTCGAATATGTCTGGAGAACGCCCGCGGTGTTGCTGCTGATCCTCGTGGTGGGCCTGGTGCTACTCTTCGGCTCGAACTTCAACGTCGTGCTCCCCCTATTCGCCACCAACGTGTTGCGGGTCGGAGCGACGGGCTTTGGCTTTCTCTCAGCCGCCGTCGGCGTTGGTGCGTTGCTTGCGGCGCTGTGGCTGGCCTGGCGCAACCAGCAGCCGACGATCCGTAGCGTGCTCATCGGCATGCTGGTCTTCGCAGCCCTTGAGGCGGTGTTCGCGCTCTCGCGCCTGTATCCGTTGTCCCTGGCGCTCATCGCGGGCGTGGGCTTTGCCGAGAGCGCCTTCGCTGCCTGGGCCCTGACCGCCCTCCAAACGCTCACCCCGGATCACCTGCGCGGGCGCGTCATCAGCGTGCAAGTGCTGTTCTTCGATGGCAGCCTCCCCCTGGGCTACCTGCTGATGGGCTGGCTCTCAGGTCTTTACGGAGCGCCCAGCGCCGTTCTCATCGGGGCACTGCTCAGCTTGCTCGTCGCGGGAGCCGGCTGGATGTGGCGCAAACCCGCGGAGCGGAACGCCGCGGCGTTGGCACGCGCATAAGTGGCTTCCCCGGCCAATCTTCCAGTGGCCACTATCCATTCTTCCAGATACACGTGCGGCAACATTGACATCGTGGACGCGTTCCCCCGATGA
The DNA here is from genome assembly GCA_964416775.1 of uncultured Ktedonobacterales bacterium. GTDB lineage: Bacteria > Chloroflexota > Ktedonobacteria > Ktedonobacterales > JADMIN01 > CAYQFU01. The sequence continues at coordinate 8,596 of CAYQFU010000145.1, forward strand.
TGCGCACATCGTGGACGAGTCCACCGGTGCTCGCTCGCCTCAGCGGAACCGAAAGCGCCACTGAGTGCGGGACGGACGCGCGTTCTCGTATCGGCCGGGAGTAGATTGGCACGGCTCGGTGTCGTTCGAAAGAGATACCCGCATGCGCGTTGCCATTGGTACAACTGCCATCGTGCTCGACCGTCATCTGCTCGCCTGGATCAGCATCGTAGCCGTCGTGCTCGACGTACTCGGCGGTCTCTACCTCGCCTACGATCTACTCGGCGGCGTGCATGGTCCCCTGCGCACGCTCACGCGCGCGGTCACCTACGGCATGTATTTCGGCCTCGTCTACGGCGTCTGCTTCGGTCCCGCCTTCGGCCTGGTGACCGGCGTCGGTCTGGGGACCCTCCTCGGCCTCGAGTTCGCCGGGGCCGCCGGGATCACAGCCCAGGCCAGCAAGCCCACGCAGGCCGTCCCGTGGTCCGTTCTGCTCTTTGGCGTGCTGCGCGGCGTGGTGCTCGGCGTCGCCGCTGGGTTCGCGTTCGGCGTGCGCTTCGGTCTCGCGTTCGGTCCGCTCAGCGCTGTCGGCATCGTGGCCGCCTACACGCTGCGATTCGCGCCTGTCGATGACTACGGCACCCAGGCGCGGCCGCGCTTCCGCTGGCATATCGCCGTGGCGTCCGCCGCACGCGGGCTGGCCATCGGTCTGGCGGCCGTCATCGCGGGCGTGCTGACGCAAGGGGTCCAGGGGATCCCGCGCGGTGTCGCCATCGGGATCGCGGTGACGCTCGCCGGCGTCGTGATCAGCACCGTCAGCCCGTTCGTCGAATGGTGGGCGGATCACCTGCCGGCGCGCCGCCTGGGAGCGTTCGGAGCCATCCTCCTGCTGATCGGCCTGGGACTCTCCTCGCTCCAATACTGGGTCACCGTCTTCAACGTACCGGTGCGCTGATCGCGCTGGTCTTATGCCAGAGCGCGGGTATCAAAACGGCTTGAACATCATCAGCCAGAGGATGACCACCAGGCCAGCGCCGCCAGTCAGTGCGCTCAGCCAGGGATGCACGGCGGCCACCGCAACAGATACGTCTTCTGTCCTGACTGGAGCCGTCACGTGTCCCGGTCCGGTGATGCCCAACGCGAGACGAACTCGGCGCAGAGCAGATCCAGTCGGCCACGCCATCGAGACCCAGACCGCCAGCAGCACACCGAGCGCCGCCCACGGCCAGCCAAACGCCCACCAGTGCCCGAGAAAGGCCGCGCCAACCCCAGCAGCCAGCAACACCACCAACGAGATAGATGATGCTATCAGCGAGCGCGCCGAGAGATTGAGCAGCGTTCGCAGCGCGACGACGTCGTGCTCGACACGCACACGAAAGATGACAGCCGCCGATACACCGTGCGCCAGCAGGAACCCGAAGACACCCACCACATGCGCGAAAACAAGCCACTGATACAACTTGACGACCTCCATAACGAGAAACTCGGACCCGGTGCAGATGCACTCGCTGGTCACACGGTACACGCTCCGGGATAAAGATATATCTTATTGTCGACGCGGTCAAGCTGTCCCTTTGGCCAGTATGCGGCAGCACACGCCCGCGATGCTGTCGCCATTCCTCAGCGGGCGATGAGCACATGCGAATCGACTATTGACGGGATCGTCCTCACGCGTTTCGTCTCATTCGTTTTCCCACTCGACGCGGTGGGATGCCTTTATTGGTATTGGTGCTGCTGGTATTGGCGCTGTCGGGAGGGTATACTCGAAGGCACGAACGCATGTTCCACCGCACGGTTCATGAAGGGAGAAGCAGTCACCATGGCATCCCGTCTGAATCTAGCAATGCTGCTGGTTACTGACATGCCAGCCGCCAAATCGTTCTACACGGAGCTGCTGGGGTTTGAGGTCGTCCCAGAGTTTTCTTCTCCGGATGACGACTTCATCTTCCTGCATTCCAGGCTTGGCGGCCCCAACTTGGCCCTGCAAGACGCCGACAAGACCACCTACGGGGTCCCTCTGGAGCGCGGCGGCGTCATTCTCGGCTTCGAAGTCGACGATGCCGACGCGGTCTACCGCGACTGGCAAGCAAAGTCAGTCGAGATCCTCGGTGAGGTTGGTGACATGGGCGCGGGCCGCGTGTTTACCGCCAAGGATCCCGCTGGCAACTATATCCAGGTCTATCATCTCTATCCCCCAGTCCGCGAAGCGCAACAAAAGATGGGGCTGTAGCGCCTATCAGGACCTGTCGTGCGGAGGTGAATCAGGTTTCGATTCTCCTCCCTCGTCCACTCAACATGACACCGCATGTCATGAGTTCTCCTCTATACTCAAACTGTGCGCTGGCGACGAACATCCGTCCCAGCGCGCACGATGAGCCAGCCCGCGCCGTCGCGTGGCGGCGCGGGCCATTGCCGGGGAGGAGATGCAACCATGAGCGAGGCCCGCATCAAGACCACCGTCCTCGATCTGCTACGCATGGCCCGCCACGAAGAGCAACACTTCGTCGCCAGCCTAACCGCCGCCGAGCGCGCCGCCACTGGCACCCTCGATCACTTCTCTCCCAAAGACATGCTCGCCCACATCGCCTCCTGGAAGCGGCGCCACGCCGAGAAACTCGCAGCCACCGCCCGCGGCGAGACGCCGCCCAGCTGGCGCGACATGGATCTCGTCGACCAGCTCAACGCCGAAACCTACGCCACCTGTCAGCACCACTCGTGGCCTGACGTACTGGCCGAGTCCGAGCGCGCATACGACGACCTGGTCGCCCAGGTCGAGCGCCTCTCCGAGGACGAGCTGACCGCTCCCGACCGCTACGCGTGGCAAGAGGGCGAGCCGCTCTGGGCCGAAACTCTGGGCAATGGCGCCTGGCATCCCTTCGAGCACCTCATCCCGTTCTACCGCGAGCGCGGCGAGCTGGACCACGTCGCGCGGCTGCAGGCCACCCTCCTCGCTGCGCACGAGAACCTCGTCGGCATGGCGCGCGAGACGCGCGCCCCACCACGTATGCTCGGCGGCATGCTCTACAACCTGGCCTGCCTCTACGCCACCAGCGGCCAGCCCAACCGTGCCCTACCACTGCTGGCCGAAGCCTTGCGGCTCCGGCCCGGTTTGGTCAAGTGGTCCCAACAGGACCACGACCTCGACTCCCTCAGAGCGCTGCCCGCCTTCCAGGCTCTCTATGCCCAGTAATCACCGCAGGTGCCAGGCGGCGCCAACTATCGCCCTATCCACGTCTGAGCGCCCAGGAGACACGTGCGTAGTAGGGACTCCAGTTGGAGCCTCTCTTACCCTGCAAGAGCGGACCCTCGCCCCCTTGGGGTCCAGTGAATGCCCGTCACGCCAGTGCGTAAGCGAACAGGCCCAGGCACGCCAGCAGCAGCCTGATCCCCACGCCCCACCTGAATCCATGCATGTA
>CAYQFU010000145.1:12090-15110 GCA_964416775.1 uncultured Ktedonobacterales bacterium
CGCTCCTCGGCCATCCGCTCGAACACCGCAATCGCCTCAGCCTCCGATGGAGGCCGCAGAACGTTGTTGTCCGCGAAATCCTGCGCCTGGGGATAGCCGCTCACCCGGATGTCCGCCGCCGCCTGTTCCAGATCATAGGTCGTGCGCCGCGGACAGACATCCGGCCCCAGCAGCAGCCAGTGCGCCCCCGGCTCGCCGTAGGGCATGCCCACGCTCCCCGCGTTCACCACCCGCACGCCGTCGAGCTCCCGGTCGAACGGCATGTGCGTGTGTCCACACACCACGACGCGCTGCCGCACGCCTGCCAGCGCCTCGCGCAGGCGCGCCTCCGGTGTGGCGCGTGTCAGCATCTCCTCGTCGCTCCTCGGCGAGCCGTGGCAGAACAACACCTCGCCCACGCCCTCGACATCCAGCGTTACCCGCTCTGGGAGCCCCGCCAGCGCCTCCCGGTGACGCCGCTCCAGCTGCGCCGCCGTCCAGGTCGTTACCTCCCGCACGTCATCCGCTACGCCCGGCCCGAGCGGGAGACCGTCGAACGCCGCCACCACCTCGCGGTCCGCGTTGCCCCGGATCCAGCGTGCTCGGTCCCCCAGGGCCAGCAATCGCTCCAGCGTTGCTCGCGGCATCGGCCCCGATACAACATCCCCCCCAATGACGATCAGGTCAACCCCGGCCCCCTCCACCTCCGCCAGCACCGCCTCTAATGCCGGAAGGTTCCCATGGATATCGTAGAGCGCCGCGACCCGCATACTTCTCCCTCCCTCCCTTCCTGCCTTGTTTTGTCCCGACCATCACTTCGCCATCGTCTCGCGGAACAGTGTAGGCGATCCCGGAGACGACGGCCAGGTAGCAACGCATGCTCTCAGCATGCGCCCCATCGTGCACGCGCCCATCGCCTCCGTGCTCGGCCGTCCGCCCAGAGCGTATCTGGAAATGCGGGGAGATGGCCTGACGAGGTAGACTGCGGTGTGCGCAGGGTGTACGACGGGTCCGCGTGGAAAGGACACAGCTCATGACCACGCAGGTTGGACGGTGTGTAGAGGTGGCGGGCTGCCCCACTATCTGCCAGCACTGTTGGGGGCAGGAGGTTCCCCCTATCCTGTTGCCCGAGCTCGTTGGTATTGCGTCTCGGCGGCGCGCTTGAGGCGCTGCAGGGAATCGTCGATGCTGGCGGCGAATGCCTTCGCGCCAAACCGTTCGAGTGCCCACCCCCACCAGCCTGGTGGGAAGATGAATTCTCAGCCGTATTGGACGCGGCAACTGGTCGCGTCGATGGCAGCGCACGAGATGTAGGGCTTCACTTGCAAGCCAAACGGGAAGAGGGCGTGCAGGCCAAGCTGGTGATGTTCGGCATCCACCCTCTCGACCTTGAAGACGATGTGCCAGGAGCGGCCCAGCTTCCTCGATGTCAGATAGATGGTCTGGCCGGCGGTGGCAGGCCCTTCTGGCTCGATACGCTCCACCTGGGCATCGGCCCACTCGGAGTAGCGCGCCGGTTGTTCCAGCAGCTCCCAGACAACCTCGACTGGGGCCGCGACGACATCGGCGGGACACACGGTCAGGCTCATACTGTGTCCAACCTCCCCATATGAAGAGCGAGAAAAAGCATCGTGTACGCCCTCCCTCAATCTACTGCTGGCACAGCATGATATCAAGCGCGGACTTATGTCCAGGGTGGCAACCTCTGGATTCCCATCGAACCAGGGGAAGAGGCACGCCAACTGGTCCACCAGAACGTTCGTGTGGTAGAGTGGTGCCGCGGAGCGCGTGACGCACCGCATCCCCTGCAGTCAGACCATGAGAGTGTAAGGACCTTCGCCTATTCGATAACCTTCCTTGATTTGGACGCGCTGTTCGCAGAGAGTGAGGCGAACGCGTCCACAGATTCATGCGAAGGTTATCTGGCAGTAGGCGAAGGCACTCTCTTTGGGCCCCCATTCCGCCCCATATGTGGCCACCCTCTACCAGCCTGGCGTGCCAGATCGCCTTCGCCACCGATCGTCGTGGTGGTGGGCGCGCGTGCGCATGCGCCCGAGCATGCCCCGCGCCCCTCCCAAGTGAGAAGGCATGGAGACGATGCAACAAGACCAAGCTACCGTAACGCAGAGTCAGCGCGTGATGCTGGCCTATGTCGAGGACAGCCACAATGTAGGGTGCCTGGTTCGCTTCGTCGGCGAGACCACCAGGCGGCGAGCCCACTTTTCCCGCGCGATCCAGGAGAATGGCGTGGTGATTCGGACCGGACACATCGTCGTCGTGGACCCGACTCGCGATCCCATCGAGGTGACCTGGCGGGCCGGCACGCTCGGTACGGTGGAGGCAGTGAGCGCTGAGGAGGTCACGGTCAACCTGGGCTATCGCGTGCTGACGCTTCCCTTGCGCGATGAGCGCCCAGAAGCCGAGCGTGAGCGGCCAATTGCGATTGGCGATCGGGTGCTGCTGCGCGGTTCACCGATCGAACAGACGGCGATAACGGACGTGTTCTGGAACGGCGAGCTCGCACATCCCGAACGATTGCGAGCAGCCGTGGAGCGTGCCTTGGACCGGCATGCCGCGCAATCGGACAGTCAACCATAGCATAGCTCGTTTCGCCGTGAGGTGATCGTTCCGCGCCCGCCTCTCTGACTCCTCAGGGGGCAGGCGCGCTTCTCGTGTGCCGGCAGGGCAGGCGCAGGGCAGGCGCGGGTATTGCCGGCTCTTTCTGGCCGCCGAGCCGGCGCCGGGTGGTCTCGGGCCAGCCGACCGCCGGGACGTGCTGCGCGGCTGCCACCAGACCAACGACCCGTGGCGCTTCCCTGCGCCACACACTTCACCGATCGCTCGCGCTCCCCGCGCCAACCAGGCTCCCCGCTTCGTCCAGACCGGCGGTGGGTGCAGCCCCATGCCCGGCCGCCTCACCCAGTCCCACGCGGCGCCAGATCGCCCGCAGCGGAGCGGGCGCCCACCAATTCCAATCGCCCAGCAGCCGCATCGTCGCCGGCACCAGCAACCCGCGCACCAACGTCGCATCCATAAGAATC
>CAYQFU010000146.1:0-12762 GCA_964416775.1 uncultured Ktedonobacterales bacterium
GCGCGGTCGCCTGGCGGGCGCCGCTGCCGGCGGTCATCCAGCAGGCGCGGACGCTGGCGGTTGGAGATGGGCTCGTGTTTGTGGCGGGTGACGCGGCCGCTAGTGGGAGCGCGCACAACCAATGGGAGGTCATGGCGCTGCGGGCAGCCGATGGCGCGCCGAAGTGGGTGGAGGCGGGCGAAGTCATCGCGGGGGCCAACATGGAGGTCCAGGCGCTGGTTGTGGCGGGAGGGAATGTGCTCGTCGAGCCGGGCAGCGGGCCGCTGACCGTGCTGCGTGAGCGCGATGGTGCGACCGCCTGGAGCGGGCCGGCGCTCCCCGCCGGCGCCAATCCCACGAACGTGCTCAATGCCGCTACGAGCGATGGGACTGTGGTGTATGTGATGTCGCATGCCTTTGCGAACGGCAGCGATGGCAGTATTACGAACTTCCTCGTGCGGTTTATGGCACTGGAGGCGAGCGATGGCGCGGTTCGGTGGAGCCGAGTGCTAAATCCCAATTTCCCGGTGGGGACGCTGACGCTGAGCGATGGCGTGCTGCTGAGCGGGGCCACTATCACCGGCGCGACGGCCTTTTCGGGCTTCAACCCGAACGGCAGCTTGCTGACGGCATACGATCCGGCGAGCGGGGCGCAGCTCTGGCGCGACAACACGCCGCGCACCAGCATCTCGTGGGATCTGTCCGCCCAGATGACCCCGCTGGGAGGAAACGGCGAGGTCTATCTGGTGGGCATCCGGTCCGATCCCTATCTGCAGGATCTATTCACGTGCACGGTCTTTTGCCCTGGCGTCTCGTGGCTCTACGCCGTCAACGTCCACACTGGCGTGCCATGGTGGCGCGTCCGCACCGGCTCTGTCAGGCTAACGCATCTGCTGTTCTTGGGTCTGTCTCCCGACGCGCGCCACCCCTTCGGTGCTCGGCTGTTGTCTGGCGGTCGCGCCAGGGGATAGCCGTGCGTGCGGCGTCAGGAGACACCGAGGCGGCCGAGCGCGAGCCCTGTCCGATTCGTCAGACAGACCCTTACACGGAACCACGCGACGGGCTCGCCTGGACAGCGCGGCGAGGGCCGATGTAGACTGGGATGGCATCGACGACGATGAGGGTATCCGCGAGGCAAGGGAACCATGTCGAGCTTCTCTGATCTGGGCAAGGTACTGCTGCTGATCGGCGGACTCATCGTGCTGCTTGGGCTGGTCCTGCTGGTGGTGGGGCGGATTCCTTTTTTCGGCCGGCTGCCTGGGGACATCTCCGTGCGGCGGGGCAATGTCTCGTTGTATTTTCCGATCGTCACTTGCCTGGTGATGAGCGTGGTGCTGACGATCGTGGTGAACCTGCTGCTCTTTCTCTTCCGGCGACACTAGGAATGGACGCGCGTGTTACCTTCGCATTCGACTTCTGACCCGATCGAGCCGGCTGGCCGCTCGCATGAAACGGCGCCGCAGCTGCCCGTCGCCGACTTCGACTACACGCTGCCGTCTGAGCTGATCGCGCAGACGCCCATCGAGCCGCGCGATGCGTCGCGGCTGCTCGTGGTCCACCGTGACACGGGAACGCTGGAGCACCGAACGTTTCGCGACATTCGGGAGTTTCTGCGGCCGGGGGATTTGCTGGTGGCCAACCGCAGCCGGGTGATTCCGGCGCGTCTGCGGGGCGTGAAGGAGGGCAGCGGAGGCGCGGTGGAGCTGTTGCTGCTGGCGGTGCGCGGGGATCTGGGGCCGGATCGGTGGGAGGCGCTGGTACGGCCAGGCCGGCGCATCCATGAGGGGCAGCGGCTGGTGTTCGGCGATGGGGAGCTGGCGGCGGAGGTGGAGGCGCGCGCGCCCTCAGGTGGACGCATCGTGCGGCTGGAGGCGCGGAACGGCGACGTGGCGCGGGCGCTGGCGCGGGTGGGATCGGTGCCGCTGCCGCCGTATATCCGCGCGCCGTTGGGCGATCCGGAGCGCTACCAGACGGTCTACGCGCGCGAGCCGGGGTCGGCCGCGGCACCCACGGCGGGGCTGCACTTCACGCCGGAACTGCTGGCGGAGCTGCGCGAGCAGGGGGTGGAGACGGCCTATGTGACGCTGCACATCGGGCTGGACACCTTCCGACCGATCGAGGAGGCGGATGTCGCGCGGCATCACATCCACACCGAGGAGATCGAGCTGGACGAGGAGACGGCCGCGCGCATCAACGCGACGCGGTCGGCGGGCGGGCGCATCGTGGCGGTGGGCACGACGGCCGTGCGCGTACTGGAGAGCGCGGCGGCGCTGGCGGGTGAGCGGGACGGCGCGGAGGGCGAAGGGGCACAGGTGGTGGTGCCGTTCCGGGGCAGGACCTCGCTCTACATCGTGCCGGGCTACCGCTTCCGCGCGGTGGACGTGATGCTGACCAATTTCCACCTGCCACGCTCGACGCTGATCGTGCTGGTGAGCGCGTTCGCTGGCCGAGAGCTGATCTTGCGCGCGTACGAAGAGGCGGTGCGCGAACGGTACCGTTTCTACAGCTTCGGCGACGCGATGCTGTTGGTGTGATCTCATACCGAATCCGGGTGCACCGTTGTGTGCGCGGCGGCCGGGCGCGGGTGAGCCACCTCACACTTTTGGCAACTGCCCTGGCCCAAAGATCGTGAGAACGCCAAGCTGCTGCTCATCGAAGAGGAGTAGGTGCGAGCCGTCTGCCGACCAACGAAGGAATGTCGCCCCGTTCGCACTGGAGTGCACGTTGGTCTCCAGGTCGGGTTTGAGCGTTGCGAGTGGTTGCCCGGAAGTGGTATCGAACACCACTACCCGTAGCTGGTCAGGGGTCGGCAGGACCGAGACGGCGCCCACTGCCTCCATTAATGCCGCAAAACGTCCGTTCGGACTCCATGCGAGCGCGACACCGCCGGTACTGGCGAATGGGTTGTGCACGTAGGTTGGGCTGGGCGAAAGCAGGTCCGCGACCACGACATCGCGGCTAGGCAGGATGGGCGCGGTGGCAAGCCCCGTGGCGCGCAAGGAGTCCGGGCTGGGCACAGGCGCTGGTTGCGTGGAGAGACGCCACGATCGCGCCTCGACGTCGAGCACATACTGTCCATCCGGCGACCAGGCCAGAAACGATGTGGAGAAGGTGGGAATCGGGAGAATCTTGGCCTGTTGCATCGCGTACGTGCTCTGCCTGCCCACCACACTGGGCTGCCAGATCGAGAAGGAGGCGCCACCGTCGGGATTGCCTCCTGGTTCCGCAGGCGGCGCGGTCGGGACGCCGGTAGCGGACAGCACGTGGGTCCCGGAGAGCTGACCGTCCTGGCCCCATGAGTAGGTAAGGGCCGGCGTAGTGAGGCTCGACAGCCAGTTATCGTTGTTCCCCCCACGGGGACAGGCGCTATAGCTGCCAGGGTCTCGGTCCGCACGCTCCACTCGGCGCCACAGGAGCACTCGCCTTGTGCCACCGGATGCGCGAGGACATGCGCGTTCGAGCTGTCGGCGCTTGCAACGTACAACCCCACAACCGTGTGTGTGGGCCAGATGCCATTCACGGCCGGACCGTCGACGCTAACGATCGTGAAGCTGAGGGCCAGAGACTTGCCGTCGGGCGAACGGCGCGGCATAGCGGAGTAGATGGCATGCCAGTGCTCAGCGAAGAAGGGAACGGATGCGTGCGAGCTGGTGTGATGCGAGGTGCTGACTCTTGAATGGCAGTGTATGGCGAAACAAGGCAGCGTGACAAGCGCGAAAACGAGCGGAGACGCGTCACCAGGATACGAGCACGACGATGCAGATGAGGCCGATGAGGAGGAAGGCGCAGCGGGTCGCCGACACACGTGGCGGCAACAGCAGCTTCCAGAGCGACATGATCAACAGGAGGGCAATCGCCGCCCCGGCGCGACGCTCGACCAGGGGAGCGTGCGTCGCGCGCGAGGCGAACACGAGCCCCTGCGCGAGCAGACAGAGCAGGCTCTCGTAGAGCTGCACGGGTCGATCGGCCGGCTCGAATTCCTGGGACCGCGCGCGTCTCACCAAGCGCTCCTCATGTCTCTCAACAGTACGGCCAGGATAGCGCATGGAAACGTGCCTGGCAATCCGCGCACGCACAGCGGGACAGCGGCTAGACTACGGGTGTCACTCCAGCTGGCTGCCTGGTGTTGATCGGACCCGCGGGTGATATAGTATGGTTGTGGACAATTGGAGGACGGACATTCATGGATAACCCACAGCGTAGTGAGCATATTCGTGGCTGGGCGTATTGAGTGGGGAGACACTTATGTCGATTAGGAAACATTTGGCGTTGGCAGATCGGCTCGCGCATGAGCAATGGCACGCCGAAGCGCTGCGGGCATATGATGCGGCCATCGCGCACGATGCATGGAATGCCTACGCCTACGGAGGCAAAGCCCTGGCGCTGAGGCGCCTGGAGCGGTCCGCCGAAGCGCGGGCGGCAGTGTTGGCGGCCGAGATGTGCATCGGGCACGCGCGGAGGGGCGAGCACGCAGTGACGCGCTAGTCGCGTGTGCGGCAGGTGGCGCGGACGGCTGGAGAAGGTGGCAGGGCACAGGCAACGACCAGCAGTGCTGGAGTAGACGACCCAGGTGCCGCCCCGGATCGAGCGCATCGCGTATCGAGATGCGGTCCAAGCGCGGCTTCGCTCTTGCCGAAATTGATACGATATCGTATCATCCATCATCGTATGGAACCACAAAGCGTCCCGTTCATCGTGCCGGCGCTCGAACGGGCCACCCACGCGGTGGCGCTGTGGATCGAGCGCACGTTTCAAGACCTGCGCCTCACCCAGGCGGAGGCCCACGTGCTCGCCTATCTCGCGCGCCATGCGCCGTGCTCGATCAACGAGCTGCATCGCAGCTTCGGCCACAAGCGGTCCACCCTGACCAGTCTGCTCGACCGGCTGGAGGGCCGCGGCTGGATTCTGCGCGGGTCGCATCCAACGTCGCGACGGCTGGTGATGGTGCATCTCACCGCCGCTGGCATGCCGGTGGCCGAACGCGTGAGCACGGCGCTGACGGCGCTCGAAGAGCGCGTGCTCGCGCGTGCCGGCAGCGGGGACGCGGATGCCTTCGTGCGGGTAGTACAGGTACTCGAGGAGGAGCTGAGTTGACCGACGACGAATTCGTGAAGGCGTTCCTGTCTAGCTCGCTGCCACCCACGCAGTTTCATCACCGCGACCACCTGCGGCTGGCCTGGCTGCTCACACGGCAAATGGGCGCTGAGGCGGCGACCGTGCGCGTCGCCGCGGGCATTCAGGAGTTTGCGGCGCGGCATGGGCACGCGGACAAGTACCATGACACGCTGACCAGGTTCTGGGTGCGCATCGTCGGTCACCTGGTGGCGGCTCGCCCTGACGTCGGCCACTTCGACGCGTTTCTCGCGACGTTTCCGCAGCTGCTCGACAAAGACCTGCCGTACCGTCATTGGCGGCGCGAGACGATGGGCAGCACGGCAGCGCGAGCCGGCTGGGTGGACCCAGACCTGCTCGCGCTGCCGGCGTGAGGGCGCCCCGCTTCAGCGGTTGGCGGCACGATGCGGGCAGAGATCAGTAGATGGGCCAGCCGTAACTCTGGGCGAGCGCCTGCAGGATGGCCCACTCCTCAGAGCTGCTGGGTCCGCCAGGTGCACATGCGCCGCCGAATGGCCCAGGCGGCACATCGTACGTGGGGGCGTTGAGCTGAGGGTGGCCGAAGTTGAGCTCGGCCGCGAGGTTGTTCGCCGTCTGGTCGCGGATGGTGAGCGGTTGCAGGCCCCAGCGCCACTCGATCAGGCTCAGGACCGAGGTGTGGTCGTAGGTGGCGTGTGCGACGTAGCCGCGGCGCGCCCACGGAGCGATGAGCAGGCAGGGTACGCGGAAGCCGCGCAGGCCGTCGAGATTACCCGTGAGGGGATCGGCTGGGGGGATAGGAGCGAGGGCGGGGGCGACATGCTCGAAGAAGCCGCCCCACTCATCGTAGTTGATGACGAGCACGGTGCTGGGCCAATTGGGGCTGGACGTGACGGCGTGGTACACCATGTTGAGAAAGGCCTCGCCGTTGCGAATGTCGGCGTGCGGATGGTCGTCGGCCGACGTGCCGCTGCTCTCATCCACGAAGCGGGGATCCACGAACGACACCTGAGGCAGCGTTCCGGCGGCGCAATCGGCCAGGAAGGCGGCAAACGACCGGCTGATGGGCAGGTACTTCGTGCCCCACAAGGCAAGAAAGGGGACGTCGCTGTAATAGTAGTGGCCAGTGAGGCCAGCGGCGGCGAGTCTGTCCCAGATGGTAGGCAGGGTGGAGAGGGTGGTGGACTGGTCAAGCCGGTCGGTCTGGGCAGCATGCTGGTACATGCGGTTGGGGTAGGTCGGCGCCATCTTGGGGGCGAAGTAGCTATCGAGTGACGTCCAGCCGGGAGCGGCCTTGCCGAGGAACGCGAGATCGTGGCGCATGTAGTAGCCGATGGCGTAGACGTCGTTGCTGCCAGCGCGCAGCCAGCCATCGCAGGCGCCGCCGTCGTATTCGACGCGTCCGCCGGAGAAGGAGTGGTCGGGGTCAGGGTGGCCGCAGCCCTGGTACGTGGTGAGGTGATACGTGGAGTGGGCCACGCCGGAGGTATCGGTGTAGGTGAGGCCAGCCTGGCGGCCCGTGGCGCCTGGGAGCCAGCCCAGGAAGTGGTCGAAGGAGCGGTTCTCCATCATCACGAGGACGATGTGCTCGATGCCCGACGAGCCGGGAGGCGGCAGGGTGGCGTGGGCCTGAGTAATGGGACGCGCGGCCCCGGCCCACGCCGGCGCGCCGCTCAGCGCCAGTGTGCCGGCCGCCGTGGCCGTCGTGGAGAGGAAGCGGCGGCGTGAGATCCGCAGGGTTGGAGAGGGCGAGTCCTGCGTTGCGCCATGCGTGAGATCGGCCATGGTCTGCTCCGAATGCTGCAACGGAGCGCGCGGCCTTGCCGGCGTGAAACGTGGCCGCGGCACCAGACGAATGTCACTGCGGCGGCACGCGTCCCGGTCTGCCGATACCTGAAGCCGAGGGGCGGCGAGCGGCCACCGGGGCACACATGGCAGGAATCAGGCCAGGTGAGTAGGGTGAGCGTTGCTATTGAGAATGTACACGCATGGTCAGGGCATGCACGCGCCCGCTGCGCATTCATCACTGCCCGGCTGCCACCCGAGCACGAGGGACGGCAGCCGGGCCTGACGACATCGCGACGGCGGCACGCGTCAGCGTCTGCAGTTGCTTGATGCGGAGAGACCGCGGGCGGCCAGAGTGGTACGGATAGCAGGAATCAGAGCAGCTGGGTCACGGGGCATCCATCGCCGGTGCGCTCGCCCATGCCGCACCGGCTCATCACCGATTCATTGTGTCCTGGGTGTCCTGGGTGTCCTGGGTGTCCTGCGCGGGAGATTCCGTCGCACCTTCCGCGCCGGATACGTCCTCCTCCGCTCGCTTCAGCCGGCTCCGGAAAGGCAGCCCCGTCGGCACACCCGTATCGGTCAGCGCGCCCACGGCATCATTGCCATCTGGGAAGTTCGCAACCGCATCCGGATGCGCCGAATTCTTGTCGCCCGCACGCACCCCCGTATCCAGGTCCACCTCGCCCAGGCCTGACCATCCACCGGTCTCGTGTTCCACATACGTGGCCTCCTCCGCCCCCGGCGGATTCGCCGACGCCAGGTCCTCCACCTCCTTGCGCGTCAGTGCCAGGTGAATCCCCTCCTCATCTACGGCGCGCACGGTCCCCAGCGGAATGAACACATCCCTCGACCAGATCAACCCCTTGTGCATTACGACATACTGTCCCTGCACCCCTTCATCGCTCACGTGCCCCACCCGATGGCCGTACACGTCGATGATCGCCATCCCTGGCTGAATCTGCCCGTGCGGTCCGGATTCCCCCGCCGTCGTCTGGTTGTCCATCACATACCCCTTCGTTCGCGTCTCTCCAATGCTCTCCTGCGCCCGCACATAGGTGTACTGCCGACCGATCGCCAGCCGCCCGCGGGGTTCCCCGCCATTGTCCGCCATTTCTGTGCCGCATGGCCCGTGCCCGCACCGCGAGGTCTCTCTTCGCGCGCCGTGACTGTGCGGCTGACTCCATGCGGACGCCGCGGGCTAGGCGGTGAGCAAGCCGATGCCGAGCGAGACGACGCCGACGGACAGGGACGCGATGCCCATGTAGAGCAGCACGATCAACCGGTTGGGCTTGATGACGTTTCGCCCCACCGCGGAGAGGAAGAATCCGGCAGGCATCAGGATGGCCGCCGCCCAGATGCCATTGCGCGCGAACAGGCCGAGCACGCCACTCAATCGCGTGGCGTCGGCCAGAATCTGACTCACCAGGGCCAGGATCACCAGCACGCCCGCATGCGCGTGGCCGGCGCGGAAGAACGCTTGTTGAAATGGTGTGGCGGGCTGATGTCCGCGCACGACGCGCAGCATGAACCAGCCGCCGTATTCCACGGCGACGATCGTCAGCAACAGAATCCCGGCGGTCGTCCGGGAGTCGGCGGACAGCAGTTGGGTCGCGTTCATGGGAACCTCCTCGACAGGCTGATACCTGAATGCAGAGCCTACTGGCAATGTGAGCGCGGACCTGAAGACCACTGGAGGGGACTCATGCGAGGGTTGCCCAGCACACCGCTCCGATGAACAGCACCTGCATGGGTACTCGCAGCCACAGCGGTGTGGGCGGCCTGCCGCGAAGCGGAATATGTCGCAGAGCGGCGTTGATGTTGGCGGGGAACATGGCGACGAGCAGCAGCAGCAAGACCAGGCCGGCCAAGCTCCTCGTTGCCGGGACTACCAGCCCGATCGCGCCAAGCCCCTCGCAGACCCCCGTCATGGTCACGATCTGGCGCGGGTAGGGGAGTTGCGCGGGCACCATACGGATCAGGTCCTCTCGGGTCCTGGTGAAGTGGGTGCTGGCCATGACCAGGAACATCAGAGCGAGCGCATAGGCCGCGTCATCCTGCCAGGCGGAAAAGATGCCGAGCCCGAACGCGCCCAGGCCACGCAGGACCAACAGCGACACAAGCAAGATAATCGTGGGAACCATCGGTCGGCGACCTCCATCTCTCCATCTCGCGGTGCATCATAAGGAGACACCAGCCGGCTAGTGCCTCCGGCAGGCGGCGTCATCACGCCACGCCCCCGGCGCATCGCGCGCAAATCGTGTATGATGACACTGTCAACATTCTAACGCGCCAATGTGGTCATTGTCAACATCTGGAGGGGCGACACATGAGCCAAGAGCGGTCAGAGGCGCCAAGCGCCAGGAGGAGCGAGGATCAGAACCGGCCCTATCACCATGGCGATCTGCGCGCCGCGTTGATCCGGGCGGGGCTGGCGATTCTGGCGGAGGAGGGAGTGCAGGCGTTGACCTTGCGCGCGGCGGCACGTCGTGCCGGCGTGAGCCATAACGCGCCGTACCGACACTTCGCCGACAAGGAGGCGTTGCTGGCGGCGATCGCCGAGGAAGGCTTCGTGGAGCTTGCCGCCCGCCTGGAAGACGCTCGGGCCCGCGTTCCCCAGTCTCCACATGCACAGCTCGAGGACACGGGATGGGCGTACGTGCAGTTTGCCGTGACGCATCCCGATCACCTGCGCGTCATGTTTGGCGGCCTCATCGCCAATGCGGACGGCTATCCCGGCCTGCGGGACGCGGAAGCACGGGCATTCAACGTACTGGTCGCGATCATCCAGGCGGGCCAGGATGCGGGAGCCGTGATCGCGGGCAGTCCGCTGCAGCTCGCGTTCGCGGCCTGGGCGATGGTGCATGGTCTGGCGCTGTTGTTCATCGATCAGCAGGTGCCGGGTCCCCTGCGCGAGACGTATGACGCGGAGCAGCTGGTGCGGCTGTGTCTGCGCCAGCACTATGAGGGTCTTGGTCCGCATGGTTGAGGCTGATGGCGGACTCGTGGCAGAGCTCAACCCTGTGCGGGAGCGGGGAAGCGAGATGGTCCGCAGCGTGCGGGAGGGGCTGGGGGTCTCGCGAGATGCGCCGCTGACTCAACGGCCTGACTCCGGCATCAGCTCCGGCAGACCGACTCAATGAGGTCCAGGGCATCGTCGAGGTGGCCGTTGCTCAGACGCCCCCCACTAGTGGCTCCAGTGGCCATGCGCACGGCGACCTGCGCCAGTCGCGATCGTGCCAGCCGGCCGCGGATGGCGTTGTTGCCGATGGCTGCGGCGGCCTCGGCCAGTGTCAGGCCGCGCAGGCGAGAGGGACACGTCGGGCACCGTTCCACCAACAGGATGGTGTGCGGGAGCTGCTGGCCTTCGGCCCAGTGGAGCGGCCGCGCATAGCCCCGCACCGAGCCGGGCCATTCGATCAAGGCTTCGTCCATGGCCAGCGCACGCGTGCTGTCATCCACATGAAAACAGCGTGGGAAGGGCTGGATGGCTAGCGTCTGCAGGTCGATGAGCACGATGTCATCCGCCAGCGGCTGCCAGCCGCGGCGCATCAGGCCAAGGGTCAGTGTGGTCTTCCCCGCACCCGATTCCGCCAGCAGCAGCACGGCAGCGGAGCCGCGCGCCAGCGCCGCGCCGTGCACCGGCACATACGCCTCAGTCGCCTCCAGAGCCGCCGTCACTGTGTGCCACTCCAGCTGGGTCAGCAACAGGTGTGGGTCCCCATACGCAGCGGCGACCACCCCGTCGCGGATGATGGCCATGTCGCTGCCCTGTTGCCTCACCAGCAGGTGGTGGACAGCGTCGGTGGGATCGAAATCGGCCTCGAACGGACGCATCAGCGCCTTGAAGCGCTCTTGCAGCTCGTTGGGCAGACCCGCGATCGCGAGCGACTCTCCACAGATCCGCAATGTCACCACGCTATCTGGGCGCGCACGCTGCGCGACTGACGATGTCGTAGGGTGACGACGTTGCCCAGTCATGTGGACCATCCAATCATCAGAGCAGACAAAAACGCGCGCCGAAGGAAGCGGAAGCGTCACGGGGCGCTGTGGGCACGGGCTGGACGCAGCAGGAGCCCCTGCTGCTCGAATCCTGCTATCACCGAGAGGACATGCACTCCCACGTCGGCGATCTGTGGCAGCAGCGCCACGACTTCCCCGACGATCTCCTCGTCGCTCAGCTCGCCATCGCAATAGTCCCAGATCAACGAAGATAGCACATCGAGAGGCAGCCCCGACTCACGGATAGGATCAAAGAGCAAGGACGTCCCATCTGGGAGTACATAGGTCTCGATGTCTGGGCGCCGTACTGGATGCGATGGGGCTGGCATGGCAGGCGTATCCTCATTGTCACGTACGGCCCCGTCACCAATGCGGCGGCCTCGACGCACGAACCCAGATAAGGCGTCGCCCGGTCCCGCCACTCTGCCGACCGGGCGACCTGCGCGGCTGTCGCGCGTCTACTCTCGTAGGCGGTCCGGCGCATCGCGCCGGGGTTCCCGCGACGCGTGACTTACGAGCAACTCAGTGTCAAACAGCTTCCCTCGGGGTACTGATCGTTCAGACTGGCGCTCGGATCAGGCCCTGCGCCCGTCACGTTGGTGAACGCGAGATATAGATCTCCGTTGCTGCCCTTCTTGTACGAGTAGTTATTGCCATTGCCCATCGTTTCGACGAGCGTGCCCTTGATGACATAGTTGGAGTTGGTCTTGTCGGTCAGCGTGAAGTGGATTTGGTGCGTACTGCCGCAGCGCGTGAAGGTGATTGGATAGTTGCCGTTTGCGTCCTTGTTGGCGCTCACGGTCCCGAAGCTGCTGAGATACGAATTGTCCAGCTGCAGGAAGTTGTTTGGATTACTGCCGCTGAACTTGGCCCCCTGCTTGAGAGCAATGCAGCTGCCACTTGCCACAAAGCCCACGAAGCTCAGGAACGGCGCGGGCGCCTTGCCGCTGGCGATGGCAATTCCGGCAGCCCCTCCGGCGACCGCGACCGCGGCGGAAGCCGCCACTGCCGCCCTGAGGAAGTTGCGCCGGCTCTTGTCCTGCGCAAGCTCCTGCTGGTCGTTTGATGACTCAACCTGGTCATTGCTGTGGTTGTGCTCCACGGTTGTTACCCCCTACCCAGATGACAATCACCCATCCACCGGCCTCTGGGTGCCAGTACGGACATCAGGAATACTCTCCACGCGTCAAATCGCCTCAACACTGGGGCGGACATCCCGCTCGATCCTGGCCGAACGTGATGTCAGCTCGGTAGCCACGCAGACACGCCATCCATGGGCGCTCCGCAGTTGTATGTGTGCGCTCTGATTCGCCGCCCGAAAGCAGATCCCTACCAGAGAGGCAGTTGGCCACCAGACGGCCAGGTGATCGGTGTCCAGCACCACCTCACCACCTCATGGCTTCAGCTTCCCCACCCCTGCAGTTGCGGCATGCAACCGCGCGCCAACCCCTCCATCCCCATCCCCATGAACACCACACATCACATCCATGCCTATCAAGATCATCCTCGCCGCACCATCTGGTACGAACCGAAGACGACGCCAACCCTCGCCACCATCAAGCAGAAAAGAGGTCAATGCTCATTCGCTCGAAGTCTACTGATGCTCAACTATACCAGCAGGGAAAAATAAGCGTCAAGGTTGAACTATCTCCGCGTGTGATATAACTTCCGGTACGGTCGTGCGGTGATCAGCGCGGAGTGGGCACGAACTCATCGATTTGCTATACTAGATCGGTGGAGTGCGCGCACGAAAAGACCCAAGTGGACTAGCCGATTTGGCGGCTCGAGCCAGTAGCCCATGTGGGGACATCCATCACGGACGAACGCCGGCTCCTTGATCTCACATGCTAGCGGCGATGTCGACATCGCGTTCTGGCGAGCAATGTGCTGCTGGCGGCTGTCGTG
>CAYQFU010000146.1:12862-15007 GCA_964416775.1 uncultured Ktedonobacterales bacterium
CCGCCTGGCGCCATCTGCTTGCCCTGGCCCAGATCCACGGAGTGGCCCCCCTGGTCTTCTGGCATCTGGCGCACGCCGACCTGCTCGGATCCATCCCGGCCCCCATCGCCGGCGCCTTCAAGGAGGCGTACGTCCAGACGCTCATTAATAGCCGCCGCATGCAAACCGTATTCCGGGAGGTGGTAGGCGCGCTCCGCGCGGAAGGTATCAGCGTCATGCCCCTCAAGGGATTGGCGCTCGCCCACCGCTATTATGGTGACGTGGCCCTCCGGCCCATGACAGACATGGATCTGTTGGTGCGTCGGCAGGATGTGCCCCACGCGGCCTTTGTCCTGCGACGCCTGGGCTTCAGCGCCGCCGATGGGATGGGATCGCCGTCCGGTTTCTACTCGTTCACCTCCGCGGTGGTCGTGTACGCACGCTCGCGATCGCTTTCCATTGAGGTGCACTGGGAGCTCTTCGGCCGGCATGCCTATCGCCCGTCACTTCCTGCATCGGCAGCCTGGACCCGAGCCCTGGATCTCCGTATCTTCGACCAGTCGGTGCGCTACCTTCACCCGCGCGACGAGATCTGGTACCTGTGCGTCCACGCCGCGATCGAGCACCAGCTAGAGCGGCTCATCTGGCTTGTGGATATTGCCGAGCTTGTTGGCTCGCTTCCTGCCGGCTGGGATTGGGAGCGGTTCGTGCGGGAGACAGCTGCGGCCGGGCTCGCCCTTCCAGTGGCCGCCGCGCTCGCGTACTGTTGCATCCACCTGCGCCTGGCGTTGCCCGCTCACACCCTGGAGCGCCTGTACGCAGCCGCGGACACACCACCAGAGCGCGCGAGGTGTGCCGCCGCGCAAGCGGATCTCTTGAGTGCGGAATGGATCCGGATGGCGGCGGCGTCCGTGCGCGGCCCGAAGGAGAGAGCCATCTTCCTGCGAGGAGTGTTGGCTCCCCGCCGCGCGACTTTGGACGCCCTCTATGGACACGACGCCGCGCGCTGGCACGCCCTCCCGTACACGTACGTGCGTCATTGGCGGCGCACGGCCGGGCCTGCTGTGCACGCGCTGCGTGCAGGGGCGGCGCGCTAGAGCGGGCTTGCACGTACGGTCTCCGAAGGGACAACCGGCTGTGGGAGCGCACATCCCGTCGCGCGTATGCCGCCCGCATGTTACATTGTGTCGCAGGGCGGTTGACATTGGAGCGTATGATGAGTGGGGTCAGCGACAGGCGAGCACGCCATCGCCCTCCTGCCAACTTTCGCGTGCGACGATCGAGGCTCTTGTCATCCGTGCTGGAGGTAGCCGACAGAACGTTGGGCGGCCCAACCTCAAGGCTTGGCGGGTGCCACGGACGCATAGAAGTGAGAACAAGTCCTTGTGCGCTATGCAGCATGGCGTCGACCAAGGGATAAGCCCGACCAATCAATCAACGCTGGCTGATCCACCTACCGTGCCACTTGCGGCCGAAGTGTTGAGTGCGGCTTTCAGGACACGCACGACCTCCTCGTCATTTGCCGCCCGCAGACGCGGCCAGCGCCGCATAATGGTCGGCTTGCTCGTCCTCTCAGACCTCTTCTACCTTGTGCTGGCGCTGCGCCTCGCGCAATGGTCCTTCATTGCCGTACGTTCCTGGCTGGCCCCCGATGCGCTGCTCGCGCGCTCAGCCCCCTCGCTCTCCACTACGCTTCCCGTCTGGCTAGCGGTGGCCTTCTCTACGCTCGTAGCCCGGGGCCTCTATCGTTTTCGCTATCGCGATGGCATCTACAGCGTGACGCGCGTCGTGACGAGCATTGGCCTGGCGGGGATGTTCTTCGCTGTGCTGATCTTCTTCCTGCGATTCCCTACGCCGCGGGTGTTTGTCGTGCTCGTCGTGGTCTACAGCGCAGTGCTGTTGGGCATCGGGCATGTCGGCTTCCGCGTCATGGCCGCGTACCTGCCGCCGCTCAACCGGCGCGTGCTGGTGATCGGGTCTGGCCCTGTGGCGGAAAGTACCGCTCGCATGGTCGCGCAGTACCGGCGGCAGGGTCTGTACCTGGTGTGTCCTCAACTGGACCTCCACGGTCATCCGGCCACACAGACAGCGCATGAGGTGTGTCCACTGGATGAGAACAGTCTGCAGCGCATCGCCGCCTACATTCACGCGCTGGATGTCGACGAT
>CAYQFU010000147.1:0-14848 GCA_964416775.1 uncultured Ktedonobacterales bacterium
TCCTGTCGTTTTTCGTGACTGGTCACCGATTGAATTTTCAGGCGAATCGCCCTCGTGTTGACGTAATCGATGAGACGGAAGGAGTGCAGTCATCATGGCGGATAGCAGCGAACCCACGAGGGAAGAAAAGATCGCGGATGCCCTTCGGGCCGCTCCAGCCTATATAGCTGACTCGGCGACGGTCGTCGACTGGGATATGACGACCGTCCTGCGAGAAGGGTCACCCGACTGGATCTGTGTGCCAACCCCTCCCGGTAAGCCCAATGCGGCTCCGATGTGTGGCGACCCGACAATCATTCAGTGGTTCAGGGATGTGACACAGGGGAAAACGCCGACGATCGATCGCATAGGGATCTCCTACATGCTGATGGGAGAAGTCGGCGCAGACTTCGATCATCCCGAAGCCAAGCAACCCCCTGAGGGCAAGGATTGGTATCACGCCGGGCCGCACGTGATGTTTGTCTTCCCTGAAGGCACAAGCCACATGCTGAAGGGTTTGGCACACGACACGACTTCGGGCCTGCCGTATGTGAGGCCGATTCCAGGGGCTGAGCCTCTGCTCGTCGTTCCGGTTGCCTTGCCGGGCGAGATGATCGAAGCGAAGCCTGGATCCACCGCCTAATGACTTCGACCGGAAGAACCCTCGGTCTCGGCGGTGATCCGTGCCCGGCGCGGGGACGGATGACCTCCACCCCTTGTGCTGGAAGGGATCGCGGTCACCATCATGTCACCGTTTGAGGTCAACGAGGGCATTGCGTCACTCATGCTAGCAGGCCCTCCCAGGTGTGAGCGAGCACGCGCTTAGGGCAATGGATCAGATCGGGACGACTGGCCTGCTGGGCGGCCAGAGCGACGACGACG
The DNA here is from genome assembly GCA_964416775.1 of uncultured Ktedonobacterales bacterium. GTDB lineage: Bacteria > Chloroflexota > Ktedonobacteria > Ktedonobacterales > JADMIN01 > CAYQFU01. Next base: position 862 of record CAYQFU010000147.1, read on the forward strand.
GTGGCCGCTGGCAGTGGCGGTGGGCAGCGGCGCTGGGCGAGCCGGACGGCCAGACTGCAGAGCGAGAGCAGATGCAGCCGCGTCACGAGCGTGAGAGCGTCAAGATGCAGAGCGGAGCCAACTTTGGCCTGAGCACGCTGGTATGCTGGAGGCGGACGGGCGTCGTGCAGACATTGGGAGTCGGAACCACCACAGGGCTGATCTCCTGCGCAAGGGTACAGGCCTCGCTAGGGGATCAGCCTACCACTTCTCCCCGGTTACGAAACGCCCTCAAGTACCCAAATAGAGCGAGGATCAAAAAGCCCTGGAGGTGCATTTATAGTATGCTCCCTTCCACCTCAGCCACCAGCGTGGCATAGTCGCCGTCCCCCAACAGCCCGACGAGTCTGCGCTCCATCTCGGGTTCCACTTGTGGCAGGCGCAAACAGAACCTGCTCAACAGAGGAGGAAACCCAATGAGAACACGCACTTCCAAAGACGGCACGCCTCTCGCCTTCGATCAATCGGGCCAGGGGCCAGCGGTCATCCTGGTGGCTCCGGCGTTCGGCACGCGGGTAGACGAGGCATCGCTGGCCGCGGCGCTGGCCCCCTCGTTCACCGTGTTTGCCTATGACCGGCGCGGCCGAGGTGACAGCGGGGACACAGCGCCCTACGCGGTCGAGCGCGAGGTGGAAGACCTCGAAGCCATGATCGACGAGGCGGGTGGCTCCGCGTTCGTCTATGGACATTCGTCGGGCGCGGTGCTGGCGCTCGACGCCGCACGTCTGCTCCGGGCCAAGATCACAAAGCTGGCGCTGTACGAGCCACCGTTCATCATTGACGCCAGCCGACCTCCTATGCCGGTGGATTTCGCGTCGCACCTCGATCAGTTGGTGGCGTCGGGTCGCCGAGGCGACGCGGTCGAATACTGGCAGACACAATTGGGTATTCCGGCCGAGGTGATTGCCCAGTTACGGCAGTCGCCCATGTGGCCTGGGCTGGAGGCTGTGGCAAACACGCTCCCGTACGACGCCACCATCATGCAAGACACCCAGCGTGGCGATCCGTTGCCGCTCAGGCAGTGGGCGTCCGTCACGGTTCCCACCCTGGTGATAGATGGCACCGTGATGATGGGCAGTGAGGCATTCCACACGTTCATGCGCCATGGGGTAGACGAGCTTGCCAACGTGCTTCCCAACGCGCAGCGCCGTACGCTGGAAGGTCAAGACCACGGCCCGGCTGATGAAGTGCTGGTTCCAGCGCTCAAAGCGTTCTTCCTTGGCTGATGCCGCACGACCATTGGCACGGCGCATGACAACGACATGTCCGGTGCCAGCAAGAACCGAGGGGCAGCAGGCGGGTGCGATCCGCCTGAGCTGATCCGCTCAGTCGCGGTGTGATGGGGGCAACACCTTCTCCATGGTGAAGAGCTGCGTTCCGAAGAGGTCGTTGGGACCAGCATTGGTGCGGCGGAATCCCAGTCCCTCGTACAACCGAATCGCCCGCGTAAGGAACGGAGTGGTGCTGAGGTACAGGCGCGTCAAGCCCCGCGCGGCAGCGTAGCGCTCCACTTGCTCGAAGAGCCGTCGCCCGACGCCCTGCCCGCGCGCCATCGGGAGCACGGCCATGCTGCGCACATACAACGCCTTGCTCTGCGGGACCGCCGCCACGGTGCCAACGATGGCGTTCTGCCGCACGGCGACCCACACTGGACCTTCATGCATGCGCTGCTCGATCCGCTCGCTCGGCGGCGTGGTTGCGGCGAGCGCCTCAGCCGTATACAATGCGTCGTATTCCGCGAATGCGGCGCGCAGCACAGCGGCTATCGCCGGCGCGTCATCCGCCGTGGCCAGCCGGACATCTATGTCTGGTGTTTGTGGTATGGGCATGTCCGCCTCGCACCTGGCCATCTCGCCGGACCCATAGATAGTGTGCCGTCGTGTGCAGTGTACCGCATGTGCAGCCGCAACAATCGCGTCCAGGAGTGTGGCTATGCCCGTGTCGCTCCACCCTTTGACGGCCGCCGACTTCGAGGCCGTCGACCCGATCTTGACCGCTGCCTATGCCCGCTCCTCCAGCATGCTGGATGATCTGGCTCGCTATCATCGGGCCCAGCCGGATGGCTGGTTTCTCGCGCGCCTCGATGGAATCCCCGCTGGGATGGGCGGGGTCATCGCGTACGGCGCCACGGCACGGATCGGCCTGATGGCGGTTCACCCCGACGTCCAGCGCCGGGGGATCGGCCGAGCTATCATGGAGCACCTGCTGGAGTGGGCGGCCGGTCGGGGGGCCACGACCGTCCTCCTGGATGCCAGGCCTGCCGGGATCCCGCTCTACGAGCGGCTCGGATTCGTCACCGACGACTATGCGTGGGCCTACAACTGCGCGCACCCTGCCGCCCTCGCTGGCCCGCTGGCTGACGCGGTCGAGCCACTCCAGCCGGCTGATCTGCCGGAGGTGGCGGCCTTCGACGCCGAACGAGTCGGCGCGCCGCGCGCGGCCATCCTGGCGCAGTACGCCGAGGAATGTGCCGGGCGCGCCTTCGTGGCGCGCGATGGCCAGGGACGCGTGGCAGGCTATCTGATGGCCCAAGCGCATCGCCTCGGCCCCTGGCTGGCCGACACGCCGCAAGCCGCCGAATCACTCCTGTGCCGGGCACTCCCGCTCTGCTCGGGCGACGTCCAGGTGCTGGTGCCCGAATACAACCGGGCAGCGACGACGCTGCTGGAGCGCGTGGGTTTTGCACCTGGACCGCGCTGGCACTCGATGCGTCGGGGCGGAATCGCGGACGTGCAGCGGCGCGGATGGCTCTATGGCTATGCCAACTACTACTTCGGGTGAGCAGACGAGGGAGAAGGGGGCTGACGGCCGTGGTGCCCCGGAAGAGGCAGGGCTCATGAAGCCTGGAGAGACGCTTTCAGCGATCGAGAAGAGGCGGGAGATGCTGCTTGGGAGCGTGAAGGAGCTGTGGCGCTATCCGGTCAAGTCGATGCGGGGTGAACGGCTGAGTGAGGCACAGGTCGGGGTCCGCGGCATGGCGCACGACCGGGGTTACGCGCTCCTCGACCAGGAGACCGGGAAGATCGCGAGCGCGAAGCATCCCCGGCTGTGGGGAGGCCTGCTCCAGTGTGAGGCGCGGGTCGTGTCCGCGGAGGGAGCGGTGTGCATCACGCTGGCGGATGGCCGAGAGCTGCTGACGCGAGGGGACGATGTGGACGGGGCGCTCTCCCTGCTGACGAGGCGTTCGGTGCGTCTGGTGGGGACGCCACCGCGAGCGGCGGAGATCGAGCGGTACTGGCCGGACGTGGACGGCCTGGCGCTGCGCGATATGGTGACGGCGGGGGCAATCGGCCAGGGGGCACCAGGCGGCACGTTGTTCGACTACGCGCCGCTGCATCTGTTGACGACCGCGACGCTCGCGCGGCTGCAGACGCTGTATCCGCGAGGCCAGGTGGATGTGCGCCGCTTCCGGCCGAATCTGGTCATCGATGTGCCCGAAGTCGAGGGGCAGGGGTTTGTGGAGAACGCCTGGGTCGGGCAAACACTCCAGATCGGCAGCGACGTGCGCCTGCGCGTGACCGATCCGGTGCCGCGGTGTGTGGTGCCGACGCTGGCGCAGGGTGAGCTGGTCGAGGATATTGGGGTGCTGCGGGCGGTGGCGCAGCACAATCGGCCCCCGGTGCCGGCGCTGGATGGGGCACGTCTGCCATGCCTGGGGGTGTATGCCTCTATCGAGGGGGATGGCGTGCTCCACCTGGGCGACGCGGTGCGGCTCGCAGGGTGACAGGCGGCGATCGGCGCAGGCTCGGCTGCTAGCATCTCGCGCGCGTGATGGCGATAGCGACAGCGGGCCAGGATGACTACCGGCGCGGGCCGCGCAACAGCATCCACAGCAGCGGCGCGGCGGCCAGCGTCCCCGCGCCGGCAATGATGAAGATGATGCGGGGCGTGGTGAGCTGCAGGAGCAGCCCTCCGGCGGCATAGGTGATCAGGAGCGCGGCGTAGGGCGCGCTGTAGGCCATGCCGAAGACGCGACCGAGCAGCGGGCGTGGGACGGTGCGCTGGAGCAGAGTATCATTGGCGACATTTTGCCAGCCGTTGCCGACTCCCACGATGCCCTGACAGACGATGGCAATCCCGAGCGTCGGGGCAAGGCCGCAGAGCAACGTGCCAAGGCCCATCACGGTGATGCCCGCCAGCAAACTCAGCGCGGGGGTGGCGCGCCGGGCAGCGCGGAGCAGGAGCAGGGGTCCGAGGACCATGCCGACGCCGTAGCCGGCGAGCAGGAGGCCATAGCCGGCGCCGCTGGCGTGGAGGGATCGCTCGGCGAGGAAGACGAGGCCGACGTTGTCGAGCGCCACGAAGAGGGTGACGAGAAAGAGACCGATGGTTACGGCGCGGGCGGTCACGTGGCTCGCCAGGAAGGACACGCCATCGCGCGCGGCGGCGATCAGGCCGCCGGTGGACACGCCTTCACGTGGGGTTGGGCGCAGGGTGGGTAGACGGCTCAAGAGGGCGGCGGAGAGGACGAAAGTTAATGCATCGATCAGGAGGATGCTCGACGCACCGCTGATGGTCAGGAGGAGCCCGGCCAGCGCTGGGCCAACGGCGTGGCTGAGATTGAACCCGAGCCGGAGCCGCGTATTGGCGTCGCCGAGGTCCTCAGGAGCCACGAGGGCGGGCAAGGCACTCTGACTCGCGGGGAGGAAGAGGGTCGCCAGGAGTGACATCGCCGTGACCAATGCGAGCACCAAGGAAAAGGGCAACGACAGGAGGGCGATGACGGCGACGAGCAGCCCTTGCCCAAGCTCGCAGCCGAGCATGAGCGGGCGCAGGTCGACGCGATCGGTGACGAGGCCGGTAACGGGCCCCAAGAGGCGGGGGAGTGTCTGGGCGAGCAACAGGAGGCTGACGGCGGTGGCGGCGTGTGCCTGTTTGGCGGCAAGCAGGACGAGCGCGACCTGCGCGATCGTGTCGCCGAAGAACGAGACGGTCCGGGCAGTCCGAAGCGCGGAGTAGGGCCGGCCGTAGCGGGTGCGGGGCGTGCGCGTCGTGTCGGTGGAGCGCGCCGCGACGTGTGCATCTCTCTCTCGCATGCGGCAAGTATACCGGCGAAACGCGCACGGCACCACGATCGAAGGAACAGGATGCGAGCTGGCCGCCCGGACAGGTTGCCCTACGGCACGCTTGGCCCACCCTCGGCGGAGAGGCCGCTGGTGGGGGGCGCATGGCTGCCGGTGAGCCGGCTGCGCACCAGCGCCAGCAGATGACGCAGCTTGTCGCGGCGTCGGCCCATCGCCAGCAAGTTCGGCAGGACGCCGATCACGCCCTGGCGCGGATTGAACCGAATCGAGCGCAGGCGCTGCTTGCTCGAAAGGGCGCACACGTGGCGGCGCGGCCAGAGCGCGGCGTGGGCGATCTCGGCGATGATGTCGCGCCGGGTGGAAAGGGCGGACGGTGGCAGCGGAGTCTCCAGCAGGTCGCGCAGCAGCAAGAGCGCATGCCGCACCGAGGCGGTCGCGCCCTCAGCCGCCGCCCGCGCGTAGAGGCGCTGCCAATCGATCTCGTGGCCGTGGGCACGCAGCAACAGGTCGAGGTCTTTGAACCAGATGAGGCGGCTGTATCCGTGTGTATGCAAATGAATGCACAGGTGCAGGAGCTGGTCGTGCACCTCCAGCATACGGCTCGGCTGGCCGCCAAACGCGATCGGCCGCGCGTGGCGCCAGATGTCGGCGAGACAGCCCGCCGGCAGCCCGAGCTGAAGCGGATCGCCGTGCAGCTCGACACGTAGCCGGGCGGTGTCGGCGATGTAGATGTGGTGGAAGCCGTCGGGCTGGGGGCCATCCGGCGCGACAGGCGCGCAGCCGGCCGCGCGCAGGGCACGATCGGCGGCCTGGAGCTGGTCGGGCCGGCAGAGCACGTCGAGGTCGGTGAAGGGGCGCAGCCGCGGTGCGGAGTAGAGCGTCGAGGCGAGCGCCGGACCTTTGAGCACGATCACGTCGATCCGCTGGCTGGCAAGCGCGGCGAGCAGGGTCTCGAGTGTCCGCAGGCTGGTGGTATTCGCCAGAGAGGTCGCGGCGGCGAGCAGGCGCAGCCGCTGCTGAACCGGGAGCGGGACGAGCGAGGTCCATGGCGCGGAGGTTATCGCTTGATTGAGCAGAGGCGCCACTCCGTGCGCCACCGCCACGGCGACCACGTCATCCCACTGGGTCACGTCGCGGGCGCAGCGTGCCAGCGCCCGATCACGCGCGTCTGACGGCTCACGCGCGGCCAGCACGACGAGCTCGCGCTCTGCACTCCTTGCCCTCATTTCCCGCGCCCCTTTGCCTCGTGGCCTGGATGCGCCCGCGAACGTCCGGCCCTGGCGACCGCGGGCAGCGAGCGCGCCGGGGTGATGCCGGCCGGCGTCGCCTCCAGCAGCTCGCCATCGAGCTCTCGTTCCAGGGGCGTGCCGAATTGCAGCGCATACAACTCGCGATACAGGCCGCTACGGGCGAGCAATTCGGCGTGCGTGCCCTGTGCGACGATCTGGCCCCCATCCAGCACCAGGATGCGGTCGGCCTGGCGCACGGTGGCGAGCCGATGCGCGATGACGAGCGTCGTGCGATTCTGGGCGAGCTGACGGAGCGCTGTATGCAGCAGGTATTCGGAGCGCGCGTCCAACGCGGAGGTTGGCTCATCGAGAATCAGGATGCGCGGATCGCGAAGCAGCGCTCGCGCGATCGCCAGCCGCTGCTTCTGGCCCTCGGAGAGCTGCGTGCCGCGTTCGCCGACTGGGGTATCCAGGCCATTGGGCAAGCGCTCGATGAACTCCCAGGCATAGGCGGCGCGCGCCGCCTCGAGGATGGCGGCGTCATCGGCGCTTTCGCACCCGAGTATGAGGTTCTCGCGGATGGTGCCGGCGAAGAGAAACGTATCCTGGAAGACTTCCGCCATGGCGCCGCGCACTGAGGCAATCGTCAGCGCACGCAGATCGACGCCATCGAGCAAGACGGATCCCGTCGTCGGATCGCGGAAGCGCGGCAGCAGGCTTGCCAGCGTGCTCTTGCCAGCGCCACTGGGCCCCACCAGCGCGACCAGCTCCCCAGGGTGGAGGCGCAGCGAGATGTGGCGCAGGACGTCCTTGCCGGGCGCATAGGCGAAGCTGACATCCTCGAGTGTGATCTCGCCGACGATCTGAGCGGGCGTCCGCGCGCCGTCGGCCTCCCGCACTGGTGGCGCCGTATCGAGCGCGGCGTAGACCCGGTCTGCCGCTCCGAGCGCCTTCTGGGTGGCGCTGACGAGTCCGGCGAGCTGGCTGGCGGGCTGAAAGACCAGCCCGAAGAGCGCCTGCATGGCCACGACGGTTCCGAGAGTCGTGCGGCCCTCGACGACCAGCCAGCCGCCATAGCCAAAGACGACCAGTGTGATGACGAGCGAGAGCACGAGCTGGCCGCTCTGGAGCGCGGTGTCCATCAACGTGACGCGCATGCGCAATCGCAGCAGCTCGCGCAAGGTGGCGCCGAAGCGCTGGCTTTGCCGTTGCTCCTGCCCGAACGCGGCGATTTCACGGAGGCCGGCCAGCATCTCCTGGAAGCGCTCAGTGAGCTCGGCGGCCTTCTCCTGCGCGCGACGGGCGGCCGGGCGCAGGGGCCGGGTGATGCTCCAGGCGAGCGCGGCGACGAGCGGGGGCAGGACGCCCGCGACGATGGCCAGCGGCACATTCAGACGCAGCATGGCGGCCGCCCCGAGCACGACGGTCGTGATACTGCCGGTCAGGCCCACGAGCAACGTGCTGTAGAGGCTGGCCATGCTGGGAATGTCGTTGGCAAAGAGCGCCATCGTGCGTGCGCTGTGCTCCTTTTCGGCGAAGGCGAGCGAGAGGGCCTGGCGATGGGCATAGAGCTTCTGGCGGAGGCCGAGCGTCACGCGTTCGTCCAGATACGCGCGCAACGCGCTCACGCAGAGCAAGGCGGCCAGGCTCAGCAGCCAGAGGCCGGCGTAGAGGGCAAGGAGTGGCGGCAGCTGCGGCAGGCGGTGGGCAAGCAACACACCATCTATGACCTGCCGCTCAACCAGTGGCATGGCAACGCCGGCCAGCGGCGGAAGCAGACTCGCCAGGAGCAGGAGCGTCCCCAATGGCCAGAGCTCGCGAGAGGTGCGCACGCCACGCAGAAGAGTTCGCATAGGTGGCTACTTCCCATTTCGTCAAGGAGATCTGGCCGGTGGAGGGTTGAAATAGGGATGAGATATCGAAGTGCGGTGGTGGGGATGGGTCGGGGACGCCGCGCGGAAGACATGGCAAGGCCGCCCATCGTGTCACCCCCGGGCGATACGATGCGGTAAGTGAGCACAGCAGGCGTGCGCATGTCCATGCGCCCCCACGAAATGGGCGGACGCGTGGCGATGCGCTCCGACGCCGGGCGGGCCGGCGGGCACTTAGGAGACGAGGCAGCCCCACTGATGCGACGTCGATGGATTGCAGCCGTTGCCGACCGGGCCAATCAACTGCCCACCAATCACGGTGTAGTCCGGCAGAGTGCCGCCACTGCCCTGGGTCAGCGCACGCAGGTCGCCAAGCACGGTGATGGTGGGGCGAGTGTACTGTTTCTTGACCGGTTTCTGCATCCGAGTCTCCTCCGAATACTGTCCTGGTCGCCAGTGGCCAGGAGAACGATCCACGGCCTCGCGCGAGCCGGGGGACGCCACATGCGGATGTGCGCGGTTGCCATATGCGGTGGCCCGGCTTGCGCAAGCGATCTGGCACGTTACGAGATACCATTATGGAGCGAGGGTGTTGAGAACTAGTTGCCCATCGGTCATTATTCGGTGGAGCAACTCGGCTGCCGCTCGCTGTGCCGTTGCGATCTTCGCTTTCTGCTCGGCAGCGCGCCGGGCGTGCACCGGGCGTCCACCGGACGCGGCGGGCGTCACCGGACGCCGCTAGGGTTCAGGAGAGCGTCTACCGGGCGTCCACCGGACGCCGCTACGAAGGGCAGGCGAGCAGCGTGCGCCTGCTGCCCCCGATACTTGGTGGAACCTGCACAGGATGGGGTGGCTAGCCGGCCTCGGTCAGCGCGATCCTCCCGCTCAGGTGCTCGAACGTGGCAAACGGGTCGGCCGCGAGTGGCCGATCGAGGGAGCGGAGCCACGTTTCTAGCTCCACCACACGTATGAGAAACAGCAGGTCGTTGCCGTCCACGCTCTCCTTTACCTGCCGCAGTCGCTGCCAGAAGCGCGCAGGGTCGACGAAGCCGTGGCGGGCGACGCGTGAGGTGGCAGCCGGCCCAAACGCGGCCTCGTAGAGCGGCCACTGGCGCTGAAACTCTTGCTCCCAGATAGGAGTGAAGACCGTTTTGCTGGTGCGGGTGCGAATGCTCTCGGGCAATATGCCGCGCATGGCGTCGCGGAGCACGCGCTTGGAGCCGGCGTAGAACTCGTCCGTCCGTGGATGGGGCTGGAACAACTGCTCTGGGGGAATCGCGAACAGGAACTCGTGCAGCCGGCGATCCGCGAATGGGCGCCAGATCTCGACGGGCCACGGCGCCGGATGGCGGGCTACCTCGGGCGGATAGAGGAGACGGTAGGCGGCCTCGTGGGCGTCATTGGCGAAGCGGCGTCCGGCCTCCTCGGCGAGCACCAGCCCGATGTGCCGGTCGGCCAGCTCCGCGCGCAGCGGCTCGGGCATCCATGCTGGCAGCAGATGGGGCCGCAGACGCGACACATGGCGGCGCAGGTACGCGCTCGTGACGCGCGTGTGGAGCGCGCGGGGCAGCAGCGGAGCAGCGCAGTAGAGCGCGACCGTCTTGCGCAGGGAGTCCGTCGAGACGCGCTGGTAGGCGCGTAGATGGTGGATGAATGCGGCCAGATGCCCCTGCCGCAGCAGCGAATCGAAGACCAGCCGCGAGCCATACATATAGGCATCGGCGATTTCGCCCGTGAGCACGGCGCGTACTCCCGCCCGCCGCACGGCGTCAAACATGGTGTCGCGCGCTTCGTCCACGCCCGCGTTCGGCGCCTCGCGCCAGGCGTGTGGCTCCAGCTGGAGCCGGCCGCCGTACGCCCCGCACGAGACAAAGCGGGCATCGAAGTCGTAGCGCGCACGCATCTCTTCGATGAAGGGGCGCTCATCGCAGGGCAGGCCCTCGAACTCGGTGGTGAAGGTGGTGAAGCCGGGCAGCGCGACTTCACCGGCGTGCAGCAGACGCTGGATCGTGCAGGCGATGGACGACGAATCCAGCCCACCACTCAAGAAGACGCCGAGCGGATAGGCCGTGCGCAGCCGGTCGCGCACCACCTGCTCAAAGAGCGAGCGGAAATGCTCGGCATAGTCGCGCTGGTGCCGGTAGCGCAGCGGGCGTGGCGGGGTGAACTCCCAGTAGGGGGCCAGCGAGTGGGCCTCGGGCGTGACGACCAGGATATGGCCGGCGGGCAGCTCATACACGTCGCGGAAGAAGGTGCGCCCACTGCCCTTTTCGTTGCGAAACACGTGCAGCGGGATCAGATACTCGCGCAGCGCGTCCTCATCGGGCCGTAGCGGCTCCCAGGCATCCTGCGCGAGCTGGCGAATCTCCGAGGCGACGACGAGACTGGCCCGGTCGAGGCGGTAGTAGAGGGCACGCTGGCCACTCGTATCGCGAGCGCAGAGCATGCGGCGGCTCGCCGGATCCCAGAGCGCGAACGCGAAGTCGCCCAGCAGATGGCACGGCGCGGCAGTCCCCCAGCGCTCGTAGGCGCGCAGAATCAGCTCCGCGTCGCTCGGCGGCGAGGGCAGCTCCCGGGCCAGGAGCGCGCACAATTGCGCGCGGTTATCGAGCCGAGCGTCGGCCACCACGATGCAGCCAGTACGCGGCGAGAGCAGAGGCTGCGCTTCGCCGAGGCTTTCGGGCGTGATGGTGGTGTTGGCGCACCCCAACCCCACGCCCCGGCCGGGGTGTGCGCTGAGGCCATCCAGGCCACGATACGCCACGACCTGGAGCATGGCGTAGAGGCGCTCTGACGTGACAGGCCGCTCGCTCTGAGCGCGGTGTAAGATCGCGGCCAGCGCGCTCATCGAGCCTCCAGATTGTCCAGCAGGTGCGCGCACGTCGCGGGCTGATGCGCGTAGCCGCTGGGATAGCGCAGCACATGCACGGGAAGCCGGGCGGCCAGCCGCGCGAACCGCGGCAGAAATGCGGCCTCTTCCGCCGGCAGCAGGTAATCGCGCGTTGGCATGTGGGCCATGAGCGCGGCCAGCTTCTCACCGCCACGCAGCGGGAGCATCTCGACAGACGTGCGGCCCGCGGCCTCCGGATCGTAGCGCGCGAGCACGTAGAGCTGGCGCAGCGGATACGCTCCGGTCGCATGCGAATAGCGGCCCGCGATCGGGAGCAGGCGCTTGTCGCTGTCGCTCATCACACGGGGCAGCTCGTCGTCGCAGCGCAGCACGGCGTGCGTGCTATCTGGCCAGAGCTTCAGGTGCGGCGGTCCCGATGCTACCATGACGTCGCCCTCCCGCTCGTCGAGGGGCAGCACGTCGTCGGCAAGCAGGGCCGCGCCACGCTGGAGCAACGCGGCGATCAGGGTGGATTTGCCCTGCCCCGACGCACCCAGGAACCCAATCGCCGCATTGCCGATCACCAGCGCGCCGCCATGCAGCAGCGGCCGGCCCCGCAGCTGCAAGAGGTGCGGCAGAACGGGCTGGAGCAACACGTGGCCAAGGGCATCCACGGTCCCAGTGCCATCGGTATCGGAGGCATCCGTTGCGGCTTCCGGGTATACCGTGACGGTGGAGGCATCGGCGGCGATGTGTGCCCACCCGGCCTCACGCCGCCAGATCCACGCCTGTCGTCCCTGACGGTAGACCAGCTGATCCATGCCGTGCCGTGGGCAGGGGAACGCGACCCGCAGCGTCTCCTCAGGTGGCGGCATGAGCGCGCCGGAGCCGCGTACGATGGTGACGCCGGCGGAACCTGGCGCGGCCCGGCGACGGGCAACGTCAGCCGGGGCACATGGCAATGGGACATCGCTGCGGATGCGCTGGCCGTAGACCTCGTAGATGCCGCGGGTGGGCGTTGCAGGCGATGCCGGCGAGGTGGCGCGCGTGACACGCACGCGGGCGTCCGTGGGTATCTTCCGTCTGCGCGTCCGCTGAGAGATCAATTGCCGGCTCCTATTCCTCACCTGGGTGGCCGATCCTTGGTGGCCGATCAGGAGCGAACGTCGGGAGTGGAGGGCCCTTCCAGGACGGAGGGCATTATCGCTCGTCCCGCACGTCGATCAGCCGCTGGCGCTGCAGCGCCCGCAGGAACTCTTCCACATCGCTTCGCGCCTGCGCTGGGTCTACGTCGTAGCGCGCGGTAATCGCGCGCGCAATTTCCTCCGCCGTGGTCCCGCGCTCGACGAGCTGCCAGATGTGCGCGCCTACACTATCCAGCCCGAAGTAGATGCCACTCTGCATGTCCAGAAGCACGACCTCGTCTTCGAGCGTGGCCGAGGTGACGGTAGGCCGCGGGGTATATGCGCGGGATGTCTCTGGCACGCGTGTCCTCCATCCAGTTGCCAAACGTCTGTGTGCATCGGGATTCCACCCGATATTGGAGGCTGGCCGCGGCGGGCGACCGCCGGCGGGCGTCCAGCGGCCGCCCCTACCGTGCCGGCGAGCAGCGTCCACCGGCCGGCCCGGACGCGCCGGGCGTCCGCCGGACGCCCCTACGGTGCGGGCGAGCAGCGTGCGCATGCTGAGCCCCAATGTTTGGTGGGACCATGCATCCGCACGTGTAGCATTGCGCGCCCCAGATGCGGAACCATCCGTACTGCATTTTCTCTGATTCCCCCCGGCAATGTGGTTGGGGGTATCACGCGAAAGCGGTTGAGACTGGGAGGAGGATGGTGAGATAGCTTCACGCCACCTGGGCAGCCGGGGATGTTGCGCGTCCCGGCTACAGCGTGATGATATGGTCGGGCGGGTTGCCTGCCAGGGCGGCGTAGAGATCGGGGAAACAGCCGACACGCACGCCCGCGACGACGTCACGCGGCTCACAGGCGCCTGGCGCGCCCGTCGCGAGGCCGCGCTCCAGCGCGCACTGGTCGCAGAGCATCAGCAGGATGCCCTGCTCGCGCGCGACTTTGCCCAGGCGCTCGCCGATGGGGTCGCCCTGGCGGAGCACGTAGGTGTTGTCGTCGAAGAACATCATGCCGACGACCTCGGCGCCATGGCGGCCTTCCTCGAGCTGGGGCAGGATCATCTTGCCCAGCTTGTAGCTCGCGGTATGTCCGCTGGTCGAGAAGATATAGGCGACCTTCATCTATGTCCCTCCCTTGTATTCGTCCCTTGCGTGCACCGGTGATCGGGCGACGGCGACATCCAGCCGGTTGGTGCCAGCCTCGTCCGGCGCGTAGTATACCGCATGCCTCATGCCCTCTCACAGCCTGTTTTGTGATGAGGCAGCGTGACGCAACATGGTATGCAGTGCTCTACAGGCACGCGCCATCCAGGCAATCTCTGTCTCCACGTCTTGGCACACGTGTAAGCACGAGGATCCGGCGCGCCTATGGCCTGACCGGCAGCGAGACGCGCCACCGTGCTCGCGCACACGCGGGACATGTGCGAGCATATCTGAAGGGAGGGTGCACAGGAACAGCAAGGGAGAGGTATGCCGCATGGTCTACGCCGCGGTGGTGGCCGTCTTCGTGTTGCTCGTCGCGGTGGTGGTGCTCGCCACGGCCGCGACCCAGCTGCGCGTGCCCTACCCGATTCTGCTGGTGCTCGGCGGGCTGGTGGCGGGGTTCGTTCCCGGCCTACCCAGGATCACGCTCGACCCCGCGTTGGTCCTCTTCCTCTTCCTGCCGCCGTTGATCTATTCCTCGGCGTGGGCTACCTCGTGGCGCGACTTCCGTGCCGATCTGCCCTCGATCCTGCGGCTCGCCATTGGCCTCGTGCTGGCCTGCACGATACTCGTCGCGGTCGTGGCGCATGCGGTTCTCGGGTTGGCGTGGCCGGTCGCGTTCGTCCTGGGGGCGCTGGTCTCGCCGACCGATGCCGTCGCCG
>CAYQFU010000148.1:0-4191 GCA_964416775.1 uncultured Ktedonobacterales bacterium
GCCCAGGAGGCTCGCCCAGGATGTCTGACCAGCACGATGCGCTCAGCACGCGCCAGGAAGCTATCCTCCGGACTCTCGTCCAGGAATACATCCGCACCGCCGAGCCTGTCGCCTCCAAGCACCTCTCCGACCGCCTGACCGTCCTCGGCCCCGGCTATAGCGCCGCCACCGTCCGCAACGAGCTGGGTGAGCTCGAAGAGCACGGCCTCATCCTCCAGCCACACCTCTCCGCCGGACGCGTCCCCACCGACCTCGGCTATCGCTACTTCGTCGAGCGCCTCATGGGCGAGTCCGTCCTCTCCCTCGACGAGCAGCGCCTCATCCGCCACCAGTTCTACCAGGTGCAACGCCAGCTCGACGAATGGGTGCGCCTCACCGCCTCCGTCCTGGCTCAGGCCCTCCAGAGCGCCGCCGTCATCACACCACCGCGCGGCGCCCTGACCCGCCTCAAGCACTTCGAGCTCCTCTCCCTGTATGACGCCGTTGCCCTGCTGGTGCTCGTCCTCGAAGACGGCACCGTCGAGCAAGAGCGCCTGCTGCTGGACGCCCCGTCCGGCCAGGAAGAGCTCAGCCGCATCGCCCGCCGCTTCAACGACCTCTTGCAGGGCGCCGACGCCACCACCGTGCGCACCCTCAGCCTCAGCGACGACTTCTCCCCCGACGAGCAGCTCGTCGCCGACTCCCTGGCGCGGCTGCTCGCCCAGCATTCCCAGCTCACCGGCGAGTCCTTCTACCACGACGGCATCATCCAGCTGCTGCGCCGCGAGGAATACACGCGCATGGGCTCCGAAGGCCAGCGCAGCAACCGCATTCGCCAGGTGGTCGAAGTGCTCGAGCGCAACCGCTTCCTGCCCGCCATTGCGCCGCAAGTCATGGCCGCCGCTGGCGTCCAGGTCATCATCGGCGCCGAAAACGAGCTCGACGCCCTCAAAGACATGACCGTCATCGCCTCACGCTATGGCGTCGAAGGCCAGGTCGGCGGCATTCTCAGCGTCGTCGGACCCACCCGCATGCAGTACGGCCGCGCTATCGCCGTCGTCCGCTACTTGACCGAAGTGCTCAACGACCTGCTCTCTGAAATGTACCCACCAGATGGAGGCCCGCGATGAGCAAGGACGAAACCGAGATCGCCGCCCAGGACGAAGCCGTCACGAACGCGGCCTCTGGCGGCGACGCGCCGGTGTCGCAGGACGCCTCGCAGCTCGAGGCCGACCACGCCGGCATCCCCACGGACGACACCGGTGCACACCCTGGCGGCGCCCCGCCCGCCGACGCGAGCGCCGCCAGTGCCGCTGAGCCCTCCGCCGACGAAATGGAACAGAGCTTGCGTGATGAGCTGCGTGCCGAGCTGGCTGGCGAGCTGAGCGCCCGCGACGAGCGCATCGCGCAGCTCGAGCGCGAGCTGGCCACCGAGCGCGAGCGCGCCACCGACTATATGCATCGCTGGCAGCAAGCCCAGGCCGACTTCTCCAACTTCCGGCGCCGCACCCAGCAGGACGAGCAGCAGATCGCCTCGCTGGCCGCCACCCAGGCCATGGCGCTGATGTTGCCAGCGCTCGATAGTCTGGAGCGCGCCTTCAAGACGCTGCCCGAAACACTCCACCATCTCACGTGGATTGACGGCATTGCCCTGGTCGAGCTCCAGCTGCGTCGCGCTTTGGACGCCCACGGCGTCGCTCCCTTCGAGCCACGCCCCGGCGAGCCGCTCGACCCCAACCGCCATCAACCCATCGCCCGCGCCGAGACCAGCGATCAGCCCGAAGGCGCCATCGTCGAGGTCGTGCAGCGTGGCTACGAGCTCTCCGGCAAGGTGCTGCGCCCTGCCCTGGTGCGCGTCGCCGTCGCCCCCGCACAACCCCCGCCGCCCACGCCAGACGCCGCGGCGGGGGACGGCGGACCCTAACGTCAAGACCCGCCGCCGGCCGCCCGCCGTCCCATCGGACGACCCGGCCCACGCGCACCTTCGTCACGTCGACCCAACCCAACACACGCAACCGTCCAACCCATTCGCTCAGCATCCAACCCAACTGACCGACCCGTAGACGACATTTAGGAGGCTTTCCAGTGGCCAAAGTTATCGGCATTGACCTGGGCACCACCAACAGCTGCGTCGCCGTCATGGAAGGCGGGGAGCCCACTGTCATCCCCAACGCCGAAGGCAGTCGCACCACCCCGTCCGTGGTCGCCTTCACCAAGAGTGGTGAGCGGCTCGTAGGCGAAGTCGCCAAGCGCCAGGCGATCACCAACTCTGAGAACACCGTCTTCTCCATCAAGCGCTTCATGGGCCGCAAGTACGACGACCCCGAAGTGGACCGCGACCGCCGGCTCGTCCCCTTCAAGGTCGTGCGCGCGCCCAACGGCGACGCCTGGGTCGAGATCAACGGCAAGGGATACAGCCCGCCCGAGATCAGCGCCATGATCCTGCAGAAGCTCAGGACCGATGCCGAAGCCTACCTCGGCGAGCGCATCGTGCAGGCCGTCATCACCGTCCCGGCCTATTTCAACGATGCCCAGCGCCAGGCCACGCGCGACGCCGGCAAGATCGCCGGCCTCGAAGTCCTGCGCATCATCAACGAGCCTACCGCCGCCTCGCTGGCCTACGGCCTCGACAAGAAGAAGGATGAGCGCATCGCCGTCTATGACCTCGGCGGCGGCACGTTCGACATCTCCATCCTCGAGCTGGGCGACGGCGTCTTCGAGGTCAAGGCCACCAACGGCGACACCCACCTCGGTGGCGACGACTTCGATCAGCGCATCATCAACTGGCTCGCCGACGAGTTCAAGCGCGACCAGGGCATCGATCTGCGCAGCGACAAGATGGCCCTCCAGCGCCTCAAGGAGGCCGCCGAGAAAGCCAAGAAGGAGCTGTCTTCGTCCCTGCAGACGGAGATCAACCTCCCCTTCATCACCGCCGACGCCTCCGGCCCCAAGCACCTCACCGTCACCCTCTCGCGCTCCAAGCTCGAGCAGCTCGTCGGCGATCTCGTCGAGAAGACGCAGGGACCCGTTCAGCGCTGCATCTCGGATGCCGGGATCAATACCAGCCAGGTGGACGAAGTCGTGCTCGTCGGCGGCATGATCCGCATGCCCGCCGTCCAGGCCCTCGTCAAGCGCGTGTTCAACAAGGATCCGCACAAGGGCGTCAATCCTGATGAGGTCGTCGCCGTCGGCGCCGCCATCCAGGCCGGCGTCCTCACCGGCGACGTCCGCGACGTCCTCCTCCTCGACGTGACCCCCCTCTCCCTGGGCATCGAGACCCTCGGTGGCGTGTTCACCAAGCTCATCGAGCGCAACACCACCATCCCCACCCAGAAGAGCCAGGTCTTCTCCACCGCCAGCGATGGTCAGACCAGCGTCGAGATCAATGTCCTACAGGGCGAGCGCGAGCTGGCCCGCGACAACCGCTCTCTCGGCCGCTTCATTCTGGACGGCATTCCGCCCGCTCCGCGCGGCGTCCCCCAGATCGAAGTCCAGTTCGACATTGATGCCAACGGCATCGTGAACGTCCGCGCCCACGACAAGGGCACGGGCCGCGAGCAGCGCATCACCATCCAGCCCTCCAGCGGCCTCTCCAAGGACGAGATCGAGCGCATGGTGCGCGACGCCGAGTCCCATGCCGATGAGGACCGCAAGCGCCGTGAGGAGGTCGAGGTCCGCAACGAGGCCGACAGCGCCGCCTACACCGCCGAGAAGACCCTGCGCGACCTCGGCGACAAGGTCTCCAGCGACGTCAAAACCGACGTGGAGAGCAAGATCGCCGACGTCCGCGCCGCTCTCGGCACCGACGACGTCTCCCGCATGCGCAACGCCAAAGACGCCCTGCAGCAGGCCATGTACAAGGTCAGCGAGCAGATCTACGCCGCGGCCGGCGCGGGCGCGAGCAACCCCGGCGGCGAGCCTGGAGGCACCAGCGGCAACACTGGCTCCGGCCCCGACGACAACACCGTCGAAGGCGAATTCAAGGAGGTCTAACACCCTCCACGTTCACTCTCCGGCGGGTGCCACTACGACGCCCGCCGGAGGGCCATTCTCGGACCGCTCCGCCAGTTGCCCCACTCGATGGGACTTCCGGCGAACGCCCACCCGAACATGACATACCATTGCCCGCCTCGTAGGGGCGTCCGGTGGACGCCCGCCCGATCACCAGGACGTGCCGCCGCCCGCCTCGTAGGGGCGTCCGGTGGACGCCCG
>CAYQFU010000148.1:4291-5740 GCA_964416775.1 uncultured Ktedonobacterales bacterium
CGTCCGGTGGACGCCCGCCCGGTGGACAACCAGCCGAATCCCTCGCCCCCTTCCGGGGGGACAGGGGCTCGTCAGCCAGGCCCACCTATGGTATAGTGAGAGTCGCTTACGCATGGCCGGCAGGTAGCCCGCATCAAGTTGCCCGCTCCGGCATACTGAATGCAAGACGCAAGGCGCGCACGTGCTCGATATGACACCCATGACGAACCGAACACGAAGCAGTAAGCAAGGGTTGCGCGTCGCGCGGCCTGTCTGACGAAGAGGAAGCCGATGGCCGCCAAACGCGATTATTACGAAGTGCTCGGCGTGCAGCGCAGCGCCAGCGAGGACGAGATCAAAAAGGCGTTCCGCCGGCTTGCCCGCCAGTTCCACCCCGACGTCAACAAAGAGAAGAGCGCCGAGGCCCACTTCAAGGAAATCAACGAAGCTTATGAAGTCCTGGGCGACGCCGACAAGCGGCGCGCCTACGACCGCCTCGGCCACGCCGCTTTCGCCGGCGCTGGTGCCACCGCCAACCCCTTCGAGGGCTTCGGCTTCGGCATCAACGACATCTTCGAGCAGTTCTTCGGCGCGGCCGCCGCCGGCACCGCCCGCCGCGCCGGCACCCAGCGTGGAGCCGACCTGCGCTACGAGCTGACCATCTCCTTCGAGGAAGCCGTCCGCGGCTGCCAGAAAGAGATCGAGATCCCTCGCTGGGAAACCTGCCCCAACTGCCACGGCAATGGCGCCCAGCCCGGCACCTCCACCGCCCGCTGCACCGCCTGCCAGGGCACCGGTGAGATTCGCCGCGTCCAGCAGTCCATCTTCGGCCAGTTCGTCAACGTGATGGTCTGCGACCGCTGCCGCGGTGAAGGCCGCGTCATCACCACCCCGTGCGAGCGCTGCCGCGGCCAGGGACGCGTGCGCAACGTCCGCCGTGTCACCGTCAACATCCCCGCCGGCGTGGACGACGGCATCAATGTCCGCGTCACCGGCGAAGGCGAAGTGCCCCCCCGCGGCGGGACCCCGGGCAACCTTTTCGTCGCTCTGACCGTCAAGCCCCACGAATACTTCAAGCGCCAGGGCACCGACATCATCTACGAGCTGCCCGTCTCCTTCGCCGATGCCACCCTTGGCGCCGAGGTCGAAGTCCCCACGCTCGACGGCAAAGAGATGATCAAGATCCCCACCGGCACCCAGAGCGGTCGTTCCTTCCGCCTCAAAGGCAAAGGCGTGCCCATCGTCCACAGCACGAATCGTGGCGACCAGCACGTCATGGTCAAGGTCGTCACTCCCCAGACCCTGACACCGCGCCAGCGCGAGCTGCTGCGCGAGTTCGCCCAGATCGAGAAGGAACAGAACGACAAAGCCCAGCACAACCTCTTCGAGCGCGGCTTCGATAAGATCAAGGAGTTCAAAGACTCCTTCCAGTGATATCAGCCTGGGATGATCGCCGCGCATCGTAGGGGC
>CAYQFU010000148.1:5840-14765 GCA_964416775.1 uncultured Ktedonobacterales bacterium
GGCGCGCAACTACCCGGCGCACGTGCTCACGGGGCGCGAACCCACCCTGGTCCGCGCCCCCCTCATTTCCCTCCCGCCTTACTCGCCCCAGCGGCTTACCCGCGCAACTTCAATTGCGCGTGCCTGCTATATCACAGACCTCACCCCTCGCCGCCTATCGAGCAGACCAGGCAAGTACACCCTTGGATCGTCAGATGCCGGAGCGGCATGGATCCTTCCGGCCACTCGCGCAGCGCATACCAACGGGAGCATGGCTAGGCCGTACGCACGAAGCCGAGGAACGGGAATGTCATGGCCCCACGCGTGAGCGCCTTGGTGGATGTGACGCTGCTGGCGTCAGAGACCAGTGTGGCCGCATCAATCTCATACGGTCCCTGATTCGTCGCCGACTGCCAGCCGGTGGTCAGCATCAGCGGGCCGTTGTCAGG
This sequence comes from uncultured Ktedonobacterales bacterium, assembly GCA_964416775.1. GTDB lineage: Bacteria > Chloroflexota > Ktedonobacteria > Ktedonobacterales > JADMIN01 > CAYQFU01. Next base: position 6,269 of record CAYQFU010000148.1, read on the forward strand.
TGTCCAACCGGCAACGTAGCGTCCGGTGGCGAGCTTCTGCGCCGTATCGTGCTGCAGGTCGAGCACCCACACCGCGAGATTGCCATTCGAGGCGTAGTCTCTGGATGCCACAACCGTCTGTGTGTCGGGACGCCAGGCAAGGGTCGTGAAGCCAATGGGATCCAAGAACTGCGTGATCTGAGGCAGCGGGGTGGTGGCACCGGTCGCAATGTTGATCTCGCCCACCATCGGCGTGTAGGGATCGTCGCGGAACTGCCGGTTGAAGTACAGGGCCTCGGCCCCGTCAGGTGACACCGCGAAGTAGGTGGTGCCCAGCCGGGGAGATGCAAACGAGGCAATAGTGCGCACCTGCCAGGATGCTATGTCGAGGACGCCGAGCCCGACATGCAGCACGGGTTGCGTGGCGCTGCCGGTAGCGGGTGGGACGAGCCTGACCGCGAGGTGCGTGTTGTCGATCCAGCCGATGATTTCGCCGACGTTCTGGGACTGGAGACCCGGCTTGACCGTGAGCCGCCCATCGGCGATGTTCACAAATGAGATGGTTCCCTTACCCTCACTCAGAGCGAGCTGGCTGCCATCCGGCGACCAGAACACTTCTGGGGCCCCCACGTTGTCAATGTGGCTCGTGTCCTGACGTCCCGTCACATCCACCACCTTCAACCCATCCGCACCGATGTAGGCGAGGAGATGACCGTTCGGCGAGAACCCGGCAGAAGAGAGCAGTAGATAGTTACTGGTCATGCCTGAGAGCTGGGGGCCGACGATATCTTTCTTCGCGTCGAGGGTGACGATGTGCAGATGTCCATCGGACCCGAGATACGCGGCCCGCCAGTCCGAGAAGGTCGGCAGAGCAGACGATGTGGAGGGCCTGCTCGCCGGAGTCTGGTCACATGCCGCCACGACGAGGGCGATCGCGCAGGCGAGAGCAAGTCCGCGCAGAGCGCGCCCAATTGCTCGGAGCGACGGCCGGCGGCTCCAAACTGTTGTAGGCGTCATTCACCAACCACCCGAATCATGACCGCGTCATAGGCTGCGTTGTCCGGACCCTCCTTGCCATCGTCCGGTCGCCATCCGCCTGAGAGAATCGTGCTATCTTCGCTGAATGTGCCCGTATACTTCGACCCTTCCGTCCAGTGGGTGACCACATCACCCTGAACATCCCATTGGTAGCGCTGCGGCTCCTCTCCCATGTTGGAATAGACGTATGATGAGAACGCTTGTGTGGACGGATCATAGCCGACGAGCTCCAGACTCTCGACTCGAAAGCCCTTGAATTCCATCTCACCGCGCTGTTGAAGGAAGAAGCCACCCGGCAGCCACTCAATGACAACCCGCCCGCTTATGTTCTCTTCCTGAGACCCGAGCGTCCGCCCTTTGATACTCCACGTACCGACCAAGCGCTCCAGACGCTTGAGCGCGGGATCTGGCGTGGGCATGTGCATCGGTTGCGCGTTCTCGTCGTTCGCCACGATCATCTCCTTCATCCGAGGTTCGTCATCCTGCGCCTGCGGGATCATCTTCGTCAGGTTCGCGTTCGGTGCCGCCGGGTCCGTGGACCACTTGCTCGCTTTGAGCGTACACATCCGCGCATCGACGTCCGGCAGCATATCATTGCCCGCGCGAATCCGCCACTCGCCCTGCCCGCCCATCAACTCTTCCATGCCCGATGCCCCCATGACGCCAGGGCATTTGTCCCGCTCACGACATGCCATCTCCCCTGTGTCCAGCGCGCGAAGACAGGCTATGCTGCTTACGTAGCATCCGTGAGCACCAGGCAATGCCTGGACGTATGGGCCCAGTCCAGCGACGCACTGTTCGGCACTCGCGGATGACAGATGCGAGCACTTTGCTCGCTCACACCGTCCACCCACCTCAACAGAGGGAAAGGAAAACAACCATGAAGGCAACACTGACCAGGCCGCTGCCGCTGGAGTTGACCCAGCCCGTAGAGCTGGGAACGTCGCTGGAAGCTGCGCTCAAAGTAGGGTACGCGGCGACCGCCACCAAGTACAACCCCGCCACGCAGGTCCGCGAGAACCCTGAGGGGATCCCGCAGTTCGTCGATCACGGCGGCTCGGAGTCCGAGCAGGAGTCCGAATCGTGTTCTGGTTTTCTGGTCATCGACGTGACCGTCGATATTCAGGTCGACGATCTCTAAGGTGCCACGTCTCCCAGTTATCAAGTCAACTCCGGCTCCTCACTGCTCTCGTAAATCCAGGCTATGGCGCCCCCGCAGAACCATTTCCGCTTGGCCTTGGGGGGTGAGGAACCGGAACGAGCGCCCGCAGTTGATTTGGGCAGGAGCAGGAACCAAAAGCACCCTGCTCCTGCTCTCGTGAGAAAGGTCTGGGGGTTGACCAATGCCTTCCACGGTGCTGATTATCACCAACGAGCGCGACGTTCACGCGGACGCCGTCATTCTTGAGCTACAGCAACGCAATGTTCCTGTCTTCCGCTTCCATCCGGAGGATTTTCCCCACGCATGCAGCATCTCGATCGAGATCCAGGATGGCCGCATTGCAGGTGAGATAGTCAATGATCATCATAGAGTGGCCTTCGACGATATTTGCGCTGCCTGGTATCGACGACCAAACAGCTTATTACCCGGGCCTGCAGGTCCGCTGGCGACTCAGCCCAGCGACTATGTCAGGAATCAGTCCGCGGTAACCATCCGAACGCTCTACGCAACCCTTCAGACGTTGTGGGTGTGCCATCCCTACAAGCTCCAGCGCGCGGACATCAAAGCTCTCCAGCTTGCCGAGGCAAGCAAGGCAGGATTAAATACACCGCACACCCTGATCTCTAACCGGCCGGCGCAGGCCGCCGCCTTTGTTGACCTCCTGGGAGACACGGAATGTGCGATTAAACCCCTCTACGCTTCGGGAGTGAATGACGGGCAAGAATATCGCCTTCCGCTTACGACCACTCTGCCCAAGGGCCATCCACTCGACTCCGTGGCGCTGGCCCCCAACATCTTCCAGCCATACGTCCCCAAGGCGACTGAGCTGCGCTGCGTTGTGATCGGGAAGCACATCTTTGCTGCCGAGATCAAGTCTCAAGCCAACGAGAAGTCCCGCAAGGATTGGCGCGGGGCCAAGTGTGAACACGCGCTCTATACTCTCCCGGCACACGTCGAAGCATCCATTCATCGCCTGATGCACAGCTTCGAGATCAATTTCGCCTCGCTGGACATGATCGTGACCCCGGCCGGAGAGTTTGTATTTCTGGAGCTCAACCCGAACGGGCAATGGCTCTGGTTGGAGCTCAAGTTGGGCCTTCCACTCGCCGCGAGCATGGCTGACCTGCTCACGACGTATTACTCGAAGGAACGGGTGACTGAGCAGGAGCAGGCCTTGACCCGAGCTTCGTAATACCAGCCTGCGTCAGACGGGTCTCCGCCGTTTCACAGGAGGAAATGGTGTTATGAGCAAAGGCAAGACCGCCGTCAAGGGGAGCTCTCTACGCCGTAATCTCCAGGCCATCTGGGCGACCACCAGACTGCTATACCAGGTGGACCCTTGGGCTTTTCTCATCAGCGTCTCGACAGGCGTGGCACAAGCGCTGTTCTATCCGCTCTTACTGCTCATCGTGTGGAAGGGCTTTTCCCTGGTCATGGCGAGTGGAGGGCACGGCATCGACCTCTTCCCCCAGGGAATCGTGCTGGTTGTAGCGCTCTTCGGGGTGCTTGCCTCGCAAGATCTGCTGAAGATTATCGATGAAACGGCAACGAGGATGTTGAAAGCAGAGGCTTCCCAACAGGCCAACGCCCGCATCATGTGCAAGATGTCTGAGATCCCCTACTGGTACTTTGAGGAGAACAGCTTTCAGGCACGTTATGGGCTGGTGATCGGTCAAGCCACCTTCCGGCTTGGTATGCTGGTGGAGATGCTCATCAGCACCCTGAGCTCGTTGGTCTCTTTCCTCGCGATTATCGCGACACTGCTTGCGTTGGCCCCGCTTCTGGTCGTCTTGCTCGTGGCTTTGATCCCCTTGTCGGTCGTGGAGTCCCGTTTTCATCGGCAAGTCGTCGAGTTACAGACCTCTGCCGCACCGGACCTCTTCCGCATGCAATATCTCTCTCAAAAGAGCATCGATGCCACCTGGCAACGCGACATACGCGTGCATAACTCGAGCATCCTGGACGACGAGTACCATGTGATCGGGCAGCGATACCTGAGCAGCTTGAAGCGACTGCTGCTCCGATTTCAAGGGATTCGCTTGGGTGTCGGGATAGGTGTGGCTGCTCTGATTACGCTCGCGACAGGGGCCGTGTTCTGGTTCATCAGCAGGAGCTCCTCCGGTCTGGCTGTGGCTGGTATTCTGCTGCCTGCTCTCTACCTCGGGATGAGTCAGGGAAAAGGCTTTGCCTTCTCCTGGGGAACTCTGGTGGAATGCCTGGGCTACATAGAACAGGTCTTTGACTTCTTGAGCCAATCATTTGAGAGGCCACGGTTGGCGCTCGCATCCTCTGCTCGCGTCCGATCCGTCCGCAAGGCGGTCGTTACGGTAGGGATCCCCAAGCTGAATAGACTGCCCCCGCCAGCTCCAACTATGGCGGTCCACCTGGATGCCGTCACCTACAAGTATCCTCATAGCGACAAGCTCGCTCTGTCTGAGCTCTCCTACACGTTCTCCAGAGGGACGACCGCCATCGTCGGTCCCAATGGCGCCGGAAAGAGTACTCTAGTCAAGCTGCTGACTGGTCTGCTCACACCGTCGGCTGGCAAGATAAGCATTCACATGCCAGACGGGACGTGTCTCTCTCCAGAACAACTGCACAAAGCCGTCCTCTTTCAGGAGCCTTCTCATCTGTTTCTCACCATTCGTCAGAATATCACGATGCGCTTTGACAAGCTGTCCGGTGAAGACGCGGCCATCTACGATGCTCTGGACAGAGCCGGATTGGGCAAAGTCGTGCGGGAGCTGCCGGATGGGATCGATACGCTGGTGGGGGCAGGATTCGGAGGTTTGACCGATCTCTCCGGCGGCCAGTGGCAGCGTTTGGCTCTGGCGCGCCTCATCTATCAGGAAGCTCCGCTGATCATCCTGGACGAGCCGGTAGCCAGCCTGGACCCCCAGGGGGAGCGCGCGGTCTTTGAGCTCTTTGCTCAGTTGGCGCAATCCAGGATCGTTATCTTTACCACGCATCGTTACGACTCCATCCCCAGCGACACGACGATTTCGGTACTCGTAGATGGCGTGATCATCGAAAGTGGGACGCATGAAGAGCTCTTTCAGAGACAGCGCGAGTATTGGTCCCTCTACACGGCTCACACTTTCGATAGGGCAGCTCCCGGTGAGTAGAATCCATGTCCTTACAAGGATGGCGAGTTACAGTTGACACGGCAGCGCAGCGAAGGCAGCGTGTTTGCGTGTACCTCGTGAGTCAGCTATGCTGCTTAACCCAGCGGTGCGCCGCGGACATGACGAGAGGATGCCACTGAGTGCGAATCCTTTCGTCCGCATCCTCGCTCGATATTCCGCGAGCAAGAGTGCCAGGTCAACTCGATCAAACCCACATGGACCCCAGAATTCTGACCATTACACAGTCTCTGGGCACAGGAATTGCATGCTGCCGTACGCACCTCGTGCTGATTGTGGCATTGTGGCATGTCCCAACGCGAGGGACACGATCGCGATCAAGTGTGAAAGTTGAGCATACGCCCGTACGTGGATATATATTGATAATGTATCTGCGAGCGGACATGGCGTGCGGCATGCGCGATGACTCTACCTACCCGGGGGCCGTAATCCGGCCCTCCAGCTTGAGGGCCCGGAATCACCAGCATGCGGAGCGAGTGCCGCTCATGGGCGCATGGGTGATCGCTATGAGACAACGCTTCACCGGCTGGGCACGCAGACCGCCCAATGCCCCATCAGCGAACCCATACCAGGTCGCCGCATCGAGCACCGGGTAGGGTCACCACGCAGGCCGGCGTATCCACGCGCCAGCCGTCTGTCACGATGCTTCTTTGTCCGTTCCTCAGAACCGCCGCACAATGGAGTGACGAGAATGGAGGCGTCGATGGTGACGCGAAACGCAGAGACGAAACAGCGAGTTCGCGTAGTGGTGGTGGATGATCAGCTCCTTGTACGCGAAGGCATCGCGACTTTACTGCAAATGGATCCACGGATCGAGGTTGTCGGGACTGGATCTAACGGCCAGGAGGCGATCGACCTGACGAGCGAGCTGCAACCGGACGTCGTCCTGGCAGATATTCGTATGCCCGTCGTCGACGGCATCCAGGCTGTCCGTGAGATCAAGGCGCGCTGGCCGGCAGTGCGCGTCGCACTCCTGACGTCATTTGTCCAGGACGGGTACCTGCTCGACGGTCTCTCGGCCGGTGCGGATGGTTACCTCTCGAAGGATGCCCCACCCATTGCCCTGATCTGCGGCCTCATGTCGATTGCGGCCGGACAGCAAGTCATTGAGCCGGCCATCGGGCGTCGCCTGGCCGAGCTGTCTGGCAGACAGAGTAAGGAACGCAATCGCAGCTACGATGGGCTCTCGCAGCGTGAATTGCAGATGCTGGCAATGCTTGCCCGCGGTCTCGGCCTGAATGAGATCGCACGCGACCTTTGCATCGCCGAGAAGACCGCGCGCAACCACGTCAGCGCCATCTATCGCAAGCTGGGTGTCTACGATCGTACGCAGGCCGTCCTGTATGCCATCAAGAAGGGCCTCGTGGAAGCGGGATAAACACGCTCACCGTCGTCATTCGATATCACCGACCAGCTCTGGACGATAGAGCAGGCACCGGAGAAACGGCGAAGGACCGATTGCGTCATCCCCAGGACGACGACCTCTCCACGTCCAGTTCCCGCTGGGTGGCGCAGATGAGCGAGCAGGGGAACCTATCGCATGACGGCTCCGCACATCTTGATTGTCGACGACGACACGGCGCTGTTGGAGGCGCTCACCGAAGCCCTGAAGATTCGCGTGGACGACGTCCAGGTCGACACGGCAGAGTCCGCGTCGGCGGCGCTCGCGCGCATCCAGGAGACCGATTATGACGCGATCGTCAGCGACATCAAGATGCCGGGCATAGATGGCCTGGCGCTCTTGGAGCGCATCCGTGCAGTGCGCCCGGCGACGCCGACGCTGCTCATTACCGGGCACGGCGAGCACGACCTCGCCATCCAGGCGGTGCGCGGCGGGGCATACGACTACATCCAGAAGCCCGTCGACCGCGACTATTTCATCGCGTCGCTCAAGCGCGCCATCCAGGTGCGCCAACTGAGCCGTCAGGTCGAGGAACAACGGGTGGCGCTGGAGCGCTATGCGAGCGAGCTCGAGCACATGGTTGAGGAGCGTACGCGGGAACTGGTGGAAGCGAATCGCGTGAAGGAAGAGTTCCTGAGTCTGGCCTCGCACGAGCTGAGGAACCCATTGGTCACTCTGACGCTGCACATGCAATTGACGGGCATGACACTCGAACGCGCTGGCGTGCCCCTGCCCCCACACTGGGAGAGGATGCGCCAGGCCATCGCCCGCATGGAGGTGCTGGTCAACGATTTGATCGACGCGGTTCGGATTGCGTCAGGCAAGCTCGCTTTGAGCCCCGAGCGCTGCGATGTGCGCATGCTGTGCGCGCAAGTGGCGACTGAGCAGGAAGCAAGCACAGGGCGAGTCGTCACGCTGAACATGCCCGCAGAGGCGCTCGAGATCATAGTGGATGTGGACCGTATGAGCCAGGTCCTCACCAATCTGCTGGCGAATGCCATCCAGTATTCCCTTGCCGACCGTCCTGTAGTCCTGAGCGCTGCACGGGTCGCCGGCGAAGTCCTCATGAGCGTGGCTGACCAGGGAGCCGGTATCCCACACGAGCATCTGCCTCACATTTTCGAGCGCTTCTACCAGGTGCCAGGCACGAGTGTGCAGACAGGACCTCGGGTCGGCCTGGGTCTGGGCCTCTACATCTGCCGCGAGATCGTAGAACGCCATGGCGGGCGGATCTGGGCCGAGAGCACGGTTGGCCAGGGGAGTCGCTTCTACGTGGCGTTGCGGATGGCACCAGCCGCCGGCGGCCGGCGCCGTAGCCCCAAGGCACAGGACGTCAGAGAGCCATCGCCGCACCGCTAGAGCGTCGCTAGAGGAGCGGAAGAGGGGGCTGCCGGAGAAGCGAGACGATGTAGTCTGCTCAGAGCCCTGCCACGCCCTGTCGCGTGTGGCGAGGGAGGAGCAAGTCCCCATGCGCCCGCATCTCTCGCAGCCGCCAGTCGCCCTGAGCCGCGAGGAGACGGCGATCGTGCGGATGAGCCGCGCGATCTTCGTCGCACGGCTGGTTCGCGTGCTGAGCCCCTCACCCCTCGCCGCTCGTCTTGCCCGCATCCCTCGCCGTTCACCTGCCGCCACCCTTCCCCCTGCGGCTTACCCGCGCGATCTGCGTCGCGCGGCTGCTCCACCCTCCACCCCGCTCGCCCCCGCGGGTTACCCGCGCCACTTCAATTGCGCGGCCTGGCTGCTACCACCGGCCCTCGCCCTCGCCTGTACCTT
>CAYQFU010000149.1:0-2134 GCA_964416775.1 uncultured Ktedonobacterales bacterium
TGCCGGTACATCTGTAGCCAGCGCTCGCGGTCGCCGGCGGGGGTCTCGCGCTCCTGGCTTCCGGTCTGGGGCGCTCTCACCTGTGCCATGTGTACTGCCTTTCTGTGGTGGCCCTCACCCCTGGTCTCTCCTTGCTGTGGTGAGAGAGGGAGGACGGGGTCCGCTTCCCCGGTCCCTCCTCGCTGCGCTGCGCTGAGGTGGAGGGGGGCGAGGGTCAGGGGTCGGAGGTGACGGCGCGGTCGGTGTCGTCGCGGACCTGGCGCATGTGGGCGCGCATGGAGTCACGCGCGCCGGCGGGATTGTGCTGGATGACCATGTCGAGCAGGCGGCGGTGGTGTGTCTGGCCGCGCGCGGGGCCGCCGTCGACGGCGAAGATGAGCTTGCGCTGCTCGCTGAGGAGGTCGACGATGGAATCCATGAGCGCGAGGATCAGTGGATTGCCGGTGCTGCGGGCGAGGCTGCGGTGGAAGTCGTTGTCGGCGGCGATGTAGGCATTGGCGTCGTGGAGAGCGCCGTCCATGACTTCGACGGCGGCGCGCAGGGCGGCGATGTCGTCCTGGGAGGCGCGGACGGCGGCGAGGGCGGCGATCTCAGGCTCGAAGATCTCGCGCACCTCGACGAGGTTGACGGGATTACGCACCTGTCCTACCTGCATCATGAGATGCAGAGAGTGACGGACCGCCCGGGAGGTGCCGTCGATGACGCGGGTGCCGCGACCGGGCCACATCTCGACGAGGCCCTTCTGGGCGAGGGTCTTGAGCGCTTCGCGGACGGCGGCGCGGCTGGCGCGGAATTGCTCGGCCAGCTCGCGCTCGGAGCCCAGGGAATCGCCGTCGCGCAGCTCGCCGCTGAGGATGCGCTGCTCGATCTGGGCGACGATCTGCTCGAAGACTTTGGTGCGCTCGATGGGGGTGTAGGTGGTGTTCATGTGGCAGGTGGTGGGTGGATGATGATGGACTTGGGGCGTCGAATCCGAGTGAACTGGTCTGATGGTCAGACCAGTTGCGATGTCATAATGATACCAGGTGGGGCAAGGATGTCAAGGGCGGCAGTTCAGCCCATGGCCAGGCGGGATTGGGCCGCATGGTACCAGACGAGGTCATAGTAGTCGGCGGGACGGCCGACGGTGCCCAGGGATGCGCCATAGGTGGCGCGGAGGGCGATGACCTGGCGCAGGCCGGCGTCGTCCAGAGCGGCGGAGCGGCCGAATCCGGTGGCGGGATTCACATAGGCGGCATAGGCGCGGTCCACCAGGGCGGGGGCGACTCCCAGCGCCGGCTCGGCAAGCATGAGCGCGCGCACGAAGCCGGCGTTGGCGGGGTCGTGCAGCCATTGGAGTGCACGCAGAATGGCGGTGATGTACCGCGTCGGGATGTCGGGGTGGGCGTCCAGCCAGGGGCGGGTGGCGCCAGTGACGATGGAGGCGTACGCCGTGTAAAAGTCGGTGGTAGTGGCGAGACGGACACAACCGCCGTCGCTGGCGCGCAGGTCGAAAGGGGTGTAGAGGATGGTGGCGGCGATGGCGCCTTGCAAGAGGGCTTCGCAGCGGGCGTGGGTGCCGCCCGCGATGGTGAACTGGTAGTCGTGCCCCAGGGAGAGGCCCTGACGGCTGAGCAAATCGCGCAGCACGAGGGCGAAGCCGGAGGTGGGGTTGTCCACGCCGAAGGTGGCGCCGAGCAGGTCATCGGCGGTCGTGATGCCGCGACGGGCGTAGACACTGAGGGGACCGTTGCTGCCGCCCAGGAGCATGACGACGCGCGGGGACCTGGCAGGATCGAGGCCAAAAGCGTCGGGGCGCGTGTTCAGACTGATGATGTTGTCGGGCGCGGTCTGGACGAGGTCATATTCGCCCCGAACGAGGCCGGCGAGCTGGGGGGCAGAGCCGGGGGTGAAGGTGAGGGTGACGGCGAGCCCTTCGCCGGCAAAGTAGCCCTGGCGGAGGGCGGCGTAGATAGGCAGGTTCTGCAGCCCCTGGAACGAGGAGACGCGTACGTGCGTATGGGCAGCCTGGCCCATGGGAGTGATCCTTTCTCTACAATGAAGGATGATCGAGGGCATGGCGGGACACGGAGGACACAGAGGGAACGCGAAGGGAACGCGAGGTCGCGGAGGACAGGCTGGGTGAGCGGCTTCA
>CAYQFU010000149.1:2234-11436 GCA_964416775.1 uncultured Ktedonobacterales bacterium
AGGGAACGCGAAGGGAACGCGAGGTCGCGGAGGACAGGCTGGGTGAGCGGCTTCACGGGTTAGATCATGTGGAGGTCGCTCGCCGTGTGGGCCCGGTCATGGGGCTCGCTTCGTCTGCTGCGCTGGCGCCGCTCGTCGTGATGGCGCGGGCGGTCGCCAGGCCATGGCAAGGCGCGCCGCCCCCCGCCGACGCGTTCGGCCGAGGGAGCCGCCCAGTAGGACGGGTGGCGCCGCGTGCGCATACGCGCGCGGCGTGCGCGCCAGGTGACCGCGCCGCGATGGTCGCGCCGGGGACGCGTCCGGCCCTTGCGGGCGGAAGGCGCCGAGCGATGGGCGCGGCCTTCACCCAGGCGGGGCGGTGGTGAGGTTGATCGTGTGGTCGCACGGGTGACTCGCAGAACCTCCGTACTGAGCGTCGGGATGATGCCATGTCGGATTGAATCGTCGCACCCGCGCCGGGCGGGCCGGGCGTCCACCGGGCGGGCGTCCACAGGACGCCCCTACGCAGAGCGGCGGGGGCGGTCACTCGTCGAGGCCGGCGAGCCTGGCCAGCACTTTGTGGACGATGGCGTAGTCGTGCTTGGCGAGGCCCTGGGCGCGGGCGGCGGTGTAGAACTCGTTGCTGACGGCGGTGGTGGGCATGGAGACGTCGAGCTGGCGGCCCAGCTCGAGGGCGAGCAACATGTCCTTTTGCATCATGTTGACGTCGAACCAGGCTTCGTCCGGCTCTTCGACGATGAAGGGAGCGCGATACTTGAGCGAGGGCGAGGCGATGACGCTGTCGAGCAGGACGCTCAGGGCGGTGTCGCGCGGGATGCCGCCTTTGACGGCGAGGTAGAGAGCTTCGGCGAGGGCGATGAACTGTACGCCGAGGTTGAGGTTGACGGCGATCTTCATGAGAACAGCCTGGCCGTTCGCGCCCACGTGGGTCACACGGGGAGCGATGTCGTGCAGGATGGGCAGGGCGCGGTCGAAGGATTCGGGCTCGCCGCCGACCATCATGGAGAGCTGTCCCTGCTCGAGCGTGACGACGCTGCCAGAGACCGGGGCGTCGAGCATCTGTGCGCCCTGGGAGCGCACGATGCCGGCGAGCTCGCGCGATTTGGCGGGGCTGACGGTGCTCATGTCCACGTAGATCTGGCCAGCGCCGAGGCCGGCGAGCAGGCCGTCTGGGCCGAGGACGACGGCTTCCAGCGCGGCGGTGTTGGTGACCATGGTGAAGACGATGTCAGATGCCTCGGCCACCTCGCGGGGCGTGTCGGCCCAACGCAAGCCGGCATCCAGGAGCCACTGCGCCTTGGATCGGGTGCGGTTGTAGCCGGTGACCGGATGGCCAGCATCGAGGAGCCGTTTCGTGACACGGCCGCCCATCGCGCCGAGACCGACGAAACCAAGTGCAAGAGTCGCCATTGTAGCCTCCAAGCACACGCCTGATTGACACTGTACCCTGCGATCCCCTTCGCATGTCGCGTCTCGCGCGCCGGACCCAGTCAGGAATGGGGACCGTTCTATAGCATGGCTGATACCCGATGCGGACGGTGGGTGCCGCGTCGCGCTCGCCGGGACGCGGGCGCGTATCCATGCATCCCGACGTTAGCGGCGGGCGCCCGCTGGAACGCGGGCGCATAACCATGCGCCGCGACGTGACGGGCGCCCACAGCACGCGGGCGCACAACGATGCGCTCGGACACGCAGCGCGGACCTGCTCGACGATGAATCACTCCGCCTCCTCTCCACTCTGCGACAAGGCATCATCGGTCAGCGAGCTGCGCGCTCGCGTCGTTGGGCCGTGCGATTCGGCGGGTGGCGCGGGGCAGCGCTCGGGTCGCCGCGGGGGCCGGGCCGCTGCTCTCGCGCGCGATGAGCGTGACGGGGATGGTGACGGGGGCGGAGGGCCGCTCGTGCTCGAGCAGCTGCGTCATCAGGCGCTGCGCGGCGGTGACGCCCATCGCGTGGAGCGGCAGGTGGATGGTGGTGAGGCGGGGCACGATCTGGATGGCGGTGGGCAGGTCGTTAAAGCCGACAATGGACACGTCGTCTGGCACGCGCAGGCCGGCCTCGTGCAGCGCGCGCAGGGCGCCAGCGGCGGCGAGGTCGTTGACGGCGAAGACGGCGGTGGGCGGCTCGGGCAGCGCGAGCAGGCGCTTCATGGCGTCATAGCCGCCAGGCTCGCGGTAGCTGCCCTGGACGAGCAGGGAGGGATCGAACGGCAAGCTGTGGCGCTCGAGGGCTTCGTGATAGCCGCGGCGGCGCCAGTGGCCGGTGGAGATGGCGTCAGCCCCGGCGATGTGGGCGATGCGGCGGTGGCCGAGGGAGATGAGGTGCTCGACGGCGGCGAAGGCGCCCGCGCGGTCGTCTGGCACGACGGCGTTGGGGGTGATAGGGTCGGTGTGGCGGTTGACCACCACGAAGGGATAGCCGGCGTCGGCGAGCGCCTGGACGCCAGGATCGGTGCGGCGGGGAGTGGCGAGGATCAGGCCGTCCACCTGGCGGCCGCGGAGCATGGCGATGCTGCGGGCCTGGCGCATGGGGTCGTCGTCGGTGTTGGCCAGGATGACGCTGTAGTCGCGCTCGGCCAGGGCATCTTCGATGCCACGGAAGAGCATGGCAAAGAAGGGGTTGGAGATGTCGGGGATGATGGTGCCGACGACATAGCTGCGCTTGGTGCGCAGGGAGCGAGCGAGGTGGTTGGGTTGATAGCCATACTCGTGGGCGAGGGTGACGATGCGCTGGCGCACTTCCTCGCTGACGCGCTGGCGCGGATCGTCGTTGAGAACGCGCGCGACGGTGGAGGGATGGACACCCGCCAGGCGGCCGAGCTCTTTGAGCGTAAGGGCCATAGACGATCACCTTCGCTACGGGCGTAGCCCTGTGGGGCCGAGTGCATTCGGCCACATTGAACGAACGATTGTCCTCACAACTGTAGCATCTACGTGCAACCCTGTCAACCAATGAAGCCAGCAGGTAGGTCAAAAGTCGCTTGCGGCGATGGGAGGATGGTGGGCGGACGAGCGGGCGCTCGGCGGGTGCCGGGCGAGGCGAGCAGCGCCGGGGGGCATGCGGTGAACGATGCCAAAGACAGTATTGACAGGTTCACCGGTTGATGATACAGTCACAGACAATCGTTCGTTCAGGTTGGACAAACGGTTGCCTACGTCGGGCGAGAGACGCTTCCGCCGCAATACCAACACATCGCAAACGAGCTTGGCGCTTCCGGGGTCAAACAGGGTGGTCGGGCCAGAGGAAGGAGCGACGCGTGGCGGTTGACGAGCGCGTGCACATCGCGATCGAACACTGGGCGCCCCGGTTCGTGGCCAATGGCGTCGATTTGAATGATTTTCAACGCGTGACCGGGGCCATCGAGCGCTGGGATGACTGGTGCCGGGAGTGGTCGGTCTGCGGCGACCTGCACGCGCGCCTGGGAGAGGAGGCGGAGGCCGAAGGATGTTATGCGTCGGCCGCGCAGCACTATTTTCACGCCGCGATGGCGTATCATTTTGGCAAATTCCTCTTTGTCCACCGTCCCGACGAGCTGCGCGCGGCGCATGACCACGCGGTGCGCGCGTATCACAAAGCCTTACCGTACTTCGATGTTCCTGGCGAACGAGTTGCCATCCCGTATGCCGACGGCGGCACTCTGTACGGCATCTTGCGCAAGCCCTGGCACACCGCGCGACCGCCCGTCGTCGTGCTCATCCCCGGCCTGGACTCAGTAAAGGAAGAGCTGCACGCGTACGGCGACGACTTCCTGCGGCGGGGGATGGCGGTGCTGGCGATTGACGGCCCCGGGCAGGGCGAGATGGAATTCACCCACTCGATGCGGCACGACTATGAGGTGCCGGTGCGCTCTGCCATCGACTATCTCGCAGGCCGGCCCGACGTGGACGCGACGCGCGTAGGCTTGCTAGGGGTGAGCCTGGGGGGCTATTATGCTCCGCGGGCGGCGGCGTTCGAGCCCCGGGTGAAAGCGGCCATCGCGCTCGCCGGGTTCTATGCGATCGCCGGTCATTTCGATTACGTTCCGCTGCTGACGCGGGAAGCGTTCATCGCGCGGCTGAAGGCGGCGGACGCGGCGGCGGCGCGCGCTCAGCTGGAGAGCTTTGATCTCCACGGCGTGCTGGAGAGAGTGAGGTGTCCGCTACTCGTTATCATGGGAGGTCAAGACCGCATCGTTCCGCCCGCGGAGGCGAAACGGGTAGCCGCGGAGGCGGGCGGCGAAGCAACGCTCTGGCTGTTCGACGATGGCAATCACGTCTGCAACAACATTCCCTACAAGCATCGGCCTCAACAGGCCGATTGGATGCGTAGCAAGCTGCTCGGCTGATGCCGGACGCAGCCTCAACGAGGGGAAGAGACATGATCACGCGGCATGCTTGGCGCGCGCTCGGCGTGGCCGGGACACTGGTCCTGCTGCTGGCCACGCTGGTGGGGTGCGGAAGCTCTTCGACCACAGGCGGAGCCTCGGGGCCTATCAAGATTGGCTTCACCGTCTCGCTGACGGGCGACTTCTCGGCCGACGGCAAAGCAATCCTGCAGGGATACCAGCTGTGGGCCGCCGACGTCAACAAGCACGGTGGTCTGCTCGGCCGCCAGGTTCAGCTCAAGTGGTACGATGACGCCAGCAACCCCGATCAGGTGACCACGGACTATCAGAAGCTGATCACGGTGGACAAGATGGACCTGGTGTTCGGGCCGTTCTCGACGCTGCTGACGAAGCCGGCGTCGGTCGTGGCACACCGCTCCGGGTACGCGATGCCGGAGGGCGCGGGCGGTGGCCCGTCGGTCTTCACCCAGGGTCTGAATAATGTCTTCGACGTCTCGCTGCCAGTGGCGAATAACCTGATTAGCTTCGCGCAGTGGGTCCAGTCGCTGCCCGCGGCGCAGCGACCGACGACGGCAGCCTACGCGACGCAGGACGATCCGTTCACGCAGCCGCAGGTGGATCTGGCCAAGCAGATGCTCGAGGCGGCCGGCATCAGGACGGTGTACTACTCGGTGTATCCATCGGAGACGACGGACTATTCGCCGATCGCGGCGGCGGTGATCCACTCGGGCGCGCAGGTGTGTGTGTTCGGCACGCTGCTGCCGGATATCACGGCTTTTATCCATGCGTTCAAGCAGCAGCACTACAATCCACAGGCGTTGATCGCCACGGCCGGCCCAGACCAGGGCAGCCAATTCCTGAACGCCGTCGGCGGGGCGCCGTCCGCTGAAGGTATCTTCGTGCCCAATGGGTGGTATCCGCAGCTGAACGCGCCGGGCAATTCCGCGATGGTGCAGGAGTACCTGGCGCAGTACGGCGGCACCGTGAACGACATTAGCTCGGACGTGCCGGAAGCGTACTCGGTGGGTCAGGTCCTGCAGCAGGCGGTGACGAAGATCAACAGCCTGGACAACACGAAGCTCATCCAGGAGCTGCACTCGGATACGTTCCAGAGCGTGCAGGGTGCGGTGAAGTTCGATAACACAGGCCAGAATACGGCGGCGACGGCGTATCAGTTCCAGTGGCAGAACGGCAACCTGATCCCAGTGTATCCGGCGTCGGCAGCCGCCGCGCCACCGGAATTCCCGAAGCCGGCCTGGCCGTAAGGCTCGGTCACCGAGACCGATTCTCGGCGCACGCTGGCGTTTGACACCGCGCCTGGAAGGCCCGTGGCCGCAACGTCCATCTCCGCGGACCATCGGGACTATCGGGTCGTGGTGGAAGACTCTGGCGACTCCCGTAGCCATGTGGAGGGGGTGAGCTCCCCCTCCACGATACCTCGGGCGGTGCCCTGTCCCGCGGCCCTCGCTACACGACGACAAAGAGGCGACAATGGATCTCATCGCACACGCAGTTCTCCTTGGGATACTGACCGGTGGCGTCTATGCCCTTATGGCGTCTGGGTTGACGCTGATCTTCGGGGTCATGGACATCATCAACATTGGACAGGGGGCGCTGGTCGTCCTGGGAGCGTACCTGAGCTACGCGCTGCAGCAGCATCTGCACATCGACCTCTTCGTGGGGCTCCTGATCACCATGCCCGTCATGTTCCTGCTGGGTCTGGCGATTGAATGGACGGTCATCCGGCCGCTGAAGCGCAACCGGACGATGCTCTCGATTCTGGTGACGTACGGTGTCGCGTTGATCATCGAAGGCGTGCTGGGGCTGATCTTCTCGGCGAATATCGTGACGCTCGAAGCGTGGTACACCACGGCCTCGTTGCGCATCGGCAACTTCTATCTGGCGTACATCTATATATTCGCGTTCGCCCTGAGCGTGGTGCTGCTGGTGGGGCTGTATCTGCTGCTGTATCGCACCAAGTTTGGCGCGAGCCTGCGGGCGACGGTGCAGAACCGGACGGCGGCCGAGCTGATCGGCATCGATGTGGAGCGGGTGTCGGCGCTGACGTTTGGCATCGGCGTGGCACTGACGGCGGCGGGGGGCATGGCATTCGGCGCCACGACTGCCACGTCGGGCGGCTTCAATCCGGGCAGCTCATACGACCTGATTTCGCGTCTGCTGGTCATCATCGTGCTGGGTGGCATGGGCAGCCTGGGCGGCGCGCTGGTGGCATCGGTGGCGATGCTGGTGATCGAGGACGTGACGGCGGTGGTGTGGTCGTCGGTGTGGTCCTCGACGGTCTTCTTTGCCGTGCTGGTGATCGTGCTGCTGGTGCGGCCGCAAGGTCTGTTCGGGCGAATTGCGACGAGGAGACAGTAATGCGATTCAAGACACCCGGGCTCATCCTGCTCCTCGTCGCGTTGATCGCGTTTCCGCTGGTGTTCCCGAACCCGACCGTGACGACCATCGCCGTGCTGACGCTGACCTATGCGGCGGCGGCGACCGCCTGGAATATCTTCTCGGGGTTCACGGGCTACATCGCGCTGGGCCATGCGGCATTCTTCGGCACGGGGGCGTATGCCCTGGCTCTCATGTGCGAGTACTGGCACATCCCGGCGGGGTATATGCCGTTCGCGCTGCTGCCGCTCTGCGGCTTGCTCGCGGCAGCGCTGTCCGTGCCGCTGGGGGCGGTGGCGCTGCGGACACGGAGCCACACGTTCGTGGTGATCACCATCGCCATTTTCTTCATCTTCCAGCTCATGGCGTATAACCTGCGGAACATCACGAAGGGCTCGGCGGGGCTGAGCCTGCCGATTCCCCTGTGGTCTGGCGACTTCTACAATCTGCCGTTCTACTACGTGGCACTGGCGATCCTGGTGATCGCCTTCCTGACGGCGTGGTGGGTGCGCAACTCGAAGTATGGACTGGGGCTGCTGGCGATCCGCGACGACGAGGACCGGGCGCGCGGGCTGGGCGTGCGGACGGGCGTATCCAAGCTTTCGGCATTTGTGCTGTCGGCGTTCTTCGCCGGGATGCTGGGGGGGCTGTGGGCGTATTTCATCGAGTCTATTTACCCGCCGTTCGCCTTCAACGCGCTCTTTGATGTGGCCCTCGCGCTGATGACATTCCTGGGCGGTGTGGGCATCCTGATGGGTCCGCTGCTGGGGGCGCTGATCATCGAGCCGGCGCAGCAGTATTTCGCGCTGCAATTTGGTGAGAGCGGTCTGTACCTGGTGGTCTACGGAGCGATGTTCCTGGTGGTGATATTGCTGCTGCCGGAGGGCATTATTCCGACGCTGCAGAAGCGCTGGACGGCGTGGCGCGCGCGGTCCGGGACAGCGAGTCCGGGCACGCCAGGCTCGGCGGTGGATGCCCGTAGGCCGCTGGTGGCGGGGAGCGGAGAAGGAACGAACCGATGAGCATGCTGGAAGTGCGGGCCGTCTCCAAGGCCTACGGGGGCATTCAGGCGCTGAACGCGTGCTCGATCAACGTGGAGAAGGGCAAGATCACCGGGTTGATCGGGCCGAATGGGTCGGGCAAGACGACGCTCTTCAACGTGGTCACCGGCTATGAGCGGGTGGATAGTGGCGACGTGCGCTTCGAAGACCGCGCGATCACGAACTGGACGCCGGACCGGGT
Source organism: uncultured Ktedonobacterales bacterium (assembly GCA_964416775.1). GTDB lineage: Bacteria > Chloroflexota > Ktedonobacteria > Ktedonobacterales > JADMIN01 > CAYQFU01. The sequence goes on from CAYQFU010000149.1 coordinate 10,198, forward strand.
ATTCAGCCTGGGCATTGGCCGGACGTTCCAGCTGACGCGCATCTTTCCGCGGTTGACCGTGCTGGAGAACATGCACGTGGCGGCGCCGCGGCAGGGCGTGCGCGGACTGCTGAGCCGCTGGAGCACGTCGCACGAGCAGCGGCAGGCGATGGAAATCCTGGATTTTGTGGGAATCTCGCGGCTGAAGGATATGCCGGCGGAAAACCTCTCGTATGGGCAGAAGAAGCTGCTGGAGTTCGCGTTCATTCTGATCGCGGAGCCGCAGGTGATCTTGCTGGACGAGCCGGCGGGAGGCATCAACCCCACCATGATCACCCACCTGGCGGAGCGCATCCGCACGCTGAATGCGCGAGGGGTGACGTTCCTGGTGGTGGAGCACAACATGGAATTCGTGATGGGGCTGTGTGACCGAGTGACGGTGATGCACCGCGGGACGAAGATCGCCGATGGGACGCCGGCCGAAGTGCGGGCGAATCCGGCCGTGCTGGAAGCCTACCTGGGAGATTGAGAGCATGTTGGAGCTACGCAACGTGTATGCCGGGTACGGCGGAGGCGACGTGCTGCAGGGGGTCGATCTCGTCGTCGCGAAGGGCTCGATCACCTGCATCGTCGGACCCAACGGCGCCGGGAAGTCCACCGTGCTGCGGGCGGTCAGTGGGTTGCTGAAGCCCCGGCAGGGTCAGATCACGTTCAATGGCCGATCGATCGCGGGGATGAGTCCGCGGCAGATTCTGGGGCTGGGCATCGTGCAGGTGGCGCAGAACCACAGCCTGTTTCCGCAGATGACGGTGCGGGAGAATGTACGGCTGGGGGCGTTCATCGTCAACGATCCGCGGCTGGTGGAGCAGCGGCTGCGGCAAGTGGAACAGATGTTCCCGGTGGTCAAGGAGCGAGCGGACGACAAGGCGGGCAGCCTGTCGGGAGGCCAGCAGCGGCTGGTGGAGTTCGCGCGCTCGCTGATGCTGGACCCGGCGCTGATTCTGCTGGATGAGCCGTCCATGGGACTGGATCCGAAGACGCTGAAGCAGGTCTTCGATACGATCCGGACGATGCACACCTCGGGGCGGACGATTCTGTTGGTGGAGCAGAACGCGCGTGCGGGCCTGGCAGCCTCGACGCGTGGGGTGGTGATGGAGAGTGGGCGCGTGCGGCTGGAAGGTTCGCACCAGGAGATCTTGAACAACCCGGAGATCACGCACCTGTACCTGGGCGGGACGATATCAGGGGCGACGAGGTAGG
>CAYQFU010000149.1:11536-14688 GCA_964416775.1 uncultured Ktedonobacterales bacterium
CCAATGCGTGGTGATATGGGATGGAAAGTGCGATGAGGTAGTTCGGGGGCAGGTGATTCATTCCAGATCAGGACGATCGGTCGCGCATGGTAGGGGCGTCCGGTGGACGCCCGTCGGTCGAAGGCGCAACGGTTCAACCCGATGCCGCATCACTCCATGTGAGCGGCTGGTCGTGGGCGCGACGAGGGGACGCGAGGACGGGAGCAGAGTCGAGCGCGCGAGATGGGGGCCAGCGGATACGTGAGAGAGCACCGTTTGGGCTCAGTGAAAGGAGACCAGAGGCATGGCGGAGCAGCGCGGGCGAGTGAATCTGGAGAAGCAGATGCATGAGATCGAGCGGCTGCGGGAGGAGATGCGGGCATTGCCGGCGCACCAGCCGACGGTGACGACGCGCGCGGTGGCGAAGATCGTGGAGGATGTGCATCTGGAGGGGCGGATGGGGCGGTTCATCGTGCATTCGGATGAGCCGATCTCACGAGGAGGGACGGATCAGGGTCCGTCGCCGCTGCAATACCTGATGGTGGGCGTGGCGTTCTGACTGCTCACCCAATTGGCGCGGTTCGCGCCACTGTATGACGTGCCGATCGACGATGCGTCGGCGGACGTGCGGGGGATGTTCCGCAACACGGAAAAGTACGATGTGGATGATGCGCCGCCGTACTTCGAGCAGGTGACGATCGCGCTGGATGTGAAGAGTCCGGCGGCAGCGGAGCAGGTGCGCCGGCTGGTGGCGCACGCGGAACGGGCGTGCCACGCCGAGCAGTCGCTGCGACACGGGGTGCCGGTGTCGCTGGCGGCGACGCTGAACGGAGAAGCGGTGGAGTTGGAGTAGGAGGGGGACGGAGTTACACGGAGTTACACGGAGTTACACGGAGTCAAACGGAGTGATATGGAGTGGTGTGCAGGGGACGTGGGGAACGTGCAGGGCACGATCCCACGGATGAATCTGCGGCATTAGCAGGCCAACCGTCTGCAAAGGATGACGGCATACATTCGTGCGGCTCGCGGCCTGAAGGGGGCGGCCCTCTCTGTACTGCGCGGTGGCGACTGGGGTGGTAATTGGCGCTGGACCAATGCGGGGAGGGCATGCTTTGATCAGCGATACCACGAGCAGTGTGAATGGGTATCCGCGGTTCTCTGATGAGGAGATGGCGCGGCGGTTCGCGCTGACGCGCGGGATGATGGAGCGCGAGGGACTGGCGGCGCTGGTGGTGTACGGATCGCTGGCGGGATTCGGGGAGGTCCAGTACCTGTCGAATTTCCGCGTGTCGCGCGAGGCGGTGGTGGTCTTTCCGGTGGAGGGCGATGCGGCGCTGTTCGTACAGTTCTTCAACCACGTGCCGACGGCCCGGCGGGTGGCGCAGCTGGACGACGTGCGCTGGGGCGGTGAGGATATCGCGGCGACGGCGGCGGCGGACGTCGAGCAGCGAGGGGTGGGCGAGCGGCGCATCGGGGTGGTGGGCATGATGCCATGGCAGCGCTACGAGGCACTGCGGCGCGGGCTGCCGCACGCGACGATAGTGGACGCGACGCGGGCGATGCAGCAGATGCGGCTGGTGAAGAGCGCGGAGGAGCTGGCGTATCTGCGGCGCGGAGCGGAGCTGAGCGACCGGGCCATCGAGGCGCTGGAGCGGGAGGCGCGGCCAGGGCTGAGCGAGCATGAGCTGGCGGCTATCGTGGAGCGGGCGTACGTGGGGCTTGGCGGGCAGACGCACATCCACTACATGGCGGCGACGCCGATGCGCGAGCCCAGGATCTGCGTGCCCTCGCAACTGCCGTCCGATAGGGTGCTGGAAAAGGGCGACGTGCTGATCACGGAGATTAGCGCGCAGTACCACGGCTATCCGGGGCAGATTCAGCGCCCGTTCGCCATCGGCGAGGCACCGACGGCCGAATACCAGCGGCTGTACGACGTGGCGGTAGAGGCCTTTGGACGCATCGCGGAGGTCGTGCGCGCGGGGTCAACGGTAGAGGACGTGCTGGCGGCGGCGGAGTCCATCCATACGGCCGGGTTCAGCATCTACGACGATCTGGTGCACGGCTTCGGCGGCGGATACATGCCGCCGATCGTGCGGACGCGGCAGACCGGCGGGACGACATCGCCGGGATTCACCTTCGCGGAGAATATGACGATCGTGATCCAGCCAAATGTGATCACGCCCGACGAGCGCATGGGTGTGCAGGTTGGCGAGCTCGTGCGGGTGACGCGGACAGGGGTGGAGTCGCTGCACGGATACCCCATGCGCTTCGTGCGCTGCGCGTGAGGGCGAGAGACCGTTTCGAAGCGACATCGATTCTGCTGGCAAGCGGAGATCGTGAGGGCCGGTAGATCGACTGCCATCGTCAAGAGCCCGCCGGTGAGTGCTGAGCGCGTGCGCCCCTCATTTACGAAGATGAGCCTCACGCCATCTCACCTGACGTGCCTAGCGACAGCGGTAGTATGCCGGCGCGACTGTCCTGTGCAGCAGTCGTTCCTGTGCCGTCGCTGTGGGAGGGGTGAACATGCCGTGTGTAGGCATGTCTCTCGTCAGAATGGCAGCAGCCCCGCCGTCAACGTGGCAATGTCGCGCTCAGGACGCACCGCCATTCGCTCCCAGCCCGGGAAGCCGGCCCAGCGCAGACTCATGCGCAGGTAGTTGACGAACGTCGTCTCGTGGCGCTCAAAGAGGAGGGGGGCATCCGCGCATGCGCACGGCACCTCAATCTCGTATGCGAAGCTATCCTGCCCTTGCTCCAGATAGGCCTCGTGCTCGTTTGGCATGATGTGCAGGCGGAGCGTGCGATGCAGCCCGCGATGGACGGGCAGCAAGCCTGAACGCCACGTGCGGATATGAATATGCCTTCACATGGCTACTCTCATTCCGTAGTTTGGATCGACCACGAAAGACTATTTTAGTAGCGTAGGCACCATTAGGCACGAAGCGGGATGAGGAGGCAGCATGGCGTCCCGATCTGCAGTCGAACATCTCAACCATCTGGGGATCGTGGCCGAAGTCTGCCGAGAAATCGGGGTGGCCGCCTGGCTAGACCAGCAAGATGCGAGTAATCGTCATTCCGTGAGCGTGGGCTTGGCCACGGTGGCCCTCGCGCTCGATGGGCTGCGGTTGAGCCGTGCGAGCCACGCCCTGCCTGCCCTGAACACTTGGCTCAGC
>CAYQFU010000150.1:0-14544 GCA_964416775.1 uncultured Ktedonobacterales bacterium
GCCGTCTCGACCAGCAATCGCAACTTCCGCGGGCGCATGGGCCACCGCGATGCCGAGGTCTACCTGGCCAGCCCAGCCGTGGCGGCCGCTTCCGCGATCGTGGGCCGGGTTGCCAGCCCCGCCGAGGTCGTGCGCGAGGAGGTGCTCGCATGAGCAACAGCGCCACGCAGAGCACCCCACAGGCTGTGGGCCGCGCCTGGGTCCTCGGCGACAACATCGATACGGACGTGATCATCCCGGCGCGCTACCTCCTCACCTCCGATCCCGACGTGCTCGGCAAGCATTGCATGGAGGACCTCGACCCGGGGTTTGTCACCGCCGTGCAGCCCGGCGATGTGCTCGTGGCCGGTGGCAATTTCGGCTGCGGGTCCTCGCGCGAGCATGCGCCCCTCGCCATCCAGGGCGCGGGCATCGCCGTCGTGATCGCGTCGTCATTCGCGCGCATCTTTTTCCGCAATGCCATCAACGTCGGTCTCCCCATACTGGAATGCCCAGAGGCGGTCGCGGCGGTGCATGCGGGCGACACGCTGCGGGTCGATCTCGCCAGTGGGCGCATCGAGAATGTGACGACAGGCCAATCCTTCCAGGCACAGTCCTACCCTGACTCCATCTTGCGCATCATCGCCGCCGGTGGGCTGATCGCCGCCACGCGCGAGAAGCTGCGCGCGGCCGGGAAGCTCCCATCCGCACCCAACACGCCGGTCACGTCGTTAGATTGAGGAATCGACCATGGTCCAACAGATCACCTCGGCTGTCACCCCGGCCGCCGCACCGCCGCAACGAGCGGCCGCACCCAAGATCCCGAGCGTCGGGACGAACGAGGGCCTGGCCTACTTCCAGGGGCAGATCGTCCCGATGAGTGAGGCCACCGTGAGCGTCGCGACCCACGGCCTCAACTATGGCACGGGCTGCTTTGAGGGCATCCGCGCCTACTGGAATGAGACGGCCGGCCAGCTCTACGTGCTGAAGCTCCGCGAGCACTATGAGCGCTTCGCCAACTCACAACGCATGCTCAAGATGCAGCAGCATGCCTCCGTCGATGAGCTCTGCGACATCACGCTCGACCTGCTGCGCCGCCAGGAGTACCGGCAGGACGTCTACATCCGGCCGCTGGCGTACAAGTCCTCGCGCACGATCAAGCTGACGCTGAGCACGCTTGACGATACGATGGCCATCTTCGCTTTTCCGATGGGCAACTATGTGGACATCAGCGCCGGGCTCAACGTGTGTGTATCCTCCTGGCGGCGGGTGAGCAGCAACGCCATGCCGGTGCGTGCGAAGACCACCGGCGTCTACGTGAACAGCTCGCTGGCGATCGACGACGCGGCCGCGGCGGGCTTCGACGAGACGATCTTGCTGACGGAATCCGGTCGCGTGTCTGAGGGCAGCTCGTGCAATCTGTTCCTCGTGCGCCGCGGGCAGCTCCACACGCCGAGCACATCTGAGGATATCCTGGAGGGGATCACCCGCGGCTGCGTGATCGAGATGGCCGAGCGCGAGCTGGGCGTGCGCACGCACGAGCGGAGCATCGACCGCACCGAGCTGTACGACGCGGACGAGGTATTCTTTACGGGCACCGGTGTGCAGATCTCGCCGGTGACGCGCATTGACGGGCGACGCGTCGGCACGGGCGAGCCAGGCCCGATGACGATGGAGCTGCAACGCCGCTATCTGCGCGCGGTGCGGGGCGACGATCCCGCCTATGCGGCGTGGTGCACGCCGGTGCATTGAGAGGCGCGATATAGTGACTCACAGCAGAGACAACCGGAGGCCGCGATGACGCTGGATCCCAGGCAGAGAAGCCGCACGATCTTCGAAGGGCGTGACCGTGCGGGCGCGCGCGCGATGCTGAAAGGCATCGGCTTTACCGACGACGACCTCGCTCGCCCTATCATCGGCGTGGCCAACACGTGGATCGAGACCATGCCCTGCAACTTTCACCTGCGTCGCCTGGCCGCGCAGGTGAAGGAGGGCATACGGGCGGCCGGCGGCACGCCCATGGAGTTCAACACCATCGCCATCAGCGACGGGGTGACGATGGGCACCGAGGGCATGAAGGCGTCGCTGGTCAGCCGCGAGGTCATCGCGGACTCCATGGAGCTTGTCGGCCGAGGCCACATGTTCGACGCCATCATCGCGCTGGTCGCGTGTGACAAGACGATTCCAGGCGCGGCGATGGCGCTCGTGCGCCTGAATGTGCCCGGCTTCGTCCTCTACGGAGGGTCCATCGCACCGGGGCGGTTCCAGGGGCGGGATGTGACGATCGTCGACGTCTACGAGGCGATTGGGGCCAACGCGGCGGGCAAGATGAGCGACGCCGATCTGCGGCAGCTCGAGAACGTGGCCTGTCCTGGCGCGGGCGCCTGTGGCGGGCAGTATACGGCCAACACCATGGCGATGGCCCTGGAGCTGCTTGGCCTCTCCCCGATGGGCACCGCGAGCGCTCCGGCCACTGACCCGCGCAAAGACGACGTGGCTCGGCGCTGCGGCGAGCTGGTCATGGACGTTCTGCGCCGGGGCCTCAGGCCCAGCGACATCCTGACCCGCCAGGCGTTCGAAAACGCGATCGCCGGCGTCGCCGCGTCGGGCGGCTCCACGAACGCCGTGCTGCATCTGCTCGCGCTGGCGCGCGAGGCCGGCATTCCCCTGACGATCGACGACTTCGACGTGATCAGCGCGCGCACGCCACTGCTCGCCGACCTGAAGCCAGGCGGCCGCTATGTGGCGGTGGATCTGGATCGCGCGGGGGGGATCCAGCTGCTGGCCCAGCGCCTGCTGGCGGGCGGTCTGGCCGACGGCAGCCAGATGACGCCGACTGGGCGCACCTTCGCCAGCGAGGCTGGCGAGGCCCAGGAGACGCCAGGGCAGGACGTGGTGCGCCCGCTCTCCGATCCCATCAAGCCGACCGGCGGCCTGGTGATCTTGAAAGGCTCCCTCGCTCCCGAGGGGAGTGTCGTCAAGATCGCCGGTCACGAGCGGCCCTACCACCGGGGTCCGGCACGCGTCTTCGACTGCGAGGAAGACGCGATGACCGCCGTGACCCATGGACAGATCCAGGCAGGCGACGTGGTGGTCATTCGCTATGAGGGGCCGCGTGGCGGGCCCGGCATGCGCGAGATGCTGGGCGTCACGAGCGCGATCGTCGGCGCGGGCCTGGGCGAGACCGTGGCGCTGCTCACCGATGGCCGGTTCAGCGGTGGGACGCGCGGCTTGATGGTCGGTCATGTCGCGCCCGAAGCGGCGCATCGCGGTCCCATCGCCGCGCTGCGTGAGGGAGACATGGTCGTCATCGACGTCGAGGGGCGCCGCCTCGACGTGGAGCTTGCCGACGGCGAGATAGCGGCCCGCCTGGCGGAGTGGGCCGAGCCCGCGCCGCGCTACACCAGCGGCGTCTTCGCCAAATATGCGGCCCTGGTGTCGTCGGCCTCCGAAGGCGCCGTGACACGACCAACCTTCGCTTCAGGCGGCCAGCAGCACAATGACCAGGCGCGCAAGCCGCAGAAGCCACGGAAGCAGCGTACCACGGCAACATAGCCCATGAACTGGCCGGGTGGCCCGGAATTATGGTCTAATCCAACCAACGAGCCAACGCGTGCACCGGGCCACTCCAGGTCAGCACGCTCGCACCGCCGCGATCGGGTTCACACGGATCGACGTGCGGAGGGGTGCGAGCGTGGACACGACGCCGGAGGAGCTGGGCGAGGAGCCGGGAGGGGAACCGCGGCCGCACGGCAGGTTGGGCCTGCGGCGGCGCAGTGACGCGTCGCGCGTCGAGCCAATCGACGCCTTGCGGGACGATGTGCGGCTGCTCGGCGAGCTCGTCGGCGACGTGCTGCGCGAGCAGGCTGGCCCACACATGTACGAAGCTGTGGAGCACGTGCGGACGGCCGCGATTGCCTTGCGGTCGCAGCGCTCGCTGGGCCTCGCGCGAGAACTCATGCTCGTGCGATGGATGCGGCACCTCTCGAACGACCAGCTGCTCCAACTGGTGCGCGCCTTCAGCGTCTACTTTCACCTGATCAACGTCGCCGAGCAGCACCACCGCGTCCGCACCCTGGCGGAGCGCGAGCGGGCGGGCGGTCCCGTGCACGAGTCCATCGATGCCGCGGTCGCCACGTTGCGCCAGGCAGACGGAACGACGGAGGCGGTGCGCGCCAAAGTGGGGCGCGTGCAGGTGCGCCCGGTCTTCACGGCCCACCCGTCCGAGGCCAGGCGCCGCACGCTGCTGCACCATCTGGAGCGCGCCGCCGACCTGATGGCGCGGCTGGACGATCCGCGGGCGTCCCCGCGGGCTCGCGCTGCCAACGTGGACGCGCTGCGAGCCCGGATCACCTTGGTCTGGCAGACGGCGGAGACGCGTGTGCAGCTGCCGAGCGTGCTGGACGAGGTGGAGAGCGTGCTCTATTTCCTTGCGGGCACGGTGTACGACGTGGCTCCGCGTGTCCAGCGCACCCTGGACTCGGCGTTGGCCGATGCCGTCGAAGACCCCCGGGAGCATGCCGAGACCCCGCCGTTCCTCCGCGTGGGCTCCTGGGTGGGCGGCGATCGCGATGGCAACCCAGCGGTGACCGGCGAGGTGACACGCGCGGCAGCACGGCTGGCGCGTGGGGCCATTCTGCGACGCTACCGCGAGGACGTGCAGGCGCTGGGACGCGACCTGAGCGTCTCGCTGCGCCTGATGGGAGCCTCGCCCGAGCTGCTGGCTGCCGTCGAGCGTGACCGGGAAGAGCTCGGCATGCAGCGGGTCGGGCAGTGGGCTGACGAGCCGTATCGCAGGAAGCTGGGCCTGATTGGCGAGCGCCTGCGGCGCACCGAGGCGAACGAGCCTGGCGGCTACACCGGAGCCGACGCCTTCCTCGGGGATTTGCGCCAGGTCCGGGAGAGTCTGGAGGCGCATGGGGGGCGGCGCATCGCGGCCGGCCCGCTTTGGGACCTCTGCTGCCGCGTCATGATGTTCGGCTTCCGCCTCGCGGAGCTCGAGATTCGGCAGCACGCCGAGCGCCACACGGCTGCCGTCGCCGAGTTGCTGCGGCTGGCGGATGCATCGGACTACCAGGCTCTCGATGAGGTGGGGCGAGTGGCAGCGCTGGAAGCGCGACTGGCCGGTCCGCCCCTCGGCATCCCGCGCACGACGTTATCGCCGCTGACGCGCGACGCGCTGGAGGCCTTCGATGCCATGGCAGACATCCAGCGGCTGGGCGGGCCCGAGGCATGCCAGACGTACGTGGTATCGATGAGCCACGCCCCGAGCGATGTGCTGGCGGTGCTCTTCCTGGCGCGCGAGGCGGGCTTATTCGTGTGGTCTGGCGGCGAGACCGCCACCAGCCGGCTGGACGTTGTGCCACTCTTCGAGCAGATCGAGGAGCTGCGCGGCTGCGACGCGGTGCTGGCGCGCCTGCTCCGCAGTCCAGCCTACCGTGCGGCGCTGGCGGCGCGCGGCAACCGGCAGCAGGTGATGGTGGGCTACTCCGACAGCAACAAGGACGGCGGCTATCTGGCGGCGACCTGGCAGACGTACCGTGCGCAGCAGACGCTCGCCCGCGTCGCGGCCGCCGCGGGCGTAGAGCTCACGGTGTTTCACGGACGCGGCGGCGCCGTCGGCCGCGGCGGCGGCCCAATGGGACGCGCGATCCTCGCGCGTCCGCCGGAGGCGCGACCGCCCACACTCAAAGTGACCGAGCAGGGCGAAGTGATTTTCGCCCGCTATGGCCACCCGACGATCGCCGAGCGCCATTTCGAACAAGTGATTCACGCCTTGCTGCTCTCCGCGCAGGGAGCGGGCGAGGACACGCCCCTCGCGGCGTGGGTTGCGACGATGGAACGCCTGGCCGCGACCTCTCAGGAGCGCTACGAAGCGTTGGTGAAGCATGGTCCCGGCTTCCTGCGGTTCTTTCGCCAGGCGACGCCTTTCCCCGAGCTAGGCAGCCTCCAACTGGCGTCCCGACCGGTCAGCCGGTCGGGCGCGGCGACCGCGTCAGCCGGGCTGGCGGATCTGCGGGCCATCCCGTGGGGCTTCAGCTGGACCCAGGTGCGGGCGAATCTGCCGGGCTGGTTCGGGCTGGGGAGCGCGCTCATGGCAGACATCGAGGACGGGGGGCTGGCGCGCTTGCAGGCCATGTACGCTGGCTGGCGCTTCTTCGCGACGACGCTCGACAACGCGCAGCTCAGTCTGGGCACCGCGGACATGCCAACCGTCCGCCGCTACGCGAGCCTGGCACCGGGCGGCACGCGCATGTTCCGCCGCATCCTGGCCGAGTACGAGCGGAGCGTCGCCGCGGTCCTGCAGATCACTGGCCAGCGCCAGCTGCTGGAACGCACGTCGACCCTGGAGCGCTCGATCAAGCTGCGCAACCCGTACGTGGACGCGCTGCACCTGGCGCAGATCGCCCTGCTCCGGCGCTATCGCGCCCTCCCCGCGCATGCGCCAACCGCGGAGCGGGCGGCCCTGCTCGACGCCATCCATCACAGCATCAATGCGATCGCGGCGGGGCTGCAGACGACGGGCTGATGTGCTCGATCGCGCGCACCACCTGCTCGCCCATTGCTTGCGTGGAAACCGCCCCGCCCTGGGCCGTCGTCATGTCCGCGGTGCGGTACCCCTGCTCCACGACGTCGTGCACGGCCCGCTCGACTACGTCGGCTTCCTGTGTCAGGCCCAGCGAGTGGCGCAGGAGGAGCGCCGCGCTCAGAATGGCTGCCAGCGGGTTCGCCTTGCCCTGTCCGGCGATATCGGGAGCGGACCCATGGATGGGTTCGTAGAGCCCAAACTGGCCATGCGCTGTGCGGCGCGTGCCCAGGCTCGCCGAAGGCGACATGCCGAGCGATCCCGCCAGCATAGATGCCTCGTCGGTCAGGATATCGCCGAACATGTTCTCGGTGACGATGACGTCAAAGTCGCGCGGCTGGCGCAGCAGCGCCATCGCGCACGCGTCGACGAGCAGGTGGCGCATCTCGACGTCGGGATACTCGCTCGCGACCCGCTCGGCGACGCGATGCCAGAGGCGCGAGCAGCTGAGCACGTTGGCCTTGTCCACCGAGGTCAGGCGCTTGCGCCGGTCGCGTGCCAGCGCGAAGGCATAGCGCACAATGCGCTCGATCTCCTCCTCGGTGTAGACCATGGTATCGACGGCCGTCGCGCCTGATGCGCTCTCGCGGATCTCGCTCGGCTTGCCATAGTACAGCCCGCCGGTCAGCTCGCGCACGATGAGCAGATCGACTCCCCGCAGCACCTCTGGCTTCAGCGTGCTGGCCTGCAGCAGCGCGGGCAGCGTGCGGACAGGCCGCAGGTTGGCGAAGAGCTCGAGCTCCTTGCGCAGCCGGAGGATGGCTGACTCGGGTCGCGCCTGCTGGCTCGCGCGGGCGGTCTCGAGCGTGCCGACCGCGCCGAACAGCACGGCGTCGCTGCGCACGCACAGCTCGACCGTCGCGTCGCTGATGGGCACCCCCTCCGCGGCGATGGCCGCCTGGCCCACCAGCCCGTCGACCAGCGTCAGCGTATGCCCGAAGCGTTCCGCTACCGTCCGCAGCACGCAAACCGCCTCGGCAATGACTTCTGGCCCGATGCCATCGCCAGGTAGCACGGCAATAGTATACTGTCCCATCATCCCTCCTGATACGCCCCTACTGCTCGTGATGACGAATTGTGCTGGCGCCGCGTGGCCCCGGCTGCGATGCATGGTGTGGATCGGTCAGCGTCCGATGAATCGCGCGTACGAGCTCGTCCACCGCTGGCTGCGGTTCCTCTCCCGCCACCGTCTCTCCTGTCGCCTGCTCGATATCCTTGAGCACGTGGCCGGTCAACAGCGCCACCACGCTGGCGTCAGGCGCGATGACGCCGTCGGCCACGAGCTGCCTCGCGCCCGCGACGGACGCCGCGGAGGCTGGCTCGCAGCCAATGCCGGCGCGGTCGATGCACGCCTTCGCGGCGAAGATGGCTTCGTCGCTGACCTCGGTGACGACACCGTGGGTGGCCTCGATGACCGCACGGGCGCGCGCGTAGCTGACCGGCGCGCCGATGTTGATGGCCGTCGCCCGCGTGTTCGCGCGCAGCGTGGCGAACTCCTGCCATCCGGAGGCGAAGCTGCGGTAAAAGGGATCGGCGCGGGCCGCTTGCACCGCCGCGATGCGCGGCACCCGACTGATCAGGCCCAGCTCCGCCGCTCGGAGTAACGCGGCCCCGATCGCCGAGGTGTTCCCCAGGTTGCCCGCCGGCAGGATCACCCAATCCGGCGCCTGCCAGTCGAGTTGGTGGAGCAGCTCGTAGGCGATGGAGCGCTGCCCCGCCAGCCGGTACGGATTGATGGAGTTGAGCAGATAGATCCCCAGTTGGTCCGCGACGGCCTCCACCTGCCGCATGGCATCGTCGAAATCACCCGCCACCTCGACGCGCCGCGCACCGTACGCGATGCTCTGGGCGAGCTTCCCTCCGGCCACTTTGCCTGCCGGCAGAAAGACGAGCGCCGGGAGATCAGCCTGCGCGGCATAAGCGGCGAGCGAGGCGGCCGTGTTCCCTGTCGAGGCGCAGGCGACGGCCTGCACTCCCAGCGCACGGGCGACACTCATCCCGACCGTCATGCCGCGGTCCTTGAAGCTGCCGGTTGGATTCTCGCCCTCGTGCTTGAGGTAGAGCCGTTCCAGACCCGCGAATGCTCCTACCTTGCGCCAACCGTCGTGCTCGGCCGCGCCCACGGCATAGAGAGGGGTGTTGCCCTCTTGCCGCGAGACGATATGCTCCTCGGCAATCGGCAGGATCAGCTCGCGGTAGCGCCATACGCCGCTGCGCTCGCTGCCGCCGAGCGCGCCGAGCCGCGCGTGGAAGCCTGCGCGGAGCTCGTCGGCGGAGCTGGACGATGGCCAGAACGCATCGAGGGGCAAGTCGAGCGGTGTGCCGCACGCACAGCGAAACCGGGTGGTGCTGCCCGGCGCCGTGGCGCCACACCGCGCGCAGACCAGCTCCAGATCGCGCACGGCCACCGGCTGTAAGCGTCCGTCACGCATCGCTCGCACCTTCCCGCGGACCCATCTCGACGCGGTTGTCCAGCTCGACGATGTGTGCCAGTGCGCCTTCGCGCGAGAGATCCACGACGATTCCACGCCCCGCCACGCCGAGCTGGCGTGCGGTGGTTTCCAGCGCCGTGCGCACCGCTCCAGCACCCTGCGTCACCAGTGCCAGCACCGATGAGCCGCCGCCTGAGAGGCACACGCCATGCGCCCCAGCCGCCTGCCCGGCCGCGATCAGGGGCCCCAGCGCTGGGAAGAGCTGCTCCCGGTACGGCTGGTGAAAGCGGTCCTCCATCGCCATGCCAAGCAGCGCGAAGTGTCCCGTCTGCAGCGCCGCCAGCAGCAGCGCCACCCGACTGGCATTGTACGTCGCGTCCGCCCGCGAGTACGTCGCCGGGAGGATCGCGCGACTGTGTATGGTGCTCATGGGTATCTCGGGGATAAACAACACCGCGCGCAGCGTCGAGGGAACCGGCAATGCCAGGCTTACCATGCGGCCATTGCCGTCACGCGCACCCGTGACCACCAGTCCCCCTAGCAGCGCGGCGGCTACATTGTCGGCGTGGTGCCCCGGCTCGCAAGTGATCGCCAATTCGAGCAGGTCATCCGGTCCCAGTGGCGCACCCAGCAACGTGTTGGCCGCGACGATACCCGCGACGACCGCGGTCGCGCTGCTGCCGAGGCCGCGCCCGGGCGGCACCCGCACCCAGAGGCGCGCGCTCAGGGGAGGCACCGTGGCGTCCTGCTGCTGGCACAGCGCGCGGAACGCACGCAGAAAAAGATTGTCGTCGTCCAGCGCGAGCTGCTGGACGTCCGCTGGCGCCCCCTCGATCTCGAGCCGCGGACGCGCGGGTGCTTCCTCTGTATCCGCGTAGAGCGTCACCTCGAAGCGGTTGTGCAGGCGCAACGCCAGCGCCAGGCAATCGAAGCCGGGTCCCAGGTTGGCGCAGGTCGCGGGCACCTCCACGATGACGCGGCGCGCCGCGAAGGCGACGGGGAGCGTAGGCCGGCTGGAGAGATCGCTGCCCGTGCTCGTATGCGCCCCAAACGAGCGGGTGCTGAGAGATTCGTTGACCATTACAGCGCTCCCACCGCGCGGAGGAGATCCGCGACGACCGCACCCGCGGTCACGTCGATGCCCGCGCCAGGGCCAGCGATCACCAGTGGGCGGGCGTCATAGCGCGTGGTGCGCAGGATGAACAGATTGTCGGAGCCCTGACCCTGGGCCAGCGGATCGTCGGGCCGGAGATCCCGCAGCGAGGCGCTGAGTGCGCCGTGCGCATCTCGGCGCGCGACGTAGCGCAGCACTCGACCGTCCGCTCGTGCCCGAGCGCTCCGCTCGGCAAGGTGATCGGAGTAGCGGGACAGTGCGGCCTCGAAATCGGCTGGCGACAGATCCTGCGCACCTGGTGGCACCAGGCTTTCAACGCGCACATCGCTCAGCTCCACCGCGGCGCCTGCCGACCGCGCCAGGATCAGCAGCTTGCGCGCGACGTCGAACCCCGAGAGGTCCTGGCGCGGATCGGGCTCCGTATAGCCGTGCGCTGTGGCTTGACGCACAGCCTCGTCGAACGGGACGCCCGTGGAAAGCGCGGCGCAGATGAAGCTCAGCGAGCCGCTCGCCTGGGCTTCCAGCTCGAGCAGACTGTCGCCGGTCACCGCCAACGCGCGGAGCGCCGCCACGACGGGGAGCCCGGCGCCGACCGTGGCGCTCGCGTGCAGCGAGCCGCGCTCCTTTGCGCTGGCCAGCGCATGGTACTGCGCCAGCGGGCCGATCAGCGGATCCTTGTTGGCAAGCACCACATGCGCCCCTGAGGCGCGTGCCGCCAGCAGCAGGGGTGTTGTCGCGTGGCCGCTCGCACAATCCAGCACCACGAGATCCTCGGGGGCCGCGGCCGACCCGAGCGCCGCGTCCAGCACGCGTTCCCAGGCCAGCAACGGGATGGCCTCCGACACTGAGGCAAGCCGCTGCCCGGCCGTTCGGACGTCCAGCAGCCGGAAGAGCTGGTCGGGCGCAAGCCCTCGCGCGCTGTGGCCGCTCCCGTCCGCCCCCGTCACAAACGCCGTCGAATCGGCGAGCGCGGCGTAGCGGACATCGACATCAAAGTCAGCCAGCCAGCGCGGCGCCTGGCTCACCACCAGGCGCGCGACCGCGGCTCCCACCTGACCGATGCCCAGCTGTAGCACCGAGATGGCCCGTGTCATGACGTGCGCCTCCGTTCGGAGGGCGTCTCGGCGCCACGCTGCCGCCCGGCGCGCGCATCCGCATGCGCCAGTGCGGCATACAGCCGCCGCTGCGTCGCGACCGACTCGGCGGCGGGCACGGCGACGCTAATACACCGGGCCGAAAACGCGAGGCTCACCGGAGGCGACGGCGCGGTCAGCAAGGCAAGCGCCCCCGACACCGGACCATCGCGGTGCGGACCCGAGCCGTTGCTGCCCGTCACGAACGGTTCCTCCGCGGTCAGCTGTTCGTCCGCACGCGCTTCCCACGCCGCGTGGCGGAAAAAGAGTCCGGTCACTTCCACGAGCTCCGGTTCCGCGGCTGAGGGCGTGTCGCAGCCTGGACGGTCCGGTGGCAGGGGACGTGCCGTGACCACCCACTCACTGAGCTCCGAGCGTGCGCCAACGGGGAGGGTCGCAGGGCCAATGTCGGTGCCAGGCGCCTGTGGAGAAAGCGTGCTGCGCAAACGGAGCGGGATGCCTGCCGCGGCGAGTGGACCAATGGTCGCCGGGTGCAGCACGCGTGTCCCGCGCGCCGCGGCTTCCGCCGCATCGGCATAGGTCAGCGCGGGCAGGACGTCCGCTTCTGGCACGACGTGGGGATCGGCCCGATGCACACCGGCCACGGTGCTGTAGAGGTAGACGGCCTCGGCATGCAGTGCAGCGCCGATCAGCGCCGCGGAGTAATCTGAGCCGTTGCGGCCGAGCGTGGTCACCAGGCCATCCCGCGAACGTGCCAGATAACCTGGCAGCACAGGCACCACGTCGCTGTGCAGTGGGCCTTCCAGCCGCGGAACGAGCAGATCGCGCGTCGCCGCAACGGAGGGGATCAGCAGCTCTAGAGGCACGTCGGCTGCCGATGGGCGATGCTCCCCCGGAGCGGCAGTGTCCGCCTGACCTGGACGCTCGACCATGACGACCGGCTCGCCCTCAAAGGGCACGGCTGCGACGTCTTCGCCGGCGAGCGCCTGAACAAAGAGCAGCACGGCGAGCCGCTCGCCCCAGCCTGAGAAGGCCGCGACGGCATGCGCGTGAGCTTCATCTGTCGCAAACGGCGTCGCGATGACCCGCCGCAGGTCGGCTTCGAGCACCGTCCACGCGGTTGCAAAGTGAGAGGTAATGGTCGGAATGGTGCCAGTGGCGCTGGTCAGTTCGTGCATGGTGTCCTGATGCCGAATGCTAATCTCCGCCAAGGTCGCCTGCCACGCGGTCTCGCCGCGGGTGGCCTGCTCCATAGTGCGAATGAGCGCATCGGTCACCCCAGCCATTGCCGAGACGACACAAACAACCGACTGGTCGCGGCGGTGGGCCGCGACTATGCGAGCCGCGGCCCGCATGCGTTCCACTCCGGCGAGCGACGTGCCGCCGAATTTCACGACGATCACGACGCGCCTCCTCCTCTGCGGGACATCTCGTAGTGCTCCGATCGCTTCAGAACGGGCAATCGTGCCCAACAACACAAAAAGCCACTCCCACCACATTGCCGGGAGTGGCCAGGCACAAACGACGCAGCGCGACTCACGGCGAGCCTGCAGCGGCCAGCTTGTGCGGCCACAGGAGACCGGGCCTGGACCTCATCGGCCATAGCCCTTCGCCGCTCTACGTGTCGAACGGACGTGCGTCATTGCGCCAGTCTTCGATTGTCGAGGTGATGATACGCGCCCTCTTGCGCTATGTCAACCCGGCGCGCCGCTGAGGTTTCACCAACAACCGGCCCGTGCTTCTTACCAGCCGAGTAGGAGCCGATCACAATAGGGCGTCTTGCGCTGCGAGTGGACGAGTCCCTCGTTGCATTCGTGCTCGATAACGGCCGCTCCCCCGATACCGCGCCTGGTTTATGCGTGCTGGCGGACCAGCAGAGCTCCCCCAAAGACCGCATCACGGCCATTCCGTCCTTACCCTCCGTGGCCGCACGTCATTGACTGAGCGTGCCTAACTACGAGCGGAGTATGCGGTGTGTCCATCTTTTCGAGGGCTTCTTCAGCCCACGAGATCACGAACACCAACCGCGGGGCTAGGCTAGCGCTTGCCGGATCGCGGAGGCTGGTACGATGCGCTGTAGCCCCTCGACTGCCCGGGTCTCGTGGAACTCACCGAGTTGCCAGACGACCGCTTGGGCCAGCGAGAGACCGCCGGGGTAGGTGGACTCGGGCAGGGTCTCGGCCCACCGCGGGAGTTCCAGCAGTGTCTGGCGAATGGTCTCAGTGTCGGGCGAAGGCACCCAGACGACGCGCCCATGGTCGTTCTCAGCACGGAAGACGGGACCGATGGGCACGGCCAGCTTATCAGGATTCTTGTACGGGTGATTCGTGCAGTATGTCCAGAACGGGTCATCGAGCAACAGGTTACGGATGGTGCAGAAGGCGGGTTCTGGGTCACGGGCATGAGCGTACCCCGACTCACCCTGGGTCTTGGCGTTAAACCAGCAGGTGCCGCAGCAGTCACTGCCCCCATTGGGCATCGGTCAGCCTCCCTTATACGTTAAACTGAGGAAGGCAAGTGCACTGCTTGCCGGATTGGAGCGTTGGGGAAAGGCTCTCGGCTCCCAACGGCGCGACCGTTTCCTGGAGATCGTCCTGCCTCGACCGTCATCCTGGGTGCCAGTCCTGATAGAGGGTCGTGCTTCGAGCACCGCAGTATAAGGCTGGTGTGCACCCAGGAAGGCATCCCTGAAGAGGAGAGAGCGGAGGAGCGGCGACATGTGGTACGCCGGCATCGACTGGGCCGACGACCATCACGACGTGGTCGTCATCGACGAGGCAGGCCAGCGCATCGCGGCGTGTCGGGTGTCCCACACGCCTGAGGGGCTCGCCCAGCTTGTCACGTTCTTGCAGGGGACCGCGGGGTCGGCGCCCACGCCGCAGGAGTTGGCCTGTCTCATCGAGACCACCCGTGGCCTGCTCATCACCGCACTGCTGGATGCGGGGCTGGCCGTCTACCCCGTCAATCCCAAGACCGTGGACCGCCGGCGCAAGCCCTCGGGCGCCAAGACAGACGCGATTGACGCCTACCTGCTGGCCAAGACGGGGCGCAGCGACCTGGCGGACCTGCGACGCCTGGCGCCGGACAGCCCCCTGGTCCAAGAACTCAAGGCGCTGACCCGAGACCAGGATGGGCTCATTCAGGGCCAGACGCGGCTGGTCAATCAACTGACCGCCTGTCTCAAGGCGTACTACCCGGTGGCCCTCGATCTGTTCACCAAGCTGCAGCAGCCGCTGACGGTGGCCTTCTTGCAGGCGTATCCGACGCTGGAGATCGCCCAGCGCGCGTCGGTGGACGAACTCACCCAGCTGCTGCGGCAGCACCACCATCCGAGCCCAG
>CAYQFU010000151.1:0-6399 GCA_964416775.1 uncultured Ktedonobacterales bacterium
GGCGCCGGTGCCAAGGAGACGGTGATATTGGTGTTAGCAGGGTGGACCGCGGTGGTGGGGACGGTGGGCCGGTAGCGGAGCACGGGGGAGACGCGCGAGACGAGGTGTAAAGCGGGATGGTGGGCGGCGAGGGATTTGGACTGGATACCTGGCGCGGCCAGCTCATGAGTGCGTTAGCCCTCAGCGCTCTCCCGATGGCTAGCGTAGTCGCCGCGCTGTTGATTCCCACCGGGTCGCCTCTCTTCACCTTGACATACGCGTTCGGTGCGCTCTCGGGGCTCGTGCTGCTTGCCGCCTATGTTTGGGGTCTCATCCTGCATAGCCGCCTGGAGGAAGAACCAGGCACGTAGACATCGCCGGGGGCGGCTACGGCTTGAACACGAATGCCCAAGCAGCGGTGCTAGCGCCCGTTTTCGATTGCCAGTGAGCCGCTCAGCAGGCGGGATGCTTTGAGCAGCAGGGTGTCTTACGTGGCGGCGGGCTCGCGCAGGGATGGGCGATGGGTGTCGAGTCGGTGCGGCTGGCCATCGAGCTGGAGGGAGCGGTGTCGCTGGCGCGGGACGAGTCCTCCGTGCCCCCGGTGGAGCAGGCGGCACCCCCGCGATCCTGAACCGGACACCTAGCATTCGGTGGCAGGTGGACAGCTCCCACGTGGCCGGATGAGCCGAAAGTGGAGGGAAGTGAGGCTCGTAGAGACCCCCATTCCCTGTATTGACCCTGCCTGCTACACTGACTACACTGAAGCCAGGGTGTGAGAGGCGGGGTGGAACATGAGCGACGACACGACGGCCCAGGACCAACCCGATGACAGCGAGCCGTCGGCAGAGCGACAGGCCGAACTACGGGCGGCATATGAAGCGAACGTGGCTGAGGGGAATGCGCCGTATGCCGGTGCGGCCATTCGCACGCAGGGCGAGTTGTCTTGGGTCATGGAGGAGCGGCGTTGGTCGAACGCATTTCCTCTCCCAGCAGGCTACGTGCGCGCCAACCTGAGCGGGGCAAATCTCGGCAGCGCCAACGTGAGCGGGGCAAACGTCGGCGGCGCCAACCTAAGTGGGGCGGATCTTCGAGCAGCTCGCATGGACGTCGCCACGATGTTGACGAATGCCAGGCTCGACGCACATACACGGCTGGCCGACGTGGTCTGGAACGACGTGCCCGTGACGCGCCTCAACTGGGACGACGTGGCGATCCTTGGCGATGAGCAGTGGGCACTCGAGCACACCTTCAGGGCAGGCGATCCGCGTCCGCGCGGGGGAGGCTGGACAGGCAAGAAGAGCAAGGGGACGCGCCCTCTGGCTCTGAGACCGAGGCGAGGACATGCCCTCGAAACGGGTTATGCTGAAATCCTGACGATCCTGATCTGATTGTCCCCAAGCGCTTCGGGAATGGGGTGACCGTGAATTTCGGCCGACCGCTGGGGAAAGTGATCCTGATCGGCCCGCTGCTGCTGCCCGTGGTGCTGGTGCTCCTCGGCATCCTCTTCCCTGGGGTCCACTTCTCTTCTGTTGGATGCCATCCGTCTGGATGCCACTTGCTGCCATAAGCCATGCAAAGTATGCGCGATCAAGGGGGCTTCGTACAAGATGCCGCCAGAGGGTTGCCAGCAATCGAAGTGGTTATCCCGCGTGCGCAGCGCGAGCGCTGAGCCGGCCGGGCGCGCCTCGCGTTAGCAGCCAATCCTGCTCAGGCGCGTCCGGTTGCTGAACGGCAGGGAGGCGTTCAGGACCCAGGTGCCCCGGTCAAGGGAACCCAACTCCTAGAACACTGCTCCCGTTGACTTCCTACATTGTTGCCTGCTCTGCCTGCGCCAGCTCTCTGCCCAGCATCACCAGCGAGCGCGGGCGAATCATCCCCGACCCCAGCACCAACACCCCCTGTTTGCGCAACTCGTCCCTGAGTTGAGGCATCCAGCGATGCTCGATCAGCGCTACGGCGCAGGTCGCCCCGGTGGGCAGATCCTGTCCGATGTCGCGCAGGTGCTCCTTGATCTCCTGTAGGTTCTCGCCGTAGTCGCGATCCGAGAAGGTCATCATGCTGTCGGGGGTGGCCGCGAGCTCCGCACCGGCGCGCGCCCCCTCAATCCCGCCATAGCCGAAGCCGATCAGGGCACCGGCGATGGTGCCAAACCGCTTGCGCTCCTCGTCGGTGAGGCCCGACACGCTGCCCGGCACCCAGGTGCCGTCTTCCTGCTTGGTCACATAGGCGATGTCGATGACGCGAATGGCGCCGCGCTCGCTCAGGGTGCGGAGGGTCTTGGACACCGCACTCTGCTGCTCCTCGCCGCGCACGCCGAGCACGACGAACTGGAGTGGTCCCAAAGCCATGCCATACCTCCTGTGGTGAGTCGACCTCACTGCCTGTACTACGTGTTACTATCCGTATCGGCGTGGGTTCGCTGCGCAGTGCGGTGCGGTGCGGTGGGCATCGCAGGCGAGGCAGGCGCCATTGCCCGCCTGGTCGTCCCGACCCCACCTTACGGAATCGGGCACCTGCACCCACCAGCGCGCGTCGCAAGACGATGACCTGCGCACCGAACACCAGGGGGTGATGGGCCGCAGAAGTCGTGCCGCCCTGTGGACCGAGCGCCATATCTGCGCGACGAAGACGTGGTTCAGGGCCCGGCCACGCCCGTCCCAACTGATCTGGATTCCGGCCTGCTCCATACGGGTCGTGTAGGCGAGACGGGTGAACGGGCTGCCTTGGTCGGTGTCGAAGATCGCCGGCTGGCCCGGTGCCCCCGCGGGCTCCAGCGCCGCCAGGCAGAAGCTGGTGGCCAGCGAGTTGGACCGCGCCCACGCCAGGACCGAACGGCTGTACCAGTCGAGCCCCGCCAGCAGAGAGAGCAAGCCCCGGCGCATCCGCATGTCGGTGATGTCCGTGCTCCAGATCTGGTTGGCTTGTACGACTGGCAGGCCCCACAGCAGGTAGGCAGCAGGGAGGAAGCGCGCTGCGCGCCTACGGCCGGAACGCTCAACGGCGGCTTGGGGTACACGGCGTCCAGGCCCATCAGCCCCAGCAGTCGGCGCCCCGCTTGGAATGGACCGCGCACCCTGGCTGCTGGAGCCCTGCCGCCATGCGCCGGATGCCGGAGAATGGCGTCCGCGTGTCCTGTGCGTCGAACCGCCGCATCAGGGCCAAGTTCGCCGCGCGGTCTCCGCGGGGCTCGTACTACCCGCTCGACCAGGCCAGGCCCACCAGTTCACCCTGCCGGGCGATGCTAAGCTGTCCGTGTGCCGGCTCGATCAGGGGGGCGCAGCATGGCGGCCGCCTCAGCCCCGTTTCTCGCAGCCAGTCCAGCTCGTACTCAGGGTGGACCGCGGTGGTGGGGAGGGTGCGTTGGGAGCGGCCACAGGTGGGCATGGCAGGCCTTGTTTTCCCATAATCGGAGTGTCGCAGAGCGCGGTGCACGGTGTAGCACAGCACAGGGGAGGGGCACGGGACCAGGATGCGACAGGGATGGGTGGGCGGCGAGGGATTTGAACCCCCGACCCTCTGCGTGTAAAGCAGACGCTCTGCCGCTGAGCTAGCCGCCCGAAAAAAGAAAAGCTTAGGCGCGCATGCCTAAGCCTGTGATCTGGTGCCCCCGAGTGGACTCGAACCACCACGCCCTTTCGGGCACAGGCCCTCAACCTGCCGCGTATACCAATTCCGCCACGGGGGCATGCGGGTGAGATGTCGTCCCACCGCACACGAAAGTATACAACCGGGAGTCAGCCGTGTCAATGATAGCCGGAGCGGACATACAGGCGGCCTGTATGAGGTGGCGCGGGCGGTTGGGACGGCATACAATGCCTCAGACCGCAGTGCGGCGAAGGCAATGCGGCGTAAGGGCGCCGGGGCGCGCGGCACCAGGAATGGGGAGCGCGGGGCGCCAGGGGGAGAATGCGATGCTCACGGGCATTGACCATACGGTGATTGTCGTGCGGGACCTGGCGCAGGCGATGGAGGACTACGGGCGGGCGGGATTCACGGTGACGCCAGGCGGGGAGCACACGGATCGGGACACACGCAACGCGCTGATCGGGCTGGCGGACGGCAGTTACATCGAGCTGATCGCGTTCAGGGATCCGGACCGGCCGCACGACGACGCGTGGTGGCGGCGGCTGGCACTCGGGGAGGGGCTGCTCGGCTATGCGCTGGCGTCGGACGATCTGGAGGCGGACACCAAGCCGCTGCGGGAGCGCGGGCTGGAGGTGGATGGTCCGCGGGACGGCGGACGAGCGCGGCCCGACGGACAGCGGCTGGCGTGGCGGACGGTGCAGCTGCGGGAGGGGCTGGCGTTTCCGTTCCTGATCGAGGATGTGACGCCGCGCGAGCTGCGCGTGCCAGGTGGGCCGGCCGCACAGCACGCGCTGGGGGTGACGCGGACGGTGGGCCTGCGCGTGGTGGTGCGCGATCTGGCGAGCGCCGTGTCCGTGATGCAGCGGCTGCTGGGCACGGATGCGGAGGTGACCGGCGGCGGGGGGACGCGACGCTTCGCGGTGCGGCAGCAGTGGATCGAGCTGGCGGGCCCGAGCGGCGATCTGATGCGAGCGCGGCATCTGGAGGCGTACGGTCCCGGGCCGTATGAGCTGGTGCTGGGGACGGACGGCGAGAGTGGCACAGAGGGCCAGCTGCTGGGCGGGAGCGCAGGCGAACTGCATGGCGCGCGCATTCGCATCGTGGGGTGATGGCGAAGCCGCTGGAATGGGTGCGATGCGTTGCAATGGGCGTCCGGCGGACGGCCCTGCGGCGCGGTGCGGATTGCCAGGATACGCTATGACGGCTGTAGGCTGCTAAAGGTGTTGGCGTGCAATGGTGGTGGGGGCGTGGGAGGCGAGCGCCGGTTCAGCGCCATAGCTCGGCAAGGCCGTTGGCGAGACCGATAGCCAGGAGTGGGGTGGGGGAGTGCGTGGCGAAGCTCAGGGCGCCGATGTCGGCGGCGAGCTGCCACTGCTGGAGGTGGGCGGCGGTGGCGGTCTGCCAGAGGTCGAGGCGGGGGCCGCGGGCGAGGGCCAGGAGCGCGCCGTCGGGCGAGAGGGCGGCACGTGCATCGGCTGGGAGAGGGCCGGAAGGGACGACACGCTGGTCGCCGGTGGCGGGCGCGAGCAAGCAGACGAAGCGGTCGAGGTAGCCAATCGCGACCCAGGAGAGGTCAGGTGTGGCGGCGAGCGGCAGCCAACTGGTGCCGGGTGGGCAGGGGAAGCGGGCGATGCGGCGCGGGTGGGGATTGCCCAGAACGGGCCGGTACTCCAGGTCCCACAGGTGAAAGGCGCCGGTGCGTGGGCTGGCGGCGCCAGGCGCGGCGGAGGCACGGGTGATGGTGGTGGAGAACGTGAGGAGGCGCTGGCCGTCGGCGGAGAGCAGGCGCTGGTGCACACGCCAGGGGTTGAGCGACGGGGCGCCTGCGCGGCTCGTGTCGCGTACTTCGGGGCAGCGCCGTGGAACGGCCCAGGCTGGGTCCACGGGGCCGGAGGCAAGGGGACGGGTGAATACGGCGGTGCCGTAGCGTCCGTCGTGCGCCCAGCGAAAGGGATCGTCGGCGGCGAGCGCGAGTGGGGCGTCGGGCAGGGCCAGGCGTATTTGCTCGGGAGTGTCGGCGACGATGGCGTCCATGGAGCCGCTGGGGCCGTTGGCGCTGGTGGTCCAGAGGGGGCGGTTGGCGTCGACACGCCAGACGCGCGTGCCCAGGAGGAAACCCCAGGCGGCGGCGAGGGCGCCTGAAGGCGAGAGGCGCACTTCCTGGAGGACACCGGCGGGGGCGGAGTCGCCAAACGAGAGGGCGACACGGGGACGCTGCGTAGATACGTCCCAGACGAGCACGCGGCCATCGATGAGACCCGTGGCGGCGAGCTGGCCGGCGCGGGCGAAGGCCAGCGCCGTGATGGGCACGCGCTCGTCGGCGGCGAGGCTGGCAGCGCGCGTGAAGGGCCCAGGGGAGTGACGCAGGGTGCCGGCCCGAGTGGCTGCCTCACCGGTGCCGGCAGCGGGCCGCGTCGTGGTGTCGCGGACCGGAGTGTCGTGGATCGGGGTGTCTCGTGCGGGAGAGGGCCGCATGGTGGGTCTGGGCAGCGGGCGCGAGAGGTCGTATTGCCGGCGGCGCTCAGGGTTGCTCAGGATGTCGTACGCGGCGTTGATCTGGCGCATGCGCGCGAGGTCGCCAGTGCCGGCGACGTCGGGATGGTAGAGCCGGGCGAGGCGGCGAAAGGCCAGGCGAATCTCGTCCGCCTCAGCATCGGGAGCGACCTCCAGGATCGCGTAATAGTCGGGGTCGTCGGCCATCGATCGTCCTCATGCGAATCACGCCGAAGGGCGGGCATTCATACGGATGCCCAACCACCAGCGCTAGCTCTTCTACCCGGCAGTATGGCACACGGATCAAGGGTGAGGCACGGCCGGGTGGTTCAGGTGTAAAGA
>CAYQFU010000151.1:6499-9469 GCA_964416775.1 uncultured Ktedonobacterales bacterium
GGTGCAAGGGGCCGGCGGCCACGACGTGCGCCAAGGGGCCGGCGGTTGCAACCGCGCCTAGGGGCCGGCGGCCGCGAAGTCCGCCCTACGGCGGACTGGGACGCGGGTGCGGCGAGGGGCGCAGGCGGGAGCACACAGTGGTCCGCGGAGAGCGGCAGGCGAGGGGGGGCGGCGAGCGGGGGGCAGGGAGTGAGAGCTGTGTGGGGATGGGGTGGGGCCGCAAAGCCAGGGGTGAGAGCCGCAAAGCCAGGGGTGAAGGCCGCGTGGGGATGGGGTGAGAGCCGCAAAGTCCGCCCGAGGCGGACCGGGGTAGTGGGAGACCGGGGGTGAAGGGTGCCGATCAGGTCTCTCCGTTCGAACGGTAGTGCGTCTCAGTGGATCGAGGTGAACGCAATATGGGATGTGCGGATGGGGCACGGTGGCGGAGCCAGGGCGAGCGGCGCGCACGAAGGCAACGCGTACGGGAAGAGTGGCCATACGCGGTGGGTAGAATGTGAAGGAGTCCTGGCAGCTAGCGGCTTAGGGCGAGGGCGTCCTCACCGACCAGCGCCTGAATCTCGCGCAGCCGGCGCTCGGCGAGCTCAACGTTCTCCAGCGCCTGAGCGAGGATGCGCTCTTCGAGTGTGGGGAAGAACTGCTCGATCTCGGGGTCGAAGTGGTTGTCGAGGAGCTCGAGCGCGCGTGCGAGCCGGTCATCCTTCAACGCGGTAGCCATCGTGTCGTCACCTCAAGCGTGATGTGGGGGTCCGGTGTCCGATGCTCGGCCGGCTCTCACCATGGAGGGTGACCGGCCAAGATGCCAGGCCTCTATCGTCAGCGCGACGGTGTTGCATCCTGCGCTCGCGTGCGCGCGAATCGCGGGAGCGGGACCGCGGAACCACGTCCGGTGTCTGCGCTCCAATTAGATTGTAGAGAGGAAGTAGTGGCTGTGTCTACCCCCCATCTGGGGTATATGCGGGCGCGCCGTGCATGAGTCGTGCCAGGCCGCCAGAGGTGGTTCCACCAAGAAGTGGGAGCTGGCAAGACGCCGGCGATTGAAGTCGCGGCTGGCGGCCATCCAGCCGCTGTGTCCGCTGTCGCGGACTGAACCCCCGGTCGTGGGTGGAACCGGCAGGGGTGCGCGAGATGCCATCGCAGGCGTGTCGTGCTATAGTTAATGAAGTGCCTGTCGTGGAGCGCCCTGGCGAGCTAGGGCCGACGAGCGCAGGCGGCAAGGGTGGGGGCGTCGAGCGCGCGCCCGTCCATATGTACGAAGGTCACGGGAGCGAGATGAGCGTCGAAATGAGCGGCGAGGGCCAGCCTAGCCAGGCCCTGGGAGCGATGGCGGCGCGATCCAGTGAGGGTCGCTGGCCGCGCATCTATGAGAGATTGGGCGCAACCGGCGCGCAAAGGGCGAGGTGTGTCCGTGTGCTTTAGAGTCGCAATGTTGAGTCTGCACACATCTCCCCTGGCGCGCCTGGGACATACACGCGACGCCGGCGGCATGAATGTGTATGTGAGAGAGCTGAGTCGTGAGCTGGGTCGCGGTGGGATTTTGGTCGATGTCTTTACACGATGGACTGATCCGAACGATCCTCTGATCGAGCCTCTGGGCGAACGGGCACGCCTGGTGCGTGTCCAGGCGGGACCTATCGCGCCTCTCCCCACCAGCGAGCTGTACCCGCACGTGGATGAATTCGTGCGGCGAGTGAAACGGTTCGCGTGGCGCAATGGGCATCCATACGATCTGATCCATAGCCATTACTGGCTTTCGGGCGCCGCGGGGCTGAATCTGGCCCGGGCGTGGGATGTGCCGCATGTGACGATGTTCCACACGGTGGAGCGGCTGAAAGGTGAGCGGCAGGGTGCGGCCGCCGAAATGACGCCCGCGGGGGCGCGGCGCGCCGAGCTCGAGGGCTTGATCGCGGCGACGGCGGACTGCGTGACGGTGGCTACGACGCAGGAACGCGATCAGCTGCAACGGCTGTATGGGCTGCCAGGCTGCCAGATGGAAGTCATCCCGTGCGGGGTGGACCTGCGGGTCTTCACGCCGGGGACGGCGGCACAGCGTGCGGAAGCGCGGGCGGCGCTTGGTCTGGCTGACGGGCCGGTGTTGCTGGCGGTGGGCCGGCTGGACCCGATCAAGGGGGCGGACCTGCTGCTGGAGGCGGTGGCGCGGATGCGGACGCGGGCGACGCTGGTGCTGGTGGGGGGCAACCCCGACGGTGACCCAGAGCTAGAGCGCATTCGCGCGCAGGCGAACGCGCTGGGGCTTGGCGACCGGGTGCGACTGCCGGGAGCGGTCGCACAGAGCGATCTGCCGATATTCTATCGCGCGGCGGATGCTCTGGTGGTGGCCTCGCGCTATGAGAGCTTCGGGCTGGTGGCCGTGGAGGCGCTGGCCTGCGGGACGCCGGTGGTGGCCTCGAAGGTGGGCGGACTGCCGAGCATCGTGCGCGACGGGGCGAACGGGGTGCTGGTGCCGTGGCGGCATGTGGAGGCGTTCGCGGAGCAGCTGGACGCGCTGCTGAGCGACTCAGCGCGCATGCGCCAGTTGCGAGCGGCGGCGCGGCCATCGGTGGAGCGCTTCGATTGGCTGCGCATCGGCGATCAGGTGCGAGGGCTGTATCAAGAGCTGACGGCGGAACGCCGGGGGGCTGAGGCCTGTTCGTGCTTCTGATGGCGCGGATCGTGGTGCGCGGCACATGGGATGTCCCATGCGGTTAACCTGGGGCGTCTGAGCCGGCCGAACGTGGACGTCCACCGGACGTCCCTACATAACGAGCAGTTCGAGCAATTGACCGCTGCCGCCTGGAGTGAGGAGGGTCCATGAGAGGGGCCAGCGGTTCAGTCCGCGTCCGTATGACCGGCGCCCGCAAAGAAAGGGCCGGCGGGTGCAACCGCGCCTAAGCAGGCGGGTGAAACCGCGCCTAGGGGCCCGCGGCCGCAAAGTCCGCCTGCGCGGACTGGGACGACAGCCGAGTGCGCGGA
>CAYQFU010000151.1:9569-14530 GCA_964416775.1 uncultured Ktedonobacterales bacterium
GCCCGCGGCCGCAAAGTCCGCCTGCGCGGACTGGGACGACAGCCGAGTGCGCGGACTGGGACGAGAGGCGGTGGCGGGCGAATCGTGCCGATCAATATGCCACAACAAGAGGCATCGCGTCGGCGCGGACTGACCAGCGCTGAATGAGGGTGAACAGTGGCAACCGGGAGACGTGGGGGCACGTCTGGCTCGCGGTGTCTCCAGTTGGCGCGTGGTGACCGGCCGCGGAGGGACGCATGACCGTCGAGACCAGTGGAGCGCCTTCGTATCGCCAATTGTTCGGAGTATCTGGATTCGCACAGCTTGCCGTGGGCACGGTGCTGGCGCGGACGGCAGGTCAGCTGTGGCAGGTCGCGCTGATTTTGTTCGTGCTGCAACGGTATCACTCGCCGACACTGGCCGGCCTGGCGGGTTTTCTGAGCGTCGCGCCGGGTCTGGCGGCCAGCCCGATCGCGGGCGCCCTGCTCGACCGGCAGGGCCGGCTGCGCATGATCTGGCTGGACTACGCCGTGGCGTCGGCATCGCTTTTGACGCTGTTCGCCCTCCTCACAATACGGCTGCTGAACCCGGCCGCGCTGCTCATTATCGCCGCCATCAGCTCGCTGACGGGCCCGCTCAGTGCGAGCGGCGTGCGGTCGCTCTTCCCGCTGGTGGTGCCGCGGGCGCTGTGGGACCGGGCGAACGGCGTCGACAGCGGGAGCCAGGCGCTGGCGACCGTGCTGGGACCTGCGCTGGCCGGGCTACTGCTCGCCGCCGCGGGTGGGCAGGGAGCGTTCCTGGCGACGGCCTGTCTGTTTGTGCTGTCGGCGGTGGTGCTGGTGGGCGTGGCCGATCCGCAGGCCGGAGTCAGGTCCGAGCGGCTGCTGCGCTCGTCATGGCAGGCGCTGGTGTACGTGGTGCGGCACACGACGCTACGGGGTATCATGCTGACGCTCTTCACCGGCAATATTGGGTTCGGCATGTTGACCGTGGCGCTGCCGGTGCTGGTGTTTGGCCGCTTTCACTGGGGCGTGGGTGCGGTGGGGGTGCTGTGGTCGGTCGGGGGGGTGGCAACGGTCGTGGCGGGACTGCTGGTGGGGCGCGTCAACACGGAGGGACGCGAGCGGGCGATCGTCGCGGTGGGCATGGGCCTGCTCAGCATCGCGTGCGTCCTGCTGACGGCCGCGTGGGCGCTGCCGATGCTGGTGGCGGCGATGGTTGTGCTGGGTGTGTCGTCTGGGCCGATTGACATTGGGCTCTTCGCGATGCGGCAGCGGCGGACCGATCCTCGGTGGTTCGGGCGGGCGTTCGCCGTCTCGATGAGCCTGAACTTCGCGGGGGTGCCGGTTGGCTCGGCGCTGGCCGGGCCGATCGTCGAGCGGTCTCTGCCGCTGGCGCTGGGGATCGCCGCGGCGGTGGCATTGCTCGCGGTGTGGGTGGTGTATGCCACGATTCCCGGCGATTGAGCGGGCCGGTAGAGGACGCCAGGCGCGGTATGAGCCGGCGCGGGCGGCGGCGGGCGTCCGGCGGGATGGGCGTACAGGCATGCAAGCTATGTCGCGGCTGGGGTCGCCGAGATGTCGCCTTACAGGCCGCCGACGAAGCGGCCGGGATTGAGGGTGTCGGCGGGGTCAAATTTGCGCTTGATGGCGCGCATGACGTCGATGCCAGGGGGGTCGGCGCCCCAGAGCGGGAGATCGGCTTTGAGGGCAGGATCACAGCCGAGGACCACGGAATTGCGCCAGCGGTGCGCGAGCATGGACTGGAGGGCGCGCAATTCCGGCCAAAGGCGCTGCTCGGCGGGGGCATCGCCGGCATCACCGTGGGCAGCGGCCTGAATGCGCAGGAACACGACGCCGACACCGGCATCGGCCATCCAGACCAGGCGCAGGCCCTGCTCGGCGCAGACGGCAGTGGCGGCGTCCAGCACGGTGCCGAGCTCGCTGGGTAGGGCGCTGACCTTGAGCAGCGCGGTGTCGGACGGGAGATCCAGTGTGGCCGGGAAGTCGGCGACGGCGGTCCAGAAGGTGCGCTGCGCGGCGGCCTCGATGTGGCCGATGCGCCCGGCGCCCGCGGCACGCGCGGCGGTGCGGGCCTCCTGAAGGGCGCGCTCGACGGCGGCGGAGGGTCCGGGAAAGCGGGCGGCGACGACGATGTTGCCCGCGGGGACAGACAGGCGCACGGCGAGCTGGGGCAGTCCGGCAAGGGACAGTGCGGTGACGGCGGCGGGCTGGGTCGGGAGATCGGCGAGCGCCGCGGCCACGGCCAGGGCGCTCGCGGGGTCGCCGCAGACGGCCAGTACCGTCGCCTCGGTCTCGGGGAGCGGCACGAGCTTGAAGCTGGCCTCGACCAGCACGGCCAGGGTGCCGAGGGATCCGAGGTAGAGCTTGTTGAGATCGTAGCCCGTGACATTCTTGACCACACGACCGCCGGCCCTGGTGATGGTGCCGGCGGCGTCCACCACGCGGACGCCCAGCAGCAGGTCACGGGGACCGCCGTAGAGGAAGCGGCGCGGTCCGGCCATGCCGGTGGCGAGCGTGCCGCCGATGGTAGCGCGCGTGGAGAGCGGGGCGTCGAGCGGGAGCATTTGACCGGCCGCCGCGAGTGTGGCGGCCAGATGGTCCAGCGTGCAGCCGGCCTGGACGGTGACGGTGAGGTCCGCGGGGTCGTGGGACAGGACGCGATCGAGGCGTTCCAGCGAGAGGACGACGTCTACGGCGCGCGGAGGGTAGCCGAGGGCCATACGCGTGCCACCACCCCAGGGCACGACGGTCGCACTGGAGGCGCTGGCGGCCGCGAGCACCTGGCTGACGCCGTCCACGTCGGCGGGGCGCGCCACGAGCCGGGGCACGCGGCACTGGACCGCGTAAGGTTGGCAGGCGTCACCGACCAACACATGCTCGGCGCCCAGCGCAGCCACCAGGCGAGCGTGCAGCTCGTCCGCCGAATCCATCATGCGCGGCACCTCAACACATCCACGGCGCGGCGGCCGTGGCGGGCAGGCGGGGGTCGCGCACTTCGACGCACGAGGCACCCGCGGGGAAAAGCTTGTCGGGATTGAATAGCGTACGCGGGTCGAAGCACGCGCGCAGGCGGATCATGGCGGCCAGGTCGGCGGTGGAGAAGACCAGCGAGAGGGCTTCGCGCTTCTCCATGCCGATGCCATGCTCGCCCGAGATGGTGCCGCCGAGGTCTACGCAGGTGCGGAGCACTTCGTTGCCCGCCTCGATGACGCGCTCGATGTCGCCAGGCTTGCGGCGGTCGAAGAGCATGGCGGGGTGGAGGTTGCCGTCACCAGCGTGGAAAACGTTGGCGATGGTGATGCGATGCGCGACTGCAATCTCGTCGAGGCGGCTCATGATCTGGGGTAGGCGCGAGCGCGGGACGACGGCATCCTGCAGGTAGTAGTTGGGGGAGAGCTGGCCGAAGGCACCCGCTGCACCCTTGCGCCCAGCCCAGAGGGCGGCGCGCTCGGCGTCACTGCGCGCGCGGCGCACCTCGGTGGCACCATGCTCGGCGCAGAGCCGCTCGACCCGCTCCTGTTGCAGATCGACGGCTTCGCGCGCACCCTCCAGCTCGATGAGCAGAACGCAGCCGGCATCGGCGGGATAGCCGGCGTGGAAGTGGCGCTCGACAGCCTGGACGACGAGGCGGTCCATCATCTCGAGGGCGCTGGGGAGGATGCCGGCGGCGATGATGGCGGAGACGGTGGCGGAGGCTTCCGGAATGGCCGGATAGATCGCCAGGAGGGTGCGGACGGCTTCCGGCGCGCGCAGCAGGCGTACGACGATCTGAGTGACGATGGCGAGGGTGCCTTCGGAGCCGACGAGCGCACCGGTCAGGTCGTAGCCGGGGCTATCCACGGCGGGGTCCCCGAGCCAGACGAGCCGGCCATCAGGAAGGACGACCTGGAGGGCGAGGATGTGGTTGGTGGTGACGCCGAAGGCGAGGCAGTGGGGGCCGCCGGCATTGGTAGCGACGTTGCCGCCGATGGTGGAAATTTTCTGGCTGGCGGGATCGGGAGCGTAATAGAGGCCGTGGGGGCGTGTGGCGGTGGAGAGATCGAGGTTGACGACGCCTGGCTCGACGGTGGCGCGGCGATTGCGCACGTCTATGTCGCGGATGTGGTTGAGCCGGCTGGTGCTGATGACGAGGCCGCCGCGGGCCGGGATGGCGGCGCCACACAGGCCGGTGCCGGAGCCGCGCGCGACGACCGGGACGCCCGCGGTGGTGGCCAGGCGAACGGTGGTGGCGACCTGCTCGGGACTGGCGGGGAGGGCGACGAGGTCGGGGGTGCCCTCCAGGAAGCTGCCATCATACTCGTAGGCGAGCAGGTCGGCCCGCTGGGTGAGGACGTTGTCGCGGCCGAGCGCACGCTCAAGGTCGGATGCCAGCCGGCGCAGGGCGTCGCCGCTGACGCGAGGGGCGGGAGGGAGAGTGGACGTTGACGCGGTGGAGGGGTGCGCAATGGTCGCCATGGTGCTGCTCCTCCCGTCAGTGACGGCCGTCTCGAAATGGTCTCTTCTGGATAGTATACCGTATCGCGATGACGCGGGCGTGCGGGCGGCGGTCACTCACGTGCGACGTGTTCAGCGAATAGGACGCACCGAGGCGGCGTAGGCGCGGGGGAAGGGCGGTCCAACGCGCTGACGCGCACGATCACAGAGGCGGGCGCCGACCATTGCGGAACGGTACCAGCAGGGCGGGGCGTGGTGACCTGGGAGGCGACGAAGCGCGCAATCAGGTGGTGAGGATGCCTACGATGACGCTGATCACGTCGCCCAGCTTGGCATTGGCGATTCTGCCCACGCTCCTCAAGATGATGTGCGAATCTGCCGTGAAGAGGCGTTCAGGGCGTATCGTGCTCGTGCGGTTCAGCCCACCGGAAGCGAAATCTTGAGCCGCAAGTGTAACGCCATATGCATTGCCAGCTGGTTGACTCGTGATCTGGCAAAGGATGACATCGTCTCCAGGCAGACTAG
>CAYQFU010000152.1:0-2337 GCA_964416775.1 uncultured Ktedonobacterales bacterium
CGCAGTGCGGGGCCGCCTCGACGCCCGCTGCCACATCCCGTATAATCTCGGGGAATCACTGAAGCGGATGTCGCGGGTGATACCAAATCTGGTGGAACCGACGCGTGTCCACCGGGCCGGGCGTCCACCGGGCCTGGCGTCCACCGGGCGGGCGTCCACCGGACGCCCCCAACGATGCGCGGAAGTGATGACTGATGACCAGTACGTGTTGCGCGATCTTTTGTAGCCGAACCGAGGATGGTCTATGCCGCACCAATTTCTGGAACGTCTGCGCCGTGAACCGCTGCTGTGTGATGGCGCGATGGGGACGCAGCTGTATGCGCGCGCGACTGAGGCGCTGATGCATGGGCGCTGCTTCGACGAGCTGGTGCTGACGGAGCCAGCGCTGGTGCAGCAAATTCACCGGGACTACATCAGCGCGGGGGCGCAGATCATCGAGACGAACACGTTCGGGGCCAACCGTTTCAAACTGGCACCGTACGGGCTGGAAGAGCGGGTGCGGGAGATCAACCGGCGCGCGGCGCAGATTGCGCGCGAGTCGCGTGAGGTGGCGGGGGAGCCGGTCTTCGTGGCGGGTGCGGTGGGTCCATCTGGGCAGCTGCAAACGCAAATGGTCGGTGCGCGGGATGGCGAGCGGCTGGAAGAGCTGCGCGCGGGATTTCGGGAGCAGATCGGGGCACTGATCGAGGGCGGGGCCGACCTGCTGATCCTGGAGACGTTCTCGAATGTGGTGGAGCTGGAGCAGGCGGTGCTGGCGGCGCGCGAGGCAGGCGATCTGCCAATCGTGGCGCAGGTGACGTTCACGGAAGATGGGCAGACGCTGGCGGGGCAGACTCCGGCGCGAGTGGCGCGGACGCTGGCCGAGGCAGGGGTGGACGTGCTGGGGTGCAACTGCAGCGTGGGGCCGGCGGGCATCTTCGACGCGGTGGAAGAGATGCAGGCGACGCTGCGCGCCATGGGCAGGGGCCAGCAGGAGGCGCCGTTCATCTCAGCGCAGCCGAACGCTGGTCTGCCGACGCGCATCGAGCAGCGCTTCATCTATGTTTCCACGCCGGCCTATTTCGCCGAATACGCGCGCCGCTTCATTGGGGCGGGCGTGCGGTTGGTCGGTGGCTGTTGCGGCACGACGCCGCGGCACATCGCGGCCATGCGCGCGGTGCTGGACGAGCTGGTGCCGGACCAGGCGCGCACGCGCTGGGCGGCTGGAGGCAATGGGCACGCCGCGCGGGTCTCGGGCGTACGCGAGCGTGAAACGGCGCCCAGCGGCGCGACAGGGGTGGCGCCCGACGTGGGCGCGCGCGAGGTGGGGCCGGTGGCGCGGACGCGCATGCAGGCGGCGCTGGAGGCGGGCAAGTTCGTGGTGAGCGCCGAGCTCGATCCGCCCAAGGGGTTGAACCCGACGAAGATTCTGGACGGCGCGGCGTATCTGCGCGATGTCGGCGTGGAGTTCATCAACATCGCGGACAGTCCGATGGCGCGTGTGCGGATGAGCTGCCTGGCCATGGCGCGGCTGCTGCGCGACTCGCTGGACGTGGAGACCATCATCCATTTCACGACGCGCGACCGCAACCTGATGGCGCTGCAATCGGACCTGCTGGGTGCGCACGCGCTGGACATCCGCAATGTGCTGGCACTGACGGGCGATCCACTGCACGCGGGGAACTATCCCAACCTGACGGGCGTGTGGAACGTGGATTCGATCGGGCTAATCGGCGTGCTGCGCGGGATGAACGAGGGGCACGACGCCGCTGGGGCGCCGCTGGGGGCGCCCGCGGGCTTCCACATCGGGGCGGCGCTCAATCTCAACATGGAGGATGTGGAGATCGATCCGGTGCGCGAGCGGGCGCGGCGCAAGCTGGTGGATGGTGAAGGAGCCGGCGCGGAGGATGGCAGCGCGGTGGTCGAAGAGGGTGTGGTGACGGAGACGGCGCTGGAGCTGGCGCGACTGCGCGCGAAGCTGGACGCGGGAGCGCACTACATCATGACGCAACCGATCTACAATCTGGCGCCGCTGGAGCGTTTCTACGAGCGGTTCGGGCAGGTGCACGTGCCGATGCTGCTGGGAGTGATCCCGCTGCACAGCTCGAAGCATGCGGAGTATCTGCACAATGAGGTGCCGGGCATCAGTGTCCCAGATGAGGTGCGGGAGCGGATGCGCGAGGCAGGCGAGCGCGGACGCGAGGTGGGTATCGAGCTGGCACACGAGGTGGTGACGCAGGCGCGAGCGCGCGGGCTGATCCAGGGATGCTACCTGATGCCGTCGTATGGGCGCTACGACCTGATCGGGGAGCTGGCGAGCGAGCTGATGCGGGGGTAGGGGAACGGAGTGACACGGAG
>CAYQFU010000152.1:2437-14217 GCA_964416775.1 uncultured Ktedonobacterales bacterium
TCGGGGAGCTGGCGAGCGAGCTGATGCGGGGGTAGGGGAACGGAGTGACACGGAGGTCACGGAGGAGACTCAGGGCACAGCCGAGGGGGCGCGGAGTGGTCATCGTACCAGCCGCGCGACGCAGATCGCGCGGGTAATCGGTGAAGCACGGGGCAGACAAGGGCGAGCGGGGTGATTGCAGCCAGGCCGCGCAATTGAAGTTGCGCGGGTAACCCGCGGGGGCAAACTGGGCGGCAATGCCGGACAAGGTGGCTGGGTCGGATGAGCCTACGGAGCGAGGCGAGTGGTCTTCGCGATGGCACGCAATACAGATCGGGCGGGTAAGACGCGGGGGCAAGCGGGATGGTGAGGCGAGGCGATGAGATAGGGTAGGCGTGAGGGCGGATGGTGGAAGGAGTGGTGAGGTGTGGCCACTCCGCATGGATGCGCAGAGGCGATACGATAGGGCGGTCGGGCATCCGCCACGCAGAGTGCAACAGGCTGACGCGGGACTTTTAGCGGGGCGGTCACTGGGAATGGCGGGACATGTGGCAGGCGCTATTCGGCGTCGGTAGAGCGCCAGCGGAGGCTGGGGGGCAGGGCCTCGGGGATGCCGAGCTGGGCGATGGCGCGGCGGGCGATGCGGTCGATGATCTCGTCCGCGGTTTGGGGGTGGGTGTAGAACTGGGGCACGGGGGGCACGATACGCACGCCCAGGCGGGCCAGGGCGAGCAGGTTCTCCAGGTGGATGGCGGAGAGTGGCGCCTCACGGGGCACGATGACCAGGGGGCGGCCCTCTTTGATGGTGACGTCGGCGGCGCGCTCTAACAGGTTGGTGGACGAGCCATGGGCGATGGCGGAGACGGTGCGCATGCTGCATGGGATGATGAGCATGCCGGCGGTGAGGAAGCTGCCGCTGGACATGGGGGCGCGGAAGTCGTCAGGGCTGAAGATGCGCACGCCGTAGCGCTCTTTCCAGAGCGCCAGGTCCGCGTTGAGGGGGTGCCCGACCTCGTCGGGCCAGACTTGCAGACAGGCGCGTGTGTAGGCCAGGTGTACGGGGCGGCCGAGCTCGGCCAGCACTTCGACGGCGCGGCGGGCCAGCAAGGCGCCGCTGGACCCGGTGATGCCCAGCACCAGCGGCGGCCCGGTCTGAACTGATTCGCGCTCAAGCGTCGCGTCGTCCATCGCTCGTTCTATCCTTCCGTTCGCTCACGCCCGCTGCGTTGAACCGTGCCGCGGGCGGATGCCAGAGGCCGGCGGTTGAATTGGCGCCCAGATGGCCCGCCGCCACGAGGAAGGGGCCGGCGGTTGAAACCGCGCCTAAGGGCCTACGGCCGCGAAGCCGGGAAGCAGGCGGTTGAAACCGCGCCTAAGGGCGTTCCGCCGCGAAGTCCGCCTACGCGGACTGGGACGGCAGACGGTCGAAGGTGAATCATGCCGGTCAGGTCTCCCATAGGCGAACGGTGTTGCGCGTTCGCGGGCGTATGGCGAATTTGGTTGAACCGTCGCGCCCGCGGATGTTGGGCGTCCACCGGGTGTCCATGGGCGTCGATGGGCGTTTGCCGGGCGTTTGCCGGGCGTCCACCGGACGTCCCTACAATGCACCGCGGGCATTCGGTGGGCATCCGCCGGGCATCCGCCGGGCATCCGACGGACGCCCGTACAATGTGAGTGCGGGTCGGGTGCACGCGTAGAGAAGCATATCACGCCTGGCCCACTGCCCTCAGCCCGTCCGCTCCATTTCCAGCGCGAACTCCGCACGGTCTGCTATCTCGGCCTCGACGATGATGACGCTCTGGTTGCCTTCCTGATGGCGCCAGTGCGCATAGCGAGCGGTGCTGACGAGGCGGCGCGGGGTGAGTTCGGACGGCATCCAGAGGGTGAACGTGCCGTAGGCGTGCCGGCCCAGGGCGGCCACCCAGCGCAAGCGACCGCTGTCGTGCTCGTAGTCCCACGAGGCGATCTCGACGCCGCCCTGTGAGAGATGGAAGCTGGTCGAGAGCAGGAGCGGGTTGGACGCGACGGTGCGCACGGCGAGAACCGCGGCTCCATGCGCGCCCAACGAAACGGCGGCTCCGTCGTCCGAGATGCCCAGGTAGCTGCCGGACCAGAACTCGGCCGCGTGATAGGGGCCCGGCTCCAGACCCAGCTCACGCCACGTGACGCGCATCTCGCGCGGGAGGCCATCGCCATTGAACACGCCCACGAGCCACCACGAGCCCCACGGCCGGACAACGTGGGTAAGGACGCGCTCCGGAACGCCAGCGGCGAAGTACGACAAGGGCCGGGCACGCTCGCGCAGAGGCGGGAGCAGGGAGGCAGCGAGCTGGATGCGCTCGAGGGTGAGGTGGGCCATGGCATCGGAGATCACGACCATGCCACCCGTGAGGCCGATGGCGGTGGCCAGCGCGCGAATCTCGTCCAGGGTCAGCTCGGTGTCGGCATCGCGCGCGAGGAGACAATCGGGATCGTTGGCCCAGAGGGTCGGATGCATCCAGGCGCGGACCAGCGTGTTGCGCAGTGCGCCTTCGGCGTTGGGCTGAGGTTGCGCATCGCCGGGAGGCAGTGGGGCCCGGCCGGAGGCATGCGACCAGAACGGCGCGACATCGGGTCCGATACGCATGGCATCTACCAGGCCGGCGGCGCTGAGCAGCGGGCAGCCGCAGGCCAGGAGATAGACCTGGTCGCCGACGATGGAGCGGATTAGCTCCAGGCCGTGGCGCAGCGCGCCAGCGCGTGTGGCCGACGGCATCCAGCGTTGGCCGGAGACGGCGCCGGTGACGAGGAAGTCGAGCTTGAGATAGTCGAAGCCCCACTGCTCAACGATCGTGCTGAAGAGACGGCGGAGCCATTCGCGGGCGCCGGGGTGGGTGGTGTCGAGGCCGTAGAGTGTCGTGTGCCAGTTCTCGCCGGCATCCCGCGGCTGACCGCGGTCGTCGTGCACCAGCCACTCGGGATGCTCGGCGGCGAGGCGGCTGCCGGCCGCGGCGGTGAAGGGAGCGAGCCAGAGGCCAGGGCGGAATCCGGCGTCGCGGATGCGACCGGCGAGGGCAGCCATGCCGCCGGGGAAATTCTGGTTGGGGGTCGTCCAGTCGCCGACGGCGGTCTGGTAGCCATCGTCGATCTGCATGACCTCCAGGGGCAGCATGGCGCGGGCTGCGCGCAGGGCGGAGAGGTTTTCGAGCACGTCGCGCTCGGTGACCGTGGTGAAATAGTAATACCAGCTGCACCAGCCGGTCGGGGCGGCTGCGCTCGGTCGCGCGCCCTGGCGCCGCGCCAGGGCGTCGGCGTAGGTGTCCAGCAGGGCGTTGGGCTGGCCAACGGCCAACAGGACCGGCTCGGATTCTACGACCTCGCCGGGCACGAGCACGCGCCCTTCGAGCAGGGAGGCGGTGCTGATGGATGCGTTGTAGCGGTCTACATAGACCTGCCCAAAGTAGCGCTCGGCGCCCAGGAAGCCCACGAGCAGCGCAGGATAGCTATCGTCGTGGCCGACGAGCGCCATGCCATCACTGACCACATCCGCTGGCGCGCCCAGCGGCTCGTTCGGAGCGGGGCCCGAGGGATTGTGCCAGAGCGATGCGGTGCGCAGCTGGGGGCGTGGGTCGGGCGTGGCGGGCGGCAACCCACCGGCGAAGCTCCAGGATTGCCAGCCTTGCTTGTAGACGGCGAACTCATGCTCGCGGCCGCCCAGCACGATGGGCTGCTCGCCCCAGGCGCGGCCGGCCACGAACGGAAACAGGCGGTTGATGGTCAGCGGCTCGGGTCCGTGGTTGGCAACGCGCAGGGACAGGAGGACGCCAGGGTGGGCGTCGTGGATGGTGATGTCTAGCTCGGCGATGAGGTGCTGGCCCGCGACGGGGAAGACGCGGCGGGCGCGCAGGCCCGAGCCGAGCGCATCCTGAATGGGCTGCGGGTCGGTCGCGAAATCCTCATCGCTGTCGCGGCCCATGCCCACGGTGAAGGGACGCTGGCCATGTGCCGCGTCGAGCAGCTCGATCAGGGGTCCGCCAAGGAGGAGCGTGTTCATGCCGGCATGCTCGAAGCACGTCAGCTCCGCGCCAAATCCCCAGGAGATTTCGGCGCGCCCATTGCTCAACACCACCTGCTGTTCGGTGCCGGAGCCCAGGCGCCGGCTCGTCGCATTGTGCGCGTTCGTCACCATGCCTGTTCTCCACGCTTCCAGTGGCTCACCGCCGCGGCCTCCTGCCATGCTGCTATCGCGCATCGCTCGACGCGGGTCGTACGTCTTCGCGCACAGGGTAGCACCAGGCGACTCGCAGGCGCAACCGGACGCCTCTCCGTCGCTCGCCCGCGCGCAGACGAGCGCCGCGCACCCATCAGAAGGAGATGGATGTGGGCGGCGGACGCCGGGACTGGGACCTGGCGCCGAGGTCAGCCCGTGCCGAATTGCGCGATGTTCTGCTGCTGCTGGGCATAGGTATGGGCGAAGTGCATCTGGTGGTCGGCGCCGGTGACGAAGTAGAAGTAGCCGGTACGCGGGGCGTTGACCACGTCCAGCAGCACGTCGAGTCCGCTACCGGAGATGGGGCCGGGAGGGAGGCCCACGTGCGTGTAGCTGTTGTAGGGGTCACTGGCGTCTATCGTGCGGGCGGCGGCCGTGAGCACCGGCCAGGGGTCCTGCGGAGTGCCGATGGCGTACTGCACGGTTGGATCGGCGTCCATCGTGATGGGGCCGCCGTTGTCGGGGCCCGGTTGGAGACCGGCGGCGGCGAGATAGCGATTGTAATAGACGCTGGCGACGCCGGCCTTGGCGCCAGGGCTGCGGGCCTCGCGCTGCACCAGCGAGGCAAGGGTGAGCGCCTGTGCAAGCGTGAGGTGGCGCTGGCTCATCGCGGCGAAGATCGTGAGGCCGGTGTTAGGGTCGACCACGCGGGCGTGGGCCATGCATTGCTGCTGGTCGTACATGTAGCGGTTGGGATCCTGATCCGGGCCAGGGCACAGGGCGAGGCCGAGGCCGTCCAGCATGGTCGCGACGACGTCGGTCGCGGTGGCCTGAGGGCTGAGGTTGTAGGTGGACGGGAAGAGGAAGCCTTCGAGGGCGTAGCGCGCGCCCGCGGGCGGCGCGACGAACCAGTAGCGGTCGCGGCCCGTGAACTGGCCGGTCTGGGCGATGCGCAGGAAGTCCTGGGCGTTGACGTTGGGCAGACTGGTGAGATAGCGCGGGTATTCGATCACGCGCAGGCCTTCGGGGATCGTGACGGAGACCTGATTGGACCTGGGCCGCTGCTCGAGGGCGATCACGATCTGGTCCATCGTCATGCCGGCCGAGATCAGGTGCACGCCAGCCTGGAGCTGGCTGTCCAGACCGCGATTGCGGGCGAGCAGACGAAACACCAGGGCGTTGCGGATGAGGCCCTGCCGCTGCAGCTCATCCGCGACCTGTACGGTCGTCTCCCCCGGCCGGACGACGACGCGCTGAGCAGGTGAGCCCGCGGTGCCCGCCGGCTGGAAGATCGCGGTGACGAGCATGACACCGCCGTACGTGCCGCCGAATACGACCAGCGCGGCGAGGGCCAGAACGACGAGGCCAAGATACGTGCGGCGCCGCTTGCGCGGGCCAGTGGGAGGCCGACGTAGCCCATGCGGGCCAGGGCCATCTGTCACGGGGTGGCTGGGCCAGCCACTCAGGGACGATGGAGGCAATTCGGCCTGCTCGCCGAGATGGTTATTGGGTGGAAGACGCTGCCGCGCGAACGTGCTCTGATCCGGCCTATCTATAGCGCACCTCCGGGCGCGGCAGCCTCGATTACCATCGGTTGCTCATAGCGCCCTCGTCCTTCCCCGCAAGAGTCTTGCCAGCAGTGCACGAGTGGGCGCCGGGTGTGCGTCTTGCCGGACCATGATTTTCCCCCTCCCCCAACCCCTCCCCCAGTCCGCGGGAGAGGGGCGCGGGATAGGGGTCGAGGCAGGTGATAGGCGATGGCGCCTGTGCGGATTATCAGACGCCAGGGCCCTGGCCCTGGTCCGCGCCGGTGCCGGGCGCCTCGGGCCGGCCGACCTCGAGCGGCGGCGTCTCTTCTTCGCGCGCCTCACCGCGGGCGACGGGCTCGGGCTCCCGACGGTGCGCGTCGTCGGTGGCCTGGGCGTAGGTGATCTTGAGCAACACGGACGGCACACCCTCGTCCCGCGTGGCGACCTCATCGGCCCGAATGTATGTGGGGCCAGCGAGGTCAGGCACGTCCACGGCGAACCATCCCGCGTCGGGATCGCCGTCTTTGGGGCGATAGACGTCAGAGACAAAGCCCAGTGTGCCGTCGGCGGTGTAGACGAGGTCGCCCTTCTTTATCGTGAATGCCATCGATTGTCCTCCTCACGCGGTTGGTGTGTACCGTTGCCCATCAGGTGGCGCCATGGGTAGTGATGAGGCATGCACGGCTCGTGCCACGAAGAATTCCCCACCCCTAACCCCTCCCCCGCTGCGGCGGGAGAGGGGAATTCGGGCCGGGTAAGGGGCGTGTAGCTTCCGAGGTGATGCGCTCCGCTCGCTACTTGGTGAAGAATCCGCGCAGGAAGACGCCCGTTCGTGCGTTGAGTATAGCATTCATGTGTGTGACCATGATGGGACGCGGCGGCTTGCAGCAGGCGCCGATGGCCACATTGTACGGCGTGGGGGCTGTGAACGTCACCACCCAGGCGGGAACGTTCTGAATGGTGTCATACCGGCCGTGGTCTCCTGGTGGAGGAATCGTGCATTCGTCGGTGTAGATGGCCAATAAAACGGTGGCGGGGTATTGTCGCTGCCCGTCGTCATACGTGCGCGCCAGGACGATGGCTCGCGCGGAGGTGACTGCGGGCGTGAAGCCGGTGGGCGGCGGCAAGAGCGTATGCACGCCAAAGATGCTGACGCCGTGCGGGGGAAGAGTAGAAGGGACCTTGTCGACCAAGATGGTGCCAGGATGGGACCCGGCGCATCCGGCGGGATGCGCCGGCCCCACGCGCGGGCGGCTGGCGGCTACAATGCCCGCGCCCACTGCTCCAACGAGCGCCACCGCTCCGAGCAGCGTGATGAGGACGACCCGCATGCGATGTGGCACCTGTGCATCACCTTGCTCGTCTCCCGTCCGGCGCGTCGTTTGGCTGCCGTGCTGATGTGAAGACGAGCTCGGAGCCGAAATGGTTCCGTGAGCATGGCCGTGCTACGCCCACTTGCTGTCGTGTACCAGCTTCGTGGCCCGC
This sequence comes from uncultured Ktedonobacterales bacterium, assembly GCA_964416775.1. Classification (GTDB taxonomy): domain Bacteria; phylum Chloroflexota; class Ktedonobacteria; order Ktedonobacterales; family JADMIN01; genus CAYQFU01. The sequence continues at coordinate 9,620 of CAYQFU010000152.1, forward strand.
ATCGCGTGTGGTGCGTTAGTCGCTGACGTCGCGCGTGCGGAGGAGCAGGTAGCTGAAGCCGATCAGGGCCACGCACCAGAGCACGATCACGAGGACGGACTGCAGCGCGGACGGCGGCGTGACGAGACTGTCGGCGGCGCGGGTGATGTCGTTCGCATTGCCCAGGTTCAAGGGACCCTGGCTGGCGGCGCTGCCGAAGGCGTCGAGCACGGTCTTGAGCATGCTGGCGCGTACGAGGGTGAGCGTGCCGACCCAGGACGGCAGCGGCGAACCGAACTGGCGCGCGGCGAAGATGGCGCTGCTCACGATGCCCGTGATGATGGACCACGCGACCAGCTCGACGGCGACAAACCCGAGCGCGCCGCCCACCCCGGCGGCAGTGGAACGGCCCAGTGTGCCGAAGAACAAGCCGACGAGGCTGTAGGCGAACAGGCGGAGCGAGGTGGCGAGCCAGAAGGACAGCAGCTGGGCAAAGCCGGCGAACGACAGCCTGTCGGGCGTGCCGCCCAGAGCCGGACCCAGCGTGATCCCGATCAGGGTGCCGAGCAGCAGCATGCCGGCGACGGTGGCGGCGGCGAGCGCGGCGAGCGTGAGGATTTTGCTGGCCAGCGCCTGGCCTCTGCCCACGCCACGCGTGAGGGCGAGACGCTGCGTGCCGAAGCCGAACTCTCCGCCGACGAGCACGCCAGCCATGATGGACAGCAGCACGACGCCCATGAAGGTGGTGTACTGGACGGCGAGGCCGGTGGAGAGCGGGAAGGTGATGAGGTTGCGGATGACGTCCGCGCCGGTGGTGTTACCCGAGCTCGCGGCGGATCCCGAAGCGGCGCCATAGGCCAGCAGCACGCCCGCGACGATGACCAGGAAGATGCCGAGCAAAATGCCGAGTAGCACTTTGGCCATGACGCGGCGCCAGGTCTGGAAGAGGTCCCAGCGGACGAGGCGTAGCGTGTGGGTGATGAGGTCGCCTGTGGCGGGCGGGGAGGGAGCCAGCGCCGGGGATGGCGGCGCGGAAATGGGCGTGGTCATGGCTGGCTCCCTCCAAACGCGCCGGCCGGCATAGCGGCGGGCATGGCCCCGGGCGGGGGAACTGGAGGTGGCGCGCCGGCGCCCGTGAGCGCCAGGAAGAACTGTTCGAGGCTGGCTTCGCGCCAGCGCAGCTCTGAGGCGAAGAGGCCCTGGGCGGCGAGCACATGATTCAGCTCGCCCGCGCGCTCGCGCGGGGCATTGACGAGGAGATACCAGCCGCCAGGGGGTGGTGCGACGCCCGGCTCGGGCAGGACGAAGCGCGCGCCGTTGAGCCAGGCCGCGCCGCCCTCCTGGGCCTGCCGCAGGGCATTGACCGCGTGGGGCATGTCGTTGGGATCGGCGAAGGCGATCTGCACACCGCTGCCGCTGGCAAGCAGGTCGTTGACCTGGCCCTGGGCGAGCAGCAGACCGTCTTTGAGAATGGCCACGCGCGTGCAAACCTGCTGCACTTCGTACAGGAGATGACTGGAGAGAAAGACGGTGGTGCCGCGCTGGGCGAGCTGGACGATGAGGGCGCGCACTTCGACCATGCCGGCGGGGTCCAGCCCATTCGTCGGCTCGTCGAGCAGCACCACTTCGGGATCGGTGAGCAGCGCCGCGGCGATCCCCAGGCGCTGCTTCATGCCGAGCGAATACTTGCGGTAGGCGTCGCGGGCGCGGTCGGCCAGGCCGACCTGGGCGAGGGCGGTCTCGATGCGGGCGCGGGTGGCTGGTCCGCTGGGCAGTCCAGCGAAGGTGGCGATGCCGGCGAGGTTCTCGTGGCCGCTGAGGAAGGGGTAAAACGCGGGCTGCTCGACGATGGCGCCGATACGCTGCAAGGCGGAGCGCCGCGCGCCTGGGTTAGCGGTGTCGTCGCCGAAGAGGGCGATGTTGCCGCTGGTGGGCCAGACGAGGCCGAGAAGCATGCGAATGGTGGTGGTCTTGCCGGAGCCGTTGGGGCCAAGGAGGCCGAAGACGTCGCCCCGGCGCACTTCGAGGTTGACACCATTCACGACCACACGCCCGTTGTAGCGTTTGGTGAGTCCGTCCGTACGGATCAGGACGTCCCCATGCCCGCGTGGCGGCGCGGCCGACTCGGTGCCCTCAGCGCTCGTGATCCCCATGCCCCAGACGCTCCCCCATGAGAGAGGTCGGGACTGCCGCGACCTCCGAGGCGCAGTATAGGTGAGAGCGTGGGGATCAGTCAACCAGCGGGCACGCGAGGCAGGTGCCAGGTGTGCCTCGCGGGAGGGGTGGAGCGAGGAACCAGCGTGGATGCGGCCCATCTGTCTGAGGTATCCTAATCTCTACAGCAGCCCGGCTCACCGTCTCTGGGTGGTGGAACGGCAGGTAGGAGGACAGCACCATGTCGAGCTGGCAAGCGCGCATCGACTGGATAGTGAGGATGCTAGCGGCCGCGGCAGCGATCTCCCTCTGCAGCTCGTGGGGGGCCTGTTGTGCTCAGTTTCCTGATCGGCTGGGGACCGTTACTCATCCTTCGTGTGTTAGGTGGGTTCATTTTTAGCTGTCTTGCTGTGCTGTTCGCGCTGGCATTCCCGGCTGTCGTGGTGAGGATGTTCGAGAGGTAGTAAATTGGAACCAACTGGGAACGCAGGCCGCGGCCCGGACATAAGAGTTTATGCTAGCAAAATCAAAGCACTCGGCTGGACCATTCCTGGGCTCGGTCTCTCCGTATTGCTCGTGTATCTGGGGCTCTTCCTGCCTCCCGGTACTCAAGATAGCTTTATCCAGGATCCAGTCAATCGGGGTCTTATCGTTGTTGTGGGCATTCCACTCTCTTTGGTGCCGCCACCGTACGGGGACTCATCAGAGTCTATTCTGCCGCTCCTGTGCTTGTGGTGAATCACGAGGGAATACGCGTGAATTCGCGACTGATGGGAGTCGGCACCATTCCGTGGTCCGAAATCGGAGCCTTGGTCGAGCATCATACACCCGTTCAGATGGTGCTGACGATTAAGCTCATCGACTCCGCTTCGCTGTACGCTTACTGGCGTTGTCGCATGTTTTGCCTGCCTCGACAGGGACAACATGCGATAGGGCGCGGGTAGCGTGAGCCACGCTCGTGGCCGTCGAATGGAAGTTCTGTTTGCATTCTTGAAGGTTTGGAGACATATCGCAGGCGAGAGCTCCAGTCAGTCACGCCCACCAGATCGCCGACGAGCTGGCCCGCCCCATCCGTGCCGAGTCCGTCGCAAATGCCCCAGCCAATGCAGGCAGGGGCAGGCTCCGGGAGCGTGCCCGGGTGGGGGAGAGCGCCGGAGGCTTGCCCTTGACCCATCGGCTAGACTCGGGAGCCCCGGACCTGGCCGCGGCGCCGATGCAGTGTAGGAGCAGGTCCGGGGATGCGCAGCTAAGAGCCGATGGAGTCAAGGGCGCTCTCATGGGGGCGGGGCCATCCCGCGTCCGATCGGCCTGGCGGCGCCACGTTGTGCTCCCGATCCCATCGCAGGTTCTACCGGCGCGAACGGAGATCAAAGCCGTCGCCCAAACGTGAAACCCGCGACTTTCGGACAGAGCCGGCTTGGGGCTCGGGTACGCTTCCTCTTGAGGCGCTTGTGGATCTTGTCGAACGACATCGTCGTGGGAGATGCTATGCTCCCTATCTCCATACACGAGTTGATTCGCCAGATTCGTGGGCGCTACCAGCACGAGCTGACGCGACACGGCATACGAGTGATAGAAGAGCGTGGTAGATGAGGTGCACAGCCCAGCTACCAGTCGGCCACCTCGCCTCTCAGACCGACGGTAGCGGCACCGTGCTGGCGACCCTCGCCTACGACAGCCAGGGCGTGCCCACCAGCGTGACCGTGGGCAGCGGGACGAGTGCGCCGCGCTACTATTACGTGTACAATGGGCACGGCGACGTGATCGCGCTGGTGGATGCGACGGGGACGGCGGTGGCGAGCTACGCCTACGATCCGTGGGGTGTGGTCACCACCAACACCGAGAGCTTCGCCAACGGCTGGCACAACCCCTACCTCTACGACGGCAAGGATGGGGTGCGCTACGATACGGAGACCGGCCTGTACTGGATGAGCGTGCGGGCGTACGACCCGACGCTGGGCCGCTTCATCGCACGCGATCCGCTGGGCCGTGCACCGCTGATGGGCTGGTCGGACCAGCCGTATGCCTATGCGGGCAATAATCCGCTGCTGAATGTGGATCCGAGTGGGCAGCGATTCGCGACCGAGAACAGTGCGCAGGCCAGCGCGGTGACGCATTACACGGCGGTGAAGGCAAGGATGTACCCCCGGCTTGGACCTCCGCCGAAACGGTGGAGAAACGGCAAGTGTGTCACCTGGACCGCCTGCGAACAAAACAGAGAGAGCGCGTACAACGCGAAGTGGAAACAAGGATCACACGACAAGTCCGCCGGAGAACTGCTGGTCCTACTCTTTGGCTTCCTTAGATTGACTCTCGACACAGCCGCAAAGGAGATACAGCGGGCTGTTCAGGATGCGCTCGACGTGCTGATGGCGCTATGGAACTTCGGGGGCAACATCATCAATGTGTTTGCGCCTGGCCTTGCGGGGGTGTTCGATAGCCTGCGGGGTACTCTGAACACCGCA
>CAYQFU010000153.1:0-14216 GCA_964416775.1 uncultured Ktedonobacterales bacterium
GGTTTCAACCGCCGGCTTCTTCGGCGCGGTTTCAACCGCCGGCCGTCTGCTGAGAGTGAGTGTGAGGGGATGACGCGATGCTGATCTCGGTCATTATTCCCGTCTACAACGAGAAAGCCACCATCCGCGAGGTAGTCCGCCGGGTGCAGGAACAGCCCTACGCTAAAGAGCTCATCATCGTGGACGACGCCTCCACTGATGGCACCCGCGATCTACTCAGCGAGACCCAGTGGGACGACAACGTCCACATCTACTACCATGACAGGAACATGGGTAAAGGTGCCGGCATTCGCACCGGCGCACAGCACGCGCGCGGCGACATCGTCATCATCCAGGATGCCGATCTGGAATACAACCCTTCCGACTTCGCCACGGTGCTCCGCCCCATCCTCGACGGCGTCGCCGACGTCGTGTACGGCTCCCGCTTCCTCGGCACCCACCGCGCCTTCATGCTGCACCACTACGTCGGCAACAAGCTGCTCACCCTCATCACCAATCTGCTCTACAACAACATGCTCACCGACATGGAAACCGGCTACAAAGCGTTCCGCGCTCCCATCATCAAGACCATCACCATCCGCAGCAACCGCTTTGACTTCGAGCCGGAGATCACTGCTAAAGTGCTCAAGCGCGGCTACAAGATCTATGAGGTCCCCATCTATTACGCCGGCCGCGACTACGCTGAGGGCAAGAAGATCACCTGGCGCGACGGCTTTTCCGCCATGTGGGCGCTGTTTCGCTTCCGCTTCATGGACTGATAGAAAGCGGGTGCACGAGAGACGTACCTCTCATTCACCCGCCAATGATTGCTCTGATGTTGCCGCCGTCCGTGATACCAGGCGTGCTTCCCAAACGCTCACGCCGACTGCGACGCGGGCTCCTCAGCCGGAATCACCTCGCCGCCCTTGTCAGCGACACCCTTCCTCGGGCGTATCTCACTCAACTGCAGGCTGAACGCCGGATTGTACTGGTGATCGCACCGCCCGCACGAAACTGGACGCGTATACCGGCGCACCCGCGGATACTCCCGCTGGCACATCGGGCACATGTAAATATAGCGGTACGGCTGCACGCGACGCAGCGCCATCTCACGCCGCGCCGTCTCTTCGCGCAGCTGCGCCCGCAAGAACTCCGGATCGCGGCCTGTAATCGCCGCCTCGTCCACTGAGATCGAGTCATAGCCATGGCAGCGATGCTTGCGCGGGTTGCCGTGCACGCGATCGGAAAGATGGATCAGCTCGTGCGCCACGGTCACCTCGGTACTCATCGGCAAGAGGTCCGGCTCGACAAAGATCAGGTGCCGGTGATCCATGGCCAGAGCCGGTTCGGCCGCGATGTGCTCCCCTGCGGATCGCGCGGCGTATCCCGCCACCTCGCCAGGGGCCATAGGAAATCCGGGCAGAGCTGGCTGTATTGGCGTCTCTGGCACGACGAGGGTGGGCGACTCAGCGTTCAGCAGCTCGGGGGTGTCCCCATACCCGGCATCCAGCTCTCCTCCCGAGGCGTTGGGCAGATAGCAGTAGCAGCCCAGAGCCATGGGATTGAGGCGCCGCCCCGTCCATACGGCAAACTCCTGCCGGCTATCGGTGACGGCGAGACGGTCCGCGACTTCCCGAGGCAGTTGCAGCTTGTGCCAGTAGTGCTCCAGCCAACGCGCGACCTCCCCGCTCGCGTGCACGAGCGGCAAGAGGTCCAGTGCTGGCGGTGCTGGTGCTCGGTGTCCTGTGCTCTTCCTGGCCATGACTGTGGTAGCGACCGGCGGACCAGCCCCGGGTGGGCGAGTCCATCCGTGACGCCACGCCCCTCCCTTCCCACACAGCTGATCGCATCCCAGAGTGACCGTCAGCCGGCCTCACTCCCTCGATGCGAGGTTGCAAGCCCAAGTATAACCACGCAAGGAGCAGGCGGCAACATCCTTGCGCCTTGTCTCCGCACGTGCGCGACCATCATGTCCGCGCGATCACCGCCGGATGAATGCGTCTCGTCCCTCAGCAGAGCCGCCGGCCCGCTTGGGAAGCGGCCTCAGATGCCCTACCGCGTGACACTGGTATAACGTGTTGGACTCGCAAGAGTAATCAAGTCCACGCCCAGTGTAGCGCTCATGAGTGCAATGCCGGCTGCCCTGATTGGGTTGGGCCGCCTGTCCCATCTGGCCCAGCGCCCGGTCCATCACGCATGGTTGGCCCAGCTGGTGCCCCACCAAACCCCGGCAGTCCCAGTTCGCTCGCCACCGGCGGAAATCCCTCCCGGCGCAGACGCAGATCATAGTAGATGACCACCGCGGTCATCGCCGAGAGCGGAGCCGACACTGCCGAGAGCAACGGAATCGCCACCAGGTATAGCCCGATCAACGATACGAGCTCAATGCGTGTCGCCGACCCGACGACCAATCCCACGACGAACCCAATCACCAGCGTTGGAATGAACGTACGCCACCAGTTTGCCCTGGTCAGCGTCCAGCTCCGTCCGATCGCCTTCCCTGGTGACAGCCCGTCGCATGCCGCCGCGTACACGGCCAGGGAGAGCCGCACCCTGAAGTACACGAGCAGTACCAGCACGCCGACGAAGATCACCAGCTCCAAACCGAACACGAGCAGGATCGCAGCCGGCCCGGAGCCTGCGTCTCGGCCAGTTGCCGCGAACAGCCCTGCTCCAACCGCAAACATCAAGATCAACGCTATCCACATCACGACGACCAGGGCGATGACCATGAGCGCGAGCAGTATCATCGTGCCCAGCACCCGCGGCAACCGCCGCAGCCCGCCGCGCAACGCGCCCCCGATGCGCACTGGCTGTCCGCGCACCAGCTCACGAGCGCCAACTGCCAGCGAGGCCGTCTCCCATGCCCCCAGCACCACGAACACGACGAGCGCGAGCAGCCCAATACCCACTGCCAGCGCGATCTGCCCGGGGCTCGGCGGCTGCTGGATCCATGGAAACAGGGGTGCGTTCGGCGTGGCGCCGACCCGGAACATGCGCTGGCCCAGTATCCCCTGCGTGGGATCCAGCCCCTCTGCCACGTCGATTGCCACACTCATCCCGCCCCTGAGCAATGCTGGCACCAGCGCCACCGCCAGTCCCAGCAATGCCAGTCGCCAGAAGTTGCGGAAGAAGAGCCGGAAGATCGTCCCCAGCACGTCTCCAATGCCCTGCGGCCACGGCCCAACGCCTGGTCGGTTGGGCCCACCGTACGGGTCCGCTCCCTGCGTCCCACCCGGTTGCCCAGGCATCGGCGGCACGATCGCATATCCCGGGTATGGGGGTGGGTACCCATAGCCCGGCGGCGGCGGAGCGAATCCGTAACCCGGCGCCGGGGGACCCGGCGGATACGGCGGCGGATACTGCGGCGGCAATCCGTACGGCGGCGCCGGATACCACGGAGGCGGCGCATACCCTGGCGCCGCACCGTACGGCCACGCACCGGCCGGCGGCATGCCCGGCGGCGCGAATCCGGCCGGCCTCAGATCCGGCCGCAGCCGAAATAACGCCTCCAGCGCGACAGTGGCATCGCCTGGCCGTGCCGGAATCAGCGTGACCAGCCCCACCCCATCCACACGCAGCCCAATCGTCGCCGGTTCAGGCGACACCTGGCGCGCGTCCTGGATCTGCTCCAGCCGGTACAGCGCCTCCCCAACGTGCAGGCCCTCCGCGTCCACGCGCAGCTCGGAACCGTCTCTCAGCGGAATCACCGTGGGCTGTTCCCCACCCATCGCTTCACCACTCATACGCCCTCCTCCTGCACCGCGCGCCTCCCATCGACGCTGCCTGACCAACCTTTCCTCGGACTCAGTGTAGCAGGTCGCTCGCCCACCGGCAAGCTCTCGCCCTTGCATGGTTCCACCACGCATCGGGGGGCAGCCCGCGCACGCGGCTCGCCTGTGCCGTGGGCGCGCCCGGTGGACGCCCGGCACCGCGCCATAGGGGCGCCCGGTGGCCACCAGGCGACGTAGAGGCATCCGGTGGACGCCCGCCGCAGCCAGCCCCCAATCGTGGGTGGACTCTTCTCGCCTCCCCGCTCGCCTGTCTCCTACTCCTCAGACGAGGAAAGCGGGCAGGGAGGCAGGATTTTCGGGCGTTAGGACTTCCTTTGCGCCTCTGACCCCACGTTCGGTATACTTGCTGAGGGGTGGAGGGTCCCGCGACGCACCTATGCCCCATCTCGCGCGCCTTTTCCGCACGTGACACATAGCGCCGCATGCTCCAGGAGCGCCGCATGGGCCTCGACGGCCATACACTGATGGATGACGCTGGCTGTGCTTTCTGCTCGCCCGCCCTGCTCGACACCATCCTTGCCGAAACCGACCATTTCCGCGTCGTGGCCGACTTCGCGCCCCTCGTTGAAGGCCACACCCTCATCATCCCTCGCGAGCACTTCCCCTGCTACGGAGCCGTACCCCTCGCCTACGAATCCGAGCTGATTGCCCTCAAGCGGCGCGTCGCCCGCTTCTTCCGCGCCCGCTATCGTCCCCCCGTCTTCTTCGAGCACGGCGTCTTCCACCAGACCGTGTTCCACGCCCACCTCCACGCCTTCCCCTTTGGACCCGTCAACCTGCGCCTCTTCGAGCTGGCCCATCCTGACGGGCGCCCTGTCTCCGGCCTCGCCGACGTCCACACCTGGTATCAGGAGCGCGGCCACTACTTCTACCTCGAACAGCCTCGCACCTCCAGCGCTCCCCTGGAGGCAGCCATCTTCCCACCGGAAGAAGAGCGCTACTTCCACGTCTTGCGCTCTATCCGCGACCACAGTGCCGCCTCCGGCGGCTGGCGTCCGGCGCACCTCCGGCGCCTGCAGGGTGCCACACAAGTCGCTGCTCTGGAGACCGCCTGGCGCGCCTACGAGCGCGAGGACGTGGCCAACACCGGTACGTGAGAGCCGCGCCGCGCAGGGCGGCACCATCATCTCCACACCCACACGAGGAGGATCAGATCAATGGCGATCGAGAAAGTCGGTGTCGTCGGCGGCGGCCTCATGGGCAGCGGCATCGCTCAGGCGTGCGCCCAGTCCGGCTACGACGTCGTCGTCCGTGAAGTCAATCAAGAGCTGCTCGACCGCGGTCTAGACCGCATTCACGGCGCCTGGCGCATGCTCGCCGGCAAGGGCAAGATCACCCCCGAGCAGGAGCGAGAGTACGCCGGTCGCGTCCACGGCACGCTCAGCCTCCAGGACTTCTCCCAATGCGACCTGGTCATAGAAGCCATCGTCGAGAACCTCGACCTCAAGCGGCCCATCTTCCAGGAGCTCGACGAGCTCCTCCGCCCGGACGTCATCATCGCCAGCAACACCTCATCCCTTCCCATCATCGAGATGGCCGCCGCCACTCACCGCCCCGAGCGTATCGCCGGCCTCCACTTCTTCAACCCTGCCCCCGTCATGAAGCTTGTCGAAATCGTCCGCACCATCTCCACCAGTGACGACACCGTTGAAACCCTGCGCGGCTTCGCCGCCTCGCTGGGCAAGACCCCCATTATCGCCAAAGACACCGGCGGCTTCATCGTCAACTTCCTGCTCATCCCATACATGCTCGCGGCCATCCGCATGTATGAAAACGGCCTGGCGACCAAAGAGGACATCGACACCGGCATGAAGCTCGGCTGCGGCTATCCGATGGGTCCTTTTCAGCTGCTCGATTACGTCGGCCTCGACACCACCCTCTACGCCGCCGAAGCCATATACAAGGACTACCCCGATCCCGCGTATGCCCCGCCCACCCTGTTGCGCCGCATGGTCGCCGCGGGCCACAACGGCATGAAGGCTGGCAAAGGCTTCTACGACTACCCCGAGAAACGCTGACCTCCGCCTCCCGCGCCACGACAACCTCGTGCACCACACGTCCGCCGGCCTTCCTCCGTCTGGAAGCACCCCGGCGGACCTTCATCTCCCGTAATGCCGCATTCTCGTGATCCCTTCCCCCACGCCGCCCGGCGCGCAGGGATATGCGCCCGGTCGCCCGCCCGCCGTGCATGGATTTCCCCCCACGCCGTAGGGGCGCATGGATATGCGCCCACTTGGCGCCCCTGCACCAATTCAACCGCATTCGATATGAGACAATTTCCAGATCCGCGTCGCCGTCGTGCTGTTCGCCTCGCCCTCTCCCCTCCCTTGCCTCCTCCTCGCCCTCTCCCCTCCCTCGCCCCTGCGGATTACCCGCGCGATCTTCGTCGCGCGGCTGGTTCGATCGCCGCCTCCCTCGCCCTTGCCAGCTCAGTCGCCCGATATGCTGCCCCTCGCCTCGCCCCCCTTCGCCCCCGCGGGTTACCCGCGCAACTTCAATTGCGCGGCCTGGCTGTTACCCGTCGCTCGCCCTCGCCGCCCCACCACCCCTCCTGCCCTCGCTTGCACCTTCCCCCGTGTACTCCGTGTTCCCTCCGTGTCCTCCGTGTCACTCCGTCCTCTCCGCTCCCCCCCTCGCCGCCGCCGATTACCCGCGCGATCTTCGTCGTGCGGCTGGTTCGAGCACCGCCTCAGTCGTCGCTTGCGCGAACATGACGCGTATGTCATACTGCGTGCCAAGATGGCCTCTGGATTGCTGGCTAACACCTTTTTTGGGCCATCCATCTACAGCGGAGCCTCTCGCGCTCGCTGCCAGACAGACGACGAAAGGAGCGGTGTACCCCTGGCGCCCGATACGGGCGCTAACTTCAGGAGCACACTGAGCACGCCCCAGAAATCCCACAACGCGTCACAACGCCGCGCACCAGTAGCGCGTCCTCTGTACTGCGTCTTGTGTAGGAACACTGCCGTTCCCTGATTTCGGTGGAGGATCTCATGGCTGCCTCGCGCTCCGACAGCATCACCCCACGGGAAATGGTCCCCGTGATTGCCGCCAGCACCACCGGCACGGCCATCGAGTGGTACGACTTCTTCCTGTACGGCACCATGGCGACGCTCGTCTTCCCCAAGCTGTTCTTCCCCGAGACGAATCAAGTCGTCGGAACCCTGCTCTCGTTCTTCACCTTTCTCGTCGGCTTCATCGCGCGCCCGATCGGCGGCGCCATCTTCGGTCATCTCGGCGACCGCATCGGTCGCAAGTCCACTCTGGTCGTGACGCTCCTGCTCATGGGCATCGCGACGCTTCTCGTCGGCTTCATGCCCAGTTACGCCGAGATCGGCATTGCGGCGCCTATCATCGTCTCCGTCTTGCGCTTCTGCCAGGGCCTCGGCGTTGGCGGCGAGTGGGGCGGGTCCGTGTTGCTGGCCCTCGAGTACGGTCACAAGCGCAACCGCGGCTTTTGGGCCGCCTGGCCGCAGATGGGCGTCCCAATCGGCCTGATCCTGTCCACGGTGGTCGTGAACATCTTCAGCTCTAACAAAGGGTTCTTCGACCCCGCGAGCACGAGCTACTGGAATGGCACGTGGCGCATTCCGTTCTTCATCAGCGCGCTGCTCATCCTGATCGGTCTCTGGATCCGCCTGCGCATCTTCGAGACTCCCCTCTTCCGCCAGGTGAAAGAGTCTGGCCGCGCGGCTACCGCCCCGCTCGCTGAGGCATTCCGCCGCTCCACGCCGCAGATCCTCTTGAGCGCCGGCGCGCGCTTTGTGGAGCAAGCGCCGTTCTACCTCTTCACCACCTTCGTCATCACGTATGGCGTCGTGCATCTCAAGCTCGACAAGGGCTTAATCCTCAATGGCATCACCATTGCCGCGGTCATCGAGCTATTCACGATTCCTCTGTTCGGTGCCCTCTCCGACCGCGTCGGCCGGCGCATGTGGTACCTGGTCGGGTGTGTCATCATGGCGGCGTTCGCCTTCCCCTACTTCGCCCTGATGAACACGCTCAACTCGGGACTGGTCGTGCTGTCTATCGTGATTTCCCTTGCGCTGTGCCATGCCTGGGTATACGGTCCGCAGGCCGCCCTCATCGCTGAGCGCTTTGGCACCCGCTCGCGCTACAGCGGCGCCTCGCTCGGCTACCAGCTGGCCGCGCCCTTCGCCGGTGGCCTCGCCCCCATCATCGCCCTCTTGCTGCTCAATGGCAAGACCAACCTGGCCAGCCTTGGCCTGCCCAAAGTCACCATCAACATTGGCTCCGGGTCATGGCAGGCCGTGTCCATCTACATGATCGTGCTCGGCGCGATCTCTTTGCTCTCCGTCCTTGGTCTGCAGGAGTTGACCAGAGCCGACATCTCCAACCCGGACGAGGTTCGTAGCGAGCCGGTGCTTGCCGGTGGCCTCCAGGAGTAACCGCCGTCGCGGCCCAGCTCCCGCGACTTCGTGACATACAAGCTCTCGTGCTCCGACGATCCTGAAGTGCATCGCCTCCCGAGTCAGGACCACCATCGCATAGCGCCTGACTCGGGAGGCATGTGCGTCCTTCCCCTCCACCCGCACCGCCCTCCTTCGCGGTCTCTTCACACCATCTCAGGAGCGCTACCTGGCGCTGCGCCCCTCCGTATTCGTTGGCCGCGTCACCCCCGTACGACGATAGACGCGAAGAGGTCGTATCCTGTCGATCCGAGCTCCTCTGTGTGCGAACAGAGCGCCCGGCCAAAACACCGTTGCTCGATATGACCTGGGTTCTCAGACCAGATTCTGGTGATTGCTTCCGCTTTGCGTAGGGGCGTCCGGTGGACGCCCGCCCGGCGCGAACGCAACGGTTCAACCGGATTTGGTATCAGACCAGTTTGGTGGTAATCCGACAGTGTAGGCCGGATGAACATCCATGAACGCAGAGACCGGATGGGAACAGAGTAGCTATGCGTGAGCAACCCAGTATTCCTGACGAACGTCTTCTCGCCTGCTTACGCGACCACTATGACCTGACCCCCACCACGCTTGATTATCTTTCCCTGGGATTGGACTTCAATGCCGGGGTGTATCGGGCGGTGAGCGAGCAGGGCGCGCCCTATCTGATCAAAGTCACATCCAGATCGCTCTACGAGCCGCGCTATCTTGTTCCTCACTATCTCAGGGATCAGGGGATCTCCTCAGTGGTGGCTCCCGTTCCCACCAGGAGCAATGCTCTGTGGACGAAAGCCGACGATTGGACCGTGATTGTGTACCCCTTTATCGACGGGGACACGAGTTGGACAGGGATGTCGGATGCGCAGTGGCAGGAGGTGGGAGCTGCCTTCAAGCGGATTCACCAGGTCGTGCTGCCACCAGTCGGTTTTGCGTCACTGCGCAAGGAGACCTTTGATCCGGCGGAGTATGCCCGGTGGATACGTACGTTTGAGGGACAGCATGCCCATGAGCACAGCGATGGAAGTGCCTCGCAGCGCGCTCTTCACTCCTCTTGGATGGCGCATCAGTCCACGATTCACGCGGTCGTGACCTCCATGGAAAAGCTGGCAGATGTGCTCCAGTCCCGCGCATTCCCATACGTCATTTGCCACGCGGATCTGCATCCAGCCAACCTGCTCCGTGATCGTGCCGGCCGCGTATTTGTGATTGATTGGGACGAGGTGATGCTGGCTCCCAAAGAGCGCGATTTCATTTTTGTCTGGGAGCCAGCAGCAGACGCGTTTTTTCACGGATACGGACAGACGGAGATTGACGGGACACTACTCACCTACTACCGCTGGGAACGAGTCATACAAGATGTGATTGCGTGTGCCCAAGACGTGTGCTTCAGAGACGATTGTGGCGAAGAAACCAGGGCCGCTGCCGCCGGCCTATTTCATGAGATCCTGGAGGAGGAAGGGGGTACCATCGATGCGGCCTATGCGGCAGCGGCCAATCTCCCTTCGGACCTTGCCAATTGATACAGAGCCGCGATCCAGCACCGGGCCACGGGCAGCGGTCCTCACGTCAACACTGAGTCAGCGTGCACGGTCTGTGTCATGTGCCGATGTCCTTACTACGTAAGGCGCTGTCGGCCGTGCATGGGGCACCCTGCCCCGTGCGCCCATCCTGGCTCTGGGCAACCTTCTCCAAGGTCCGGACTACCCGCTCGCGTGGGGCGAGCCACCTGGCGTACGCGAGCGGGTCCCGTCTCTCCTACTGTGCCGCGTCAGAGTTGCTGGGCAGGGTTTCGCCGGTTTCGAGCAGGGTTTTGAGGTTGGAAAGGACCACCGGCCAGCCTCCACTGATGCTCTCCAGCATCGTGCTGTCAGGTTCAAAGTCGTCATGGACGACGGTCAGTTTGACCTGCGGACCAAGCGGCTCGATCTCAAAGGTCACCTTCGAGCGCCGTTCCTTGGCGACCTTGGCAAAGTACTCGTCAGTGAAGCCTACTGCCTTTGCGAACTCCGGTGTGACGGTCTGCCAGCTATAGGCCAGCCGGCGATAGGGTTCTGCTTCGAGCACAACCTGGTCCGGATCGGCGATGGTGACTCCGCTGTACTCCCAGATCATCGGTGACCCCACCTTCCAGTCGGACTGGAACGCGGTACCCCAGTAACGGCGAGTGAAGGCCGGATCGGTCAGCGCCTGCCATAACTGCTCGGGAGTGGTACGAATGTAGATCGTGTAGACGAAGGCGGGCCTGGGCATCGGGTACTCCTCCAGTGTTCTCTTTAAGTCCGTAAGGGTGCGGACCCGCGCGTGGTCGAAGTGCGTGATCCAGCGTTCGGCGATGTCGTTGAGGGGGATGGCATTCAGGTAGTGGAGCTTCTCCCGGCCTCGGCGCACCGTGGTGACCAGATTGGCCGCCTCCAACACCGCCAGATGCTTGCTGACCGACTGCCGGGTCATGGCGAGTCCAGCACACAGCTCGCGCAGACTCTGCCCAGTCTGGGCGTGCAAACTGTCGAGCAGCCGGCGGCGACTGTCATCCGCCAGCGCCCTGAATACCTTGTCCATCGCATCCAATCGCGGGCCCGCACCCATACGGCTATCTACCTGCATGCAGTCTAATGAGCAGTCTGACGGGTCAGCGTCAGCCCCAGTTGCTGATCTTCGCGTCGTTGGGATAGGCCGTTGCCTCGCCGCCCTCGAGCCACGCCTTCAGTCCGAGGAGGAAGTACGCCCATTTGGTGCTGCAGTGATGCATGAATTCGACCGGCTCGCGCCAGTCGGCGTGCGTGAACAGCACCACGGTTTCGCCCTCTGAGGGCTTGAGGTCGAACGTGAGGTGCGTGCCGACCCACTCGTCAGGTCCCTGCACACAGTGCCACTCGACGTGATGGGCCGGAGCGAGGCCGACGACCTCCATGACGGCATCCGGCTCGGAGCCGCCGAAGAAGAACCGGAGCGTGCCGCCGAGGCTTGGATCCCCCTCTACATCCCGCGTCCACCATGTCGAGAGCCCTTCCAGTGTTGTCAGCGCCGCGTAGACGCGCGCTTCTGGGGCCGCGATCCCCACCCGGTGCCGGATGTCAGCCATGTCGTGCTCCCTTCGATACGTGGTCATCACGCAATTTGTACCTCTCGGCCGGCCGCCGTGTCCGCGCTCTCGATGGGAACATCGGTACGGGCCGAAGCGACGAATGCGCAGCCAAAAGGCTGCCTAATAATTATAGGCAACCATTTGGCTGCATGTCAAGACGCCGCGACACGCCCCCGTGTTTCCCTCTTCCGCTTGGCCGCATCATCGGGCGCCACTGTAGCGGTTCGGCTCGCTCCACGCACCAGCCTGCAAAGCGCCGCTGGCAAGGATTCGGCGAGCGCGTTAGGGTGAATGAGAGTGTGCGCGAGAGGGCCGCGTATCGCGATGCCTGGTATCCCCTGCACTACGGTGCGGGCTTGGAAAGACTTGCTGTGGCAGCCTTCGGCCGAGGAGATGCTGCGTCGGCTCGCGGCCTGCCTGTGCCAGATGTAAGTAGCGGCCCTGCCATTTAGCGATCCTGTCGATTGGCGGTGACGAAGAAACTGCGCGGGAGGTTCGGCATGGAGCGTGGCGGCACCGGGAACGGCCAGCGGCCATAATTCGCCGTGTCATCGCCTGGTTGGACTACATTCACCTGCCAACCCCGCTGATCCAGCACCGTCTCCGGCTCATCCATCGCTGAGCGTTGGACCACCCCCACCCGGCGCATTGCCTCCTGCGATGCCTGTCGCCATTTCGCGGAAAGCATCGCCTGGTTCTGCACATCGAGCCCCAGCACGCTGCCCGGAGCGGCCAACGCGCTCACTTGGTCGAGGACGTGCATTCCCTCGGCCTCCTCTAGGTAGAAGAGGAAGCCCTCCAGCAACCACACCGCGCGCTCGTGGGAGGCGAATCCGGCCGCGATGAGCTCGCCTGGCCATGACGGCGCGAGGAGATCGACGCCAACGGGGACCCGCTCGCACGTTGCCCGCACCCCGCCTCATCAAGCCGGCGTGCCTTGTAGGCGACGACGGTGGGCTGGTCCAGCTCGAACAGGCGTGTCCCCGCCGGCCACACGAGACGAAACGCTCGCGTGTCCAGCCCAGCCGCCAGCAGAATCACCTGTCGTATCCGGTCCTGGCTGGTAGCACGCTGCAGGAGGTCGTCGAAGAATCGGGTGCGAATGGGTTGGAACATCGCGGCACCTTCGCGCTGCTGGGTTGAGAGCCCTTGCCACCACACCTCCCCCTCGGTGCCGGCTAATTGGGTGGCCAAGGGATCATGGAAGAGCCGATCGGCACGCGCGCTTTCGTACGCGCGAACAGCGGCCGTCCAGTGCGCCGTGTGGCCAATCGCCGCGAAATCCTGTTGCTCCATCCCGCTCTCGCTTCCGTGTTCGCGACGATGTGGCTGGTACCGCCATACGCCTGCAACTTACAGCAGTCCGGACCCTTGAAAGCGAAGTATACGAGTGCTCACGCCGAGATGTCACGCGGCAGGTACAGGCGCATGCCGTAGCGGGAATCTGCGACTGCGGCGCAGAGAGGCTCCGGTCAGGCACCACGCGACGCACTGGCAACCAGCCATGCAGATACAAGCGCTCCAAAGCGGCCATTTAGATTCTCTTATCCATGTTAGTCACTTTGTACACCTGGCCTTGCCGGTCGTAGGTAATCCACTCCCCGACTTGTTCGCCAGCTTTGAAATGCCCAGACCGCATTTTGGTGCCGTCTTTCCTGAACCACTCCCAATACCCTTCCATTTTGCCATTAACGACCAACCCTTTGCCTTTAACACTGCCGTCTTTGTAGTACTCGATGTGTTCTTCTTGCATGGCCAACCTGTACCAACTGACTAAAGCGACCATTCAGATCGCTTAAACGTGAGCGGTGTTGGTGGAGAATACGCGATTCAACTTGAACGTGCAGCTCGCGCGCTACCTACGGGAACGGCATGCGGCGCCCGGGCGGCCATCCAAGCCAACCCCATCCGTTCCATCATACCATTGAGGCGGCTCTGAACGTCGATCTAGCCGACCTCCTCCTGCAGGTATTGCCACACAGGCTCTCAGCGCCACCCAGTCCCGCTCGAACGCCTCCCGCTCGCTGCCTACCTGACGCTCCTTCCTGCCCGCGTCGGGCTCCTGAGGGACCTATCCCAACTCCTCGGCGTTTCGGTCCACAACTCCACGAAACGCTGACGCACACCCCAGGTGTCAGCGTACTCTTGTCACCCTTGTTATACTGGTCGCGTGAGTGACAAGGGCCACAGCCTCACCTGGCGCGCGCTCGCCTCCGCCAGTCATGACCCACATCAAAAGGAGCGACACCCATGCTCGATGGAAACGCGATCTTGCAACAGGCCCGCAACGGCGGCGCACCCCCAAATTGGACCGTGATCCCCGCCCGACGATCCCACTTCTTGCAGACCATCGCCGGCGGCATCATCGGTGTAATCGCGTTTGGCGCCGCCATTGCCTACTTGCTCTTCAATCCCGATTTCGTCGTCGGTCTGCGCGGTTTCGTGAACCTCTCTGGCACCTCGCAGTTCTGGCGCATTCTGGACTTCGCCATCTGTGGACTTGCCATCATTGCCTCCATCGCCTATGCCGTCAGCGGCGCACGCGACATGGACTCGCTCGGCGAGCAGGTGCTCGTCCTGATGCCCGAAGGCTTCGTTATGCAGCGCGGCTCGACCAGCAACACGCTCTCCACCATCGCGTATGCCGCTGTCCGGCAGCCGTGCGTCACCATCACCCAGGGCACCGTCTATCTGGTCATGGCCCGCACTCAGGATGGGAGCGTCATACGCCTCAAGCTCGACAATCGCTTTGGGCCAGCCAAGAAGATTGCCCAACGCATCGTCGACGCCCAGGGGGCATACGTTGCGGCCACCGCGCGCCCTTGAGCAGGCGCGCGCCGTCCCCGCACGCGGCTCCCATCTCTCCGTATCTCCAACATCTCCTTCGATAGATTCGCCCTCCTTCGTGTATCGTCGCCTCTCCACCATCCCCTCTGTCGCTCCACTCCG
>CAYQFU010000154.1:0-11865 GCA_964416775.1 uncultured Ktedonobacterales bacterium
TTGGAGCACAACGCCTGGAAGCTCGACGGGCTGGACATCACGCCGCCGCAGGGATAAGCCTCATCGCGCACCATTCGCTTGCAATCGGCCCTGCTCCTGCCCACGCTGCGCTCGCGCGGGTGGCGGTGTTGGAGTCCAATTCGCGTGACCAGACCATGCACCAGCGCACGCCCGCCGCGTGCGCTGGCATGACGAACTGATTCGAACTGCGCTAACTCCTTTGCCGGGCCGGCCTGCGGTGAGTTCGCGCGAAGCTAGACCAGCCCCGTGTCGGCCAAGGTCGCGGCGGTCACGGCACGCTCCAGCAATGCATCAAGGGCGGCCATGTCATCGAGATGACGCACGCGCTCAACAACCGGAGCCGGCACTGTTCTAAAGCGCAGCTCCAGCACCCGCAGGATGTCGTCCTGTTTGACGCGCACAGCGCCGCGTGCCTCGCCGATCTCTTCGTGTTGCTCCAGCCAGGTCTTCATCGATTGTCGTACCCCCTGCTGTTCTGGCTCGTCTAACAAACGCTCGAATGCCTCAGCCTCCTGGCCTGCCAGCGGCAGATAGCTCTCCACCACATTTACCAACAGCTTGCGCTCCTCCTCCCGCGCCACCTCCGTCCCCTCTATGATACGCCGCAGACAGGCCAGTTTGTACTGGCTGGCCGACATGCTCGCCGGCTGGCGCATCAACGCCGCCAACGCCCCCGCCAGTGCCTGCGGCCGCCCGAGGTAGACAGCGGCGTCCAGCATGCGCAGCGTCACGGCCAGGAAACTGAAGCTGAGGAGGGGGTGGCCCAGCGCCGCATCCTGCTGCGTCACCATCTCGTATCCTTCCACGGGGCGGCGGCCGCGTCCCTGGCCTTGTTGGTGGCCCAACACGTCGACCAACGGGAAGAGCGCGATCGGGATGATGGGGAGGCTGCGCACTCGGCGCAAGAGGGCATAGTACTCCAGCTCGCGCCACACGAAGCTGGGGTCGCGCTGGGCCTGCACCTCGATGTGGATGGCCACGAGCGCCCGCCCGGCATCTGCGCCCGCCACCGCAGCCGCCTCAGTCGGCTCAGGGGCGTCCAGCGTCGCGACCCGCCCAGCAATGTCGGCCGCCGTGGGCGGGCGCAGGGGCACTTCGGCAAGCAGATCCACCTCGCGGGCGACGCCACTGGGCGGGTCGGCGAAGAGCTGTTTGTCGACGAAGTGGACGTGCGCGAGGTCGAGCTGGGCGGCCTCCTGGGGGAAGAAAAGCGCGAGGAAGGGAGCGAACTGGGCGGTGAGCACCGCCTTGAAGAGCTGGTCGTGGTCCATGCCGACCTCCGTGTACAACGCGCGGCCAAATACCTGCCGGCCGCCGTCCCGGCATAGAGTATACGCGACGTGCCCTCCTAGCCGTCGCGCATCTCCCCTACGGCAGGATAGCCGCGAGCGTTACCACCAGCACCCCACACAGCACCAGCCAATCGAGGGCGCCCAGCGCCCCCTCGTGCAGCGCGGTGCGCTCGCCTCGCACCTCGTAGCCGCGCGCCTCCAGCGCCGTAGCCAGCTCGCCCGCCCGCCGCAGCGTCCCCTGCATCAGCGGCACAAACCACGTCTCCATGCTCTGCAGCCGCTCGCGCAGCGTTCCCCGCGACACGTCCGCCCCGCGCGCCGTCTGCGCCTTCGTCAGTTGCTCCGCCTCATCGAACAGTGTTGGAATGAAACGCAGCGAGATAAGCAACATCAGCGCGAAGTCGTCCACCGGCGCCCCCACCCGGCGCAGCGGCGCCAGCAGACGCGTCAGCCCCTCCACCAGCGCGATCGGCGTAGTCGTCATCGTCAGCAGCAGCGCCAGCGCATAGAACACCACCAGGATCATGCTCGCGCTGACCACGATCCACACACCCTCGTGGGTGATGACCACCGGCCCCAACGGGAACGTCGCCCCAGCGGCCATATGCCGCGTCAGCCACCACACCGCCGCCAACACGACCAGACTGATCACCAGCAGGGTCCTCAGCGGCCGCGTCCACCGCCGCCGCCGACCTCGATGCTGCCGCCAGGGCCGCGCCAGCCCTGGCCCGATGAGATACGCTCCCGCTACTACGCCATATGCCAGCATCGTCCAGCGCGCCTGTTCGTACGTCGCCGGGTACGGGCCCAACGTGGCGAGCGGCTGTCCGACCACGAACAGCAGCAGGGGAATAGCACCCAGCACGGCCAGGAGCGCCAGCAGGCGGATGCGGCGCCACAAATGGCCCAACCCGATGCCCGAACCGGCGACCGCGAGCGCCAGCAGCCCCACCACCACGGCATAGGGAGCGTAGTGGTCGCGCCGCTGGTTCGCCACCAATAGGTACACGATGAGCCAGAGCAGCACCAGCAGCTTCGTGCGCGCCCGCAGCCGGTGCAGCGGGCTTGTCCCGGGATAATAAACACCCAGCGAGATGTGTTGTAACATGTCCATCGTAGGCGCTCAGCGTGCTCGTTCCATATGCGCCGCACTTCGCAGTGCTGCTACCGCTTCGTCCAGCGTCAACACGTCCGGCGGCACGGGCAGCCCACGCCGCCGCAACAGCGCCAGCAGCTCGCTCAGCGGCGGCGGCGCCAGTCCCCACTCACGCAGCCGCTCGGCCTGCGCGAAGACCGCGCGTGTCGCGCCCTCCAGCACCAGCCGACCCCTGTGCAGCACGAACAGATGATCGGCCAGCGCCGCGACTTCGGTCATGTCGTGCGACACCAGCACCACCGTCACTCCGCGCTCTTCCCGCACCCGCTCGAGATAGTGATAGAATTCTTGGCGAGCGTCGGCGTCCAAACCCGTCGTCGGCTCGTCCAGGATCAGGATGTCAGGCGTCATCGCCAGCACCCCCGCCAGCGCCACCCGCCGCATCTGTCCGCCGCTCAAGTTGAAGGGCGAGCGCCACCCAAATTGCCGCGACGGCAGCCCCACCATCTCCAGCGCCGCCAGCACGCGCGCCCGCACCTCGCGCCGGCTCAGCTTCAGTCGCTGAGGACCGAATGCCACATCCGCGAACACGGTCGGCGCGAAGAGCTGCGACTCCGCGAACTGGAACAGCATGCCCACTCGCTGGCGCAACGCCGCCAGGTCCGCGTCCTTCACGCTCACGTCTACGCCGTCCACCACCAGCGAGCCGGCGGTCGGTCGCAGGAGCCCGTTGAGGTGTTGCACGAGCGTAGACTTGCCCGACCCGGTCACGCCAATCACGCCCGCGCAGCTTCCGCGCGCGACCTCCAGGCTCACGTTCACCAGCGCCGCCTTGCGCACTGGGCCAGCTTCATAGAAATGCGATAGGTTCCGAGCGACGATGATCGGGTCCGTCACGGTGCGATCTCCCGCGCGATGGCTTCCAGCGTCAGCGCCCGCGGCGAAATCGGCACGCCCGCCGCGCGCAACTGGCTCGCCAGCTCGATCGGCTCAGGTATCGCGAGCTTCAGCCGGCGCAGGCGCTCCAGGTCGCCGAAGATCGAGGGCGGCGTTCCATCCATCACGATGGCTCCCTGCTCCAACACCACGATGCGATCGGCCAACGCCGCCTCCTCCAGCAGGTGCGTCACCTGCACGATGGTCAGCCCGTGGTCGCGCTTGAGCCGGTGCAACAGCGCCACCATCTCGCTCCGCGAGAGTGGATCGAGCAGCGCGGTCGCCTCGTCGGCAATGATGCACTGCGGCCGCAATGCCAGCACTCCCGCTAGCGCGAGCCGCTGGCGCTGCCCGCCCGAGAGCCTTTGCGGCGGCAGGCCGCGCAGGTCGCCGATGCCCACCGCCTGCATCGCCTCGGCGACGCGTTTGTGAATCTCTCCCGCCGGCATCCCGCGCACCGCCAACGCCCACGCTACGTCATCCTCCACCACCGTGGCAATGATCTGGTTGTCCGGGTTCTGAAACACCATGCCGACGCGGTCGCGAATGGCGCGCCAGTGGGCACGGTCGTGCGTGTCGAGTCCCGACACCAAGACTCGCCCACTGTCTGGGATCAGCAACGCATTGCAGTGGCGCGCCAGCGTGGACTTGCCGCTGCCATTGTGTCCTACCACCGCCAGATACTCGCCGTGGCGCACGCGCAGGCTCAGGCCTCGCAGTGCTGGTCGCACCCGGACCCGGTCTTCGCCCTGGCCGCCCAGCCCCCGGCGCTGCGAGGGGTAGGTGTAGGTGACGGTCTGGATGTCGATCAGCGGCGATCGGATCATACGCTGACCTCCTGCCGCTTTTCGGCCTCCGGGCGCGGTGGGCGCACGGCACGCCGGCCCAGCAGGCCCCGCCGCACGCCTGCGCGCACCAGCCGCCGTCGGATGCGCCGGCTCAGCCGCCGGATTCTGCCGCCAGGGAAGGGCCGTACGTCGTATCCCAGCAGACGCACGAAGACGTTGGTCATATAGTACATGACGATCATCACTGGCAGCGCGCCGAGCCAGTGAAAGACGAACAGCACCGCCCACCAGTACGTAAACGCCTGGTTCGCGATGGGCATGAGCACCGGCAGGAATTGGTGTGTCCACAAGTGCCCCAGTCCCACCTGTGGGGCGATGGTGCCGGCCGTCGAGACCGCGCGGTCGAAGGTGCGATGCAGGGATTTCACCAGATCCTGCAGGGGCGTGCCGAAGAGCAACGCGAACAAGAAGATAAGTCCGTACGTCGCGATTCCCAATCCCGTGGTGCCCAGCGGGATGATGACGGTGTCGCGCAGGCGTCGCTTCATGGTCACGCCCAGATAGAGCCCGCCCACCCCTTCCAGCAGCAGATAGATCAGGTCAACCAGGTTGGGACCGGTCACCACGGCCGCGATGAAAAGCGCCACACACAGGCTCATGATACCCGCGTAAAGATGCCGGCGCAGCACGAGCACCGTGAACACGATGGGAATGAGCACACGAAAGAAGATGCCGATCAAAGGAATGTACATCCAGATGATCTGGAACACCACCGCCACGTCGGCGAGCAGCGCTCCCTCCGCGATCTCGATCGCGTTCAGCTTCCCTCGCGGCATCCGCTTGCCTTTCGCCTCGTCCCTGGACCGCACGCGCCCGCCGTGTCGCAAGGGGGCTGCGCGCGGGCGCATCCCCCTCATTGTATCGCCTGAAATGTTACTTCGCACGCAGCCAAGTGTCCCAGTACCACGCGCGAGCGCGGCCGCGCTCGCGCATCAGCGTGCGCGCGGCCCGTCACACATGTGCTGGCGCGGGCATCACAGGCCGCGCAATTCCTTCGAGGTCAGGCCGAGTATGATGCCGATGAGCAATGCGGCGCCACCGCCCAGAAACGCGACACCGGGGCCGTAGCTGGCGGCGAGATAGCCCGCCACCACCAGCGAAAGCGGCTGGGTGATGCCCCCCGCCACGAACTGCGCGCTGAACACGCGCGCCATGTACTCCGGCGCGATGCGCTGCTGCATGAGCGTCAACACCATCGTGTCGCCCAACCCGATGATGAGGCCGATGAGGCCCATCAGCACGGCCACGGCGGCGATGCGCATGTGCGTGTCGAAGCCGAGATCCAGCGTGAAGGGCAGGTGACCCGCCGGGCCCGCCGCCACGGGGACCAGGGCCAGGCAGAACGCGCTCACGCCGTACAGCGCCAGCGCCACCAGCCCGCGCCGGCGCAGTCGCGCCAGCAGCCCCGAGCTCAAGCCGCCGAGAATCCCGCCGACGCCAGCCGCCGCCAGCAGCAGGCCGAGGGTGAAGGCGCTGGGCGAGAGATCGCGTGAGAGGACGACCAGCGCCACGCCCAACGTGCCCGCGAAGCCGAAATTGCCGAACACCGTCACCAACATCGTGGAGCGGATCAGCGGATGGCCGAAGGTATAACCCAGCCCGGCGCCGATCTCACGGAACAGACCCTTGCGCTGCGCTGGCTGCGCGCCGTCTGCCGCGCTCGCCTCCGTGCCAGCCGCGTGCGTGCTGGCGGCCGTGTCAGGCGCGGCCTTGGGCAGCCGAATGCCGAAGAGTGTCAGCGCTGAAATGACGAATGAGCCGGCGTCCGCCAGGAACGCGAAGGTTGCCTGCGCCGCGGTGGCCACGCCACCCAGCAGCGGGCCGATGGCCAGCGTCGAGTACTGCACGACCATCATCAGGCCGTTGCCGGCGGCCAGCTCATCCTGCGGCATGATGCGCGGCAGCAGCGCCTGCACGCCCGGCCCAAAGAGACCCGAGCCCGCGCCCTCCAACGCCGCCAGCAAGGCGACGATCCAGAGCGGCGGCAGCCCGATGAAGAGCGTCACACCTAGCGCGCCCACCACCACCGCACGGCCGGCATCGGCCGTCAGCATCACCACGCGAGGATTCAACCGGTCAGACAGCGCGCCGCCGATCAGCAGCAGCGCCACCCGCGGGATGGTGGCCGCCGTCAGCACCAGGGCCATCTGGCGCGGATCCCCTGTGACCGCCAGGACGGTCCATGGCAGGGCCAGGCCGTACACCTGGTCGCCGATGACGGAGATGAGCTGGCCCGAGAAGAGCAGGGAGAAGTTGCGACGGCGCAGCAGGGCCAGCATACCGGGAGCTTTGCCCGTCCCCGCCGCGGGTGTCCCCGCCGCGGCGGGGATCGGCGACTCGGCTGGCGCTGCGACGGGCTGAGGGGCATCGTCCACGCTCATGATGTCGCCCTTTCTTGGCTCGTTCCAGTACGACGGGGGACACAGCTCCGGCACGGCGCCAGGCAGCCCGCTTCGGCATGCTGCGCAGTGTAGCCGATCACATTACTTTTGTCAATGTACATATTGATTTTATTGATATGGCGGTCACGGATGTGCGAATGGATAGTTTGGACGCTCGCGCTGGCGCAGGGAATGCGAGGGACATGACAGGTACAGGGCACGCGTGGCGTGCCGCCGCGGCGAGTCAGGCGGGGTGAGTCAGGCGGGGTGAGCACGCAGCCGGCGATGAGGAGCTTGCTATGACCAGCATCTATATGGCCAGATCCGACGCGCTGCTCGTCCTCCGCGCCGAGCATGGCGGCTGGCGTGCCGAGCGCCAGCTGGAGGGCCTCGCGGCTCAGTGTCTCGCGGCCGATCCCGTGCGCCCCGAGTGCGTCTACTGCGGTACCTTCGGCAACGGCCTCTGGCGCAGCGACAACGCTGGCGCCACATGGCGTCCGGTTGGCGAGGGCATCCGCTCGCCGCAGCTCATGGCGCTGGCGGTCAGCGCCGACGAGCGCGCGGGCGACACCGGCGTGGTCTACGCCGGCACCGAGCCGACGGCGCTCTACCGCTCGGAGGATGGCGGCGACACCTGGCACGACCTCCCCACGTTGCTCTCCCTCCCCTCCGCACCCACATGGAGCTTTCCTCCGCGCCCGTACACCAGCCACGTCCGCGCCATCGCCCTCGATCCGCGCCAGCCTGGCCGCTTGTATGTCGCCATCGAGGCCGGCGCGCTCGTGCGCAGCTTCGACTTCGGCCGCACCTGGGAGGACCGCCGCCCCGACAGCCCTTACGACACCCACACGCTCGGCACACCGCGTCAGGCCCCCGGCCGTGTCTATTCCGCGGCGGGCGATGGCCTGATGCGGCCCGGCAGGGGCTTCGCCGCCAGCCGCGATGGCGGCGATACCTGGCAGTATGACGGCGAAGGCCTCCAGCATCACTACCTGTGGGGGCTGGCCGTCGCACCCGACGATCCCGACACGCTCGTCGTCTCGGCTGCCGCCGGCCCACAGCAGGCGCACAATCCGGGGAATGCTGAGTCCGCCATCTATCATCGCGCTCACGGCGGTCCCTGGCAGCGCGCCGAGGCCGGCCTGCCCGATGCCCGCGGCAC
This sequence comes from uncultured Ktedonobacterales bacterium, assembly GCA_964416775.1. Taxonomy (GTDB): domain Bacteria; phylum Chloroflexota; class Ktedonobacteria; order Ktedonobacterales; family JADMIN01; genus CAYQFU01. The sequence goes on from CAYQFU010000154.1 coordinate 7,737, forward strand.
CCTCGCCGCGTCTCTGGCCGCCACGCCCGCCGAGCCGGGCGCCTTCTACGCCGCCAACAACCGCGGCGTCTACCGCTCGCCCGATGCCGGCCAGACCTGGACCCGCCTCGACCTCCCCTGGCCTGATGCCTACACCCGCCAGCACGTCCACGCCCTCCTCGTCGCTTGACTATTGGCATCATCGGCGCTATATTCCCGACTTTTGAAACCGCGCCTCCCCTTGCTTTCCGTTCGCCGACCGCAGTACAATTTTGTACTGGAGTCAGTGATTCGGGAGGCGCGCCATGGGACGCCGAGCCGCCAAGCGCGAGGCCACACGCGGCCACATCCTGGCCGCGGCGGATCGTCTGTTTGCCGAGCGCGGCTTCGACGCCACCACCGTCGACGAGATCGCGGATGCCGCCAACGTCGCCAAGGGCACGTTCTACTACCACTTCTCCTCCAAAGATGAGCTGCTGGTCGCCCTCATCCGTGACTCGATGGGCCAGATCGCGACACATGCGCTGGCCGCGCTCGCCGCGGGCGCCTCGCCCGTGCAGGTATTGCGCGACTTCCTCGTGGGCTGCGGCCAGTTCGCCGACACCCACCGCCACCTCGTACGCCTGCCCATGGCCCTGACACTGGGACCCGGCCAGCCCGGCGAGGCGCGAGAAGGGCAGGCTTCCTTCCGCCGCCTGTGCGCGGAAATCCTGGCCGCGGGACAAGCTCGCGGTGAAGTGCGCGGCGACATCGCGGCGATGGAAATGGGGCAAATCCTCGCCATGATCCTCGTCGAATCGCTGTTTAGTGGGCTGGCGAGCTCAGACGGCCCAACCATTGTGGAGCGGGTGGAGCGCAACTTCCAACTGTTTCTGGAAGGCGCCGCCACGAAAGGAGCCTCGCGTGAGTGATCTCGTGCTCAGCTATGCCCAGGCCGCGACAGCCGGCCCCACGGTAGCCGGCGGCAAGGGCTGGAGCCTTGCCCGGCTCGATCGCTATGGCTACCGCGTGCCGCGCGGCGGCATCGTCAGCGCTGGCGCCTATCGTGCGCTGATGTCCGCTCCAGCGCTCACCACATTGCGGGCCATTTTGCGGGACGTTTCCGCGGAGGGCGTCGCGGATCCGGCCGCCCTCGCCCAACTGGATGCCATGCGCGCGGCGATCCTCACGGCGCCCTTGCCCGCGGACACGGTGGCCGCGATCGGCGCGCTGCTCACCGCCGCCAGCCTGGACGACACGCCCGTGGCCGTGCGGTCCAGCGCCACCGCGGAGGACGGCGCGACCACCTCCTTCGCCGGCATCCATCAGAGCTTTCTTCAGGTACGCGGCCTCGACGCGGTGGTCGAGGCGATCAAGGGGTGCTACGCCTCGCTCTGGACACCCCAGGCCCTCGCGTACCGGCGGCGGGCGGGTCTGGACGACGAGGATGTGACGTGCGCCGTCCTGATCTGCGCCATGGTGACTGGCCCCGAGGGCGTCGAGCCGCCGTTGGCGGGCGTCGCCTTCTCGTGCGACCCGCGCACTGGCGCCCGCGACCGCGTGACCATCAGCGCCGTTCGCGGTCTCGGCGAAGCGCTCGTCGGCGGCCGGGCCAATCCGGAAGAAGTCACCGTTACGATGGACCTCGGCGGGGAGCCGCAAGCGGTGCTGCACACGTCGCGAGCGGATGGCATTCTCACCGACGCCCACGCCCTGGAGCTGGCGCGGCTGATCTGGCGTGTGCAGTGGGCGCTAGGAGACGGCCAGGACCCGCAGGACGTCGAGTGGGTGCACGACGGCGAGCGCTTCTGGCTGGTGCAGGCCCGGCCGGTCACGCGGCTCCCCTGGCCGACCTTTCCCGCCATCGCCCATCTCCCCATCATGTGGTCGAACGCCAATCTCAAGGACAACCTTCCTGGCGTCGCCAGCCCCCTCGGCTGGGGGTATCTCGGCGCGGCCGTTGCCCGGGCCACAAGCGGCGACCAGAAACTGCCCTCCGAGCCGGAAGGACGCGAGGCCATCCGCCGCTTCAGCGGCCGGCCGTATATGGACATGACCGCGGTGCAGTGGGCGCTCTATGACGGCCTGGGCATGAGTCCCCAGCAGGTCACCCAGGGTATCGGGGGGCACCAACCGCAGATTCCCGTGCCGCCTGGCAGCCCATTCCGCGGCAAAGACGGCCGCCGGCGCCTGCGCGCGCTGCTCAAGATGGTGCCGAACACGATCCGGACCGCCTGGACGGCCCAGCGCGACACGGCGCGCCTGCGAGAGCAGGCCGCCCGCCTTCGCGCGGTGGACGTGCGCTCGTTGACCAATGCCGAGCTGATCGCCCACGGCGAGCAGGCTCAGGCCGTGTTCGGCGAATGCGTGCGCAAGTTCCTGTTCAACGCCTTCGGCATCTGGGACACCGTGCTCGCCGGATTGATCGAGCGCTATCGACCTGGTCGAGGCAAAGCGCTGGCCGCTGGCCTGATGGCCGGCAGTGACCGCGTGACCAGCGCGGAACATGGCTATCGCCTGTACGACCTGGCGCGCCTGGCCGCCGACGAGCCGCAGGCACGCCACTCCCTGGAGACCGAGCCGCTGGACCCGTGGGGATGGCGCAACCTGCCTGACGACTCCCCCTTCCGCGGGGCGTTCGCAGCCTACCTGGACGAGTTCGGTCATCGCGGCATCTCCGAGTTAGACATCGCCAACCCACGCTGGGTCGAGGATCCCACCTACCTGCTGGGCGAAATCGGCGCGCTGCTGCGCGAGGATCGCTCGCGCTCGCCCCGCGACGCCGCCCACGCGGTCCGCCAGGCGGCCGAGATCGAGGTGCGCACCCTGCCGTTGCCTGTGCGTCCTCTCGTCCGCTGGCTGGCGGCGCGAGCGCGGGCAGGCGCGGCGAAGCGCGAGGCCGGCAAGTCTATCATCAGCCTCGTCACGCTCAGCCTGCGCGCCATAGCGCTGGAAGTAGGTGCGCGGTTGGTCGCGGCGGGCATGCTCGACGACCCATCCGACGTCATCTATCTGGCCTATGTGGACTTCATGGCCTATCTACGTGGCGAGTGGGATGGGCACGGGGCCGCGGCGCTGGCAGTGGATCGGCGTGCACAGCGCGACCGCTGGCTGACCGAGTCGCTTCCCGACCTCCTCATCCTGGACGCCGAAGGGCGCCCCGCGACCATGCCCGAGCTGCCAGCACCGCCCGCCCGCACGCGCCAACGCCGGTCCCGGCGCGTACAGCCGGCTCCCTCCACGTCGGGTCCAGACAGCGACGAAGTCCTCGGTGGCACGCCAGCCGCGCCAGGGCATGCGACGGGCCGGGCGCGTGTAATTCGCGATCCCCATGACGGCTGGCAGCTCCAGCCGGGTGAGATCCTCGTGGCACCCTCCACCGACCCCGGCTGGACGCCCCTCTTCCTGCGTGCCGCCGCCATCGTCATGGAGGTGGGCGGCTATCACTCCCACGGCGCCATCGTCGCCCGCGAGTACGGCATCCCCGCGGTCGTCAACGTCCCTGGCCTGCTGCGGCGCATCGCCGATGGGCAGCTCATCGCGGTGGATGGCGACGCCGGCCAGGTAACGCTGGACGTCGCCACGGCCGAGGTAGCACCTGACGCCGTGCGCCACCACGCCGTATACTGATGCGGCATTCGCGGCTGGCCGGGCAGCGCACACGGAGTGAGAAGGAGATTCTGCATGAGCACCCCGACTGGAGGCTCCGTCTCGGGGGCGGATGTCGTCCGCCATTTTCTGCGTACCTCGCCCTTCGTCGGTCACCTGGGCATCCAGCTGACGACGCTCCAGCCGGGCATCGCAGCGCTCACACTCCCGTTCACCGAGGCCCTGGTGACCGTCGGCACCATCGTGCATGGCGGAGCCATCGCGTCGCTCATCGACACCGCCGCCAGCGTCGCCGCCTGGTCAGATGCTGAGGTTCCGGCGAATGGTCGTGGCGCCACCGTCAGTCTCACCGTGACGTATCTCGCTGCCGCGTCACAGGAGGATCTCCAGGCCGTCGCCCGTGTCCTGCGCCGTGGTCGCAGCCTCGTCTACCTCGACGTCGACGTCAACAGCGCCTCAGGGCAGGCCATCGCCAAAGGGCTGGTGACTTATAAGCTCGGCTGATGGATCGGGCTGGAGCGTGTTGCGGAACGAGGAAGGGGGTGTGGCAACATGCGCACGT
>CAYQFU010000154.1:11965-14138 GCA_964416775.1 uncultured Ktedonobacterales bacterium
GCGCACGTGGCGCGGCTGTCTGCCCCATTCTCCCGAGCGGCCGCACGCCCTATCCCAATGACGTCAGCGATCGGAACTCCACGGCGCCAGCGCGCGCTCCACGGCCGCGATCTCCTGCGCGGTCAGCTCCCAGTCGGGCGCGCGCACCATCTCCTGTGCCTCCCGCTCGCTCCGTATCCCCATGATAGCGCCCGTCACCGCGGGTTGGCGTAGCACCCAGCTAATCGCCAGGTTGGGCAGCGTCCTGCCACAGTCGTGCGCGATGGTCCCCAACGCCTGCCGCACCTGCGCCAGCTTGCTCGCGTCCGGTTCCCGCGTGTAGCGGTGCTGGCGCCGGAAGTCATCGGGGGCGAGCCGTTCCAGGTCAAAATCGTCCGTCAAGAAGCCGCTCGCCAGCGGTGACCAGCACAATACGCCGATGCCGTGCTCCTGTGAGTAGGGCAGCACGTCGCGCTCGATCGCCCGCTCCAGGAGATTGTACTGGTGCTGGTTCGACGTGACCGGCGCAAGCGCCATGGCTCGCGCCATCAACTCCACCGGGTGGTTGGAGAGACCGCCGTAGCGCACCTTCCCCTCCTGGATGAGTGCTTGCAGCGTCGCCCACGACTCCTCGATGGGCGTGCGTGGATCGGGGTCGTGGAACTGGTAGAGGTCGAGATAATCGGTCTGCAGGTTGCGGAGGCTGCTCTCCACCTCACGCCGGATGCTGGCGGGGCTCAGATCCTCCCGCCAGCCGCCCTGCCCGTCGGGGAGCGTGCCGCACTTGGTGAAGAGATAGACGCGCTCGCGCCGGCCACGCACCGCCTTGCCGACGATCTGCTCCGCGCGCCCCCAACCGTAGAAGGGAGCTGTGTCGATCCAGTTGACGCCCAGGTCAAGGGCCATCTGGATGGTGCGGATGGACTCGCCTTCGTCTTGCGGCCCCCAGTTGATCCGCCACGCGGGCGTCGACCCTATGGGTGCCGTGCCGATGCCCACCGGCGTAATCGCCATATCGCTGTGTCCCAGTTGTCTCGTGCGCAGGCTCATCGAGCCGCCTCCCTCCGCGTAGAGCCATCCAGAAGTTGATACGCGACCGGGCTACAGAGTCGCCCGCCCGCATCGCCCGATGCACCAGCATTCCCGCCGCGCCGACTCTGTTTCGAGCCGGCTCGTGCTGCCCTCCAAACATTGCTGCGCTCTCCTCGACATGGCCCCCCTCCTTCAACCTGCGAGCCCGTCCAGCTTCTGAGGGGTGGTGTACGCGTGTGCTATCGTTCTGATACGTAGCCTCGCTGGCCCCCGGCCAGCGTTCCCGTGAAGGAGATGCCCAGGTGCAGCTGCAGAACACCACCTTCCTCATCACCGGCGGCGGCTCCGGCCTCGGCGCCGCCTGCGCCCACACCTTCGCCGCCGCGGGCGCCAACGTCGTCATCGCCGACATCAACGCCGAGACTGGCGAGCGCACCGCCGCCGAAATCGGCCCCAAAGCGCGCTTCGTCCAGACCGACGTCACCGACGAGAAATCGGTACAGCAGGCCGTGGACACAGCGCTCCAGACGTTCGGCGGCCTCCAGGGCGTCGTCAACTGCGCCGGCGTCGCCATCGCCGAGCGGGTGCTTGGCAAAGAACAGCCCCACTCCCTCGCCCACTTCGCCAAGGTCGTCGAGATCAACCTCATCGGCACGTTCAACGTCATCCGGCTGGCCAGTGCCGCCATCGCGAAAGGCGAGCCCCAGCCCAACACCAGCGGCGAGCGGGGCGTCATCATCAACACCGCCTCCGTCGCCGCCTTCGATGGCCAGATTGGCCAGGCGGCTTACTCCGCCTCCAAGGGCGGCATCGTCGGCATGACGCTGCCCATCGCCCGCGAGCTGGCTCGCTTCGGCATCCGCGTCATGACCATCGCTCCTGGCACCTTCGACACGCCCCTCATGGGCAGCCTCCCCGAGCCGGCTCGCCAGTCGCTGGCCCAGCAGGTGCCGTTCCCCTCGCGCCTCGGCCGCCCAGAGGAATACGCCGCCCTTGCCCGCCACATCGTCGAAAACGAGATGCTCAACGGCGAGGTCATCCGCCTTGACGGCGCCATTCGCATGGGACCGAAATAGCCCGGCGCCACAAGCCAGCCGCCACACCCGTCTCCCGGCATCTCCAGGCACGCCATCCAGCCGGGCCGCGTCAGTCCTACGTTCAG
>CAYQFU010000155.1:0-13966 GCA_964416775.1 uncultured Ktedonobacterales bacterium
AGACGCGCCGGCGGTGAGCCGGACGATGGGCGGAGGAGAGCCGGACGGCTAGGGGCGGGCCTGGCCGAATGGGGAGGGGCAAGGGCCGCGGGCATGGGATATGGTACAGGGAGAGGATGATGGGCAGGTCGCGTGTTGTGGTGGAAGTGGGGCAGGAGGAGGAGGAGTAGAGCGGCCGGTCTGGATGGAGGCAATCTCATGGCGTGGTATGGGCACGCGCCGGACGATGAGCGCGGCGCGACGGCAAGCGAGCAGGAGGCTCTGGATGCTTACTCGCGAACGATCATGGATGTGGTCGCGCGGGTAGGGCCGGCGGTGGTGCAGGTTGGTGTAACGAAAGCGATCAACGGGCGCACGCCCTATGGCGTGATGCCGCGGGTGGCCGAGGGAGCGGGGTCGGGAGTGATCTTCGCGCCTGACGGCTATATTCTGACGAACAGCCACGTGGTGGACGGAGCGCGGCGCATTACGGTGACGCTGGCGGATGGACGCGATCTGCCGGGCGATTTGGTGGGGAGTGACCCAGATACGGATCTCGCGGTGGTGCGGGTGGCGCCGCCGACCACGAGTGGGCTGGCGACAGCGCGCCTGGGGGATTCGGATAAGCTGAACGTGGGGCAGCTAGTAGTGGCGATCGGCAGCCCGATTGGGCTGCAGAGCACGGTGACGGCCGGCATCATCAGCGCGCTGCACCGGACGCTGCCGGGCTATGGCGGCACGCTGATCGAGGACATCATCCAGACGGACGCGCCGATCAATCCGGGGAATTCGGGCGGACCGCTGGTCAGCGGGCGCGGCGAGGTGATCGGCATCAACGTGGCGATGGTGCAGCAGGCGCAGGGGTTGTCGTTCGCGATCCCCATCAACACCGTGACGTGGGTGGCCTCGCGGCTGATGCGCGATGGCGAGGTGCGGCGAGCGGCCGTCGGTGTGGCAGTGCAGGTGGGGATGTTGCCGCAGTCGCTGCGCCGAGCACTCCACATCGAGACGCCGACGGCGGTGGAAGTGGTGCAGGTGATGGACGGGGGTCCGGCGGCGCGCGCGGGCATCCGGCCAGGAGACGTGATCTTCCGGCTGGACGATCAATCGGTGGCGACGGCGGCCGACTTGCGGCGGCATCTGGAGCGCCTGACCGAAGGAACCCTGGTGCGGGTAGGACTGATTCGTATGGGAAGTTCCGGGCCGTACACGACGGAGGCGAACGTGACGGTGCAGGTGAAGGCACGGCGGTCCTAACCACCCCGGGATAGAGCAGCTGCCGGTTACGGTGGCTCGCGTGGCAGCGTGTGAGTCAGCCCGCGCGGCAAGTTGCAGAGCGAGGGTCGGTGACGGTATGCTCTCCAAGCGGCGCTCCATTGCTGTGGAGTTGAGTGTTTGCCTGGTGCCGGTCGGGAGCAATGAAGCCCCTGGGCGAAGGACAGCGCGCGTCACGATGCCAGGCGCTATACCATCTAACTGACTAGAGGGGTAGCAGATGACAGGCAAACCTGGTAGTGAGGTGTACGAGGGGCTTCGGCCGCTCATGTTCTCGATCGCGTACCGTATGCTCGGGAGCGCGAGTGAGGCGGAGGACGTCGTCCAGGAAGCATACCTACGTTTCCATCGCGCGAGCGCGCACGGTACCGCGATCGAGTCGCCCAAGGCGTTTCTGACGACGGTGACGACACGGCTGGCCATCGACGAATTGCGGTCCGCGCGCGCCAGACATGAGGCCTACGTCGGGGTCTGGCTGCCTGAGCCCGTCGCGGCCGCGCTGGAGCCCGACCCCGCGGAACACGCGGAGATAGATGATTCCCTGTCTCTTGCGTTCCTCGTGCTCCTCCAGACGCTGTCGCCTGTCGAGCGTGCTGTCTTCTTGCTGAGAGAGGTCTTCGACTACGGCTATGATGAGATTGCCGAGATCGTCCAGAAGAGTGAAGACAACTGCCGCCAAATCTTCGCCCGTGCGAAGAAACGGATCGACGAGGGCAAACCTCGGTTCGATGTGAGTCGACAGGCTCAGCAGGAGCTCGCGGCGAAGTTCTTCGATGCGGCCGGGCAGGGGAATCTTGCGAGCCTCATCAACTTCCTCGCCGCGGACGTCGCTTTTTACGGCGATGGTGGCGGCAAGGCGCGCGCATACCCACAGCCAATCTTCGGTCGCGATCGCGTCGCACTCGTACTCAAGAGCTACTTCAAGACAGCACGTGATTTCCACATCACGGTCCGGTTCGCGCTCATCAACGGACAACCAGGTGCGGTGTCATTCGACGCTGAGGGTCGCGTGGTCAATGTGCTAGTTCTGGATGTCGCCGATAGTGTCATCCAGACGGTTCGCTCGATTGTGAACCCGGATAAGCTCACTCATCTCGGATTCCCGGTATCCGACATCGCCAGGATCGATCGCGCAGACTCCTGACCCGTAACTCGTGGATCTTCTATCGGCGTGCTGGAGGCGCGCTGGTGCAACGTGCGGCGGGCTGTCACAAGACCAGTGGCGGTTCCGTCTAAGAGGGCGCAAAGCACCACCTCCTCTATCTCACGGTGCACGCACAAGGAGATTCACCATGAAGGTATTCGTCGCAGGCGCCACCGGCGCGATTGGGAAGCGCCTCGTCCCGCAGCTGGTCGCAAGCGGCTACGAGGTCGTCGCGATGACGCGCTCTCCGCGGCACGCCGACCCGCTGCGCGCGGCCGGCGCGCAGCCAGTGGTGGTCGATGTATTCGATCGCTCCGCTGTCATGCAAGCGGTGAAGCGTGCCGAACCGGAAGTCGTGATCCACGAGCTGACCGACCTCAAGGGTTTGAAGAATTTCAAGCAGTTCGACGACGAGTTTGCGCTGACCAACCGCCTGCGCATCGAAGGGACGGATCACCTGCTGGAGGCCGCGCGGGCAGCGGGGGCGCGGCAGTTTATCGCTCAGAGCTTTGGCAACTGGAACTATGAGCGCACCGGCACGGGTCTGAAGACCGAAGAAGATCCGCTTGACCCGAACCCGCCGCGCAATCAAACGAAGTCGCTCGGGGCAATCCGCTATGTCGAGAACGCCGTGGTCGGTGCCCACGGGATCGAAGGAATCGCCCTGCGCTACGGCAACCTCTATGGACCCGGAACGGGATTCGCCGCCGACGGGGAGATCGTGGCGATGGTGCGCAAGCGTGGGTTCCCGATCGTCGGCGATGGCGCCGGCGTGTGGTCGTTCATCCACGTCGACGACGCCGCCACGGCGACGATCGCGGCGATGCGGCGTGGCGCCCCGGGCGTTTATAACGTCGTCGACGACGAGCCGGCGCCCGTGGCCACCTGGCTGCCCGAGCTCGCGCGTGCGCTCGGCGCAAAGCTGCCACGACACATCCCGGTGTGGCTCGGCCGCCTGGTAATCGGCGATGTCGGCGTGTCGATGATGACGCAGGTGCGCGGCGCGACCAATGCCAAAGCCAGGCGGGAGCTCGGCTGGAAACCGAGCTACTCCACCTGGCGCCAGGGCTTCCGGACTGGACTTGGTTGATTTTAGACCCGTCGCCCGTACGCCCGCAGCGTGACCAGGGCCTCGATGGTCACAATCCCTCGCCATTCCAGGGCCGCGGCAGGATTCCAGGCAAGCCAGTTGAACTGCCAGCCGCCGTCTTCCTGCTGGGCGGAGGCCAGCGCGTCCAGATGCGCTTCGATCACCTCATCGGCGAACAGACGACGCGCAAGGCTGTGCGGACGAGGGGCGAAGTTGAGCGGGGTGTGCGTCTCCTCCTGCGTGGTCGGTGTGAGCGCAACCAGCTTCTGGTCCAGGATTTTCGGTCCAACGCGGGCAAAGACCTTCTCCGCACGCTCTCGATCGGGGACGAAATCGAGGAACGGCAGGACGGCGCGCATCTCGTAGGGACTGGTTTGGTCCATCGTGTCGAGGTTACGCCAGCAGTACTCGGTCGCCGCGGTCAGCCAAGGATGCTCGACGCCATGCTTATACAGCAGCGCGGCGATGGCCGCGGTCGGATTGAGGGAGGCTGGCGGCTGATCTTCGGTCTCCCACCAGGGTGCATGCGGATAGTCGCGCACCGAGAGCAGCACAAAGGGTACGCCCCCTTCCGCAGTCGTGATGGACAGCAGATAGTCGCAGGCGCGCAGCACCATGGGATCACCAAACGCCTCGGCCTCGTCCAGAATGCACAGTGCCGACCAGGTGGGGATGGGCTGGCTGACCGGTGCGCGCACGTCCGGCTCCAGGCTGTTGCCAAAGCCGCCGTCGGCATTTTGGTAAGGACGCAGCGCCTCCAGCACAGCTTGCCGCTCGCCGCCTAGAAAGAGGTAAGCGAAGCGGTGCCGCTCCAGCAGCCGCGCCGTTCTCCACATGAATTCGGTCGCCGTCGAGAGGTCAGATGTCGTCGCCATCAGATGAGCCTCCTTCGTTTGGGGGTGGTTTGAATACTATCGGGCCCTTGTCGAAAGTATACTTGTGCATGTGGTCAGAAACGGTCCTCATTGAAGACCGTTGTTCCTGAGACAAGCAGAGCACGTTACATGACCTATTCACCCGTCAGCCGGCTCTTGACGATGCTGGACCTGCTGCAATCGCGACCGGGCGTGACCGCGGCGCAACTGGCGGAACGGCTGGAGGTCGAGGCGCGCAGTGTGCGGCGCTATATCACCAAGCTGCAGGATATCGGCATTCCTGTCGAAGCGCTGCGCGGACGCTACGGCGGCTACCGGCTGCGCCCGGGCTTCAAGTTGCCGCCCTTGATGTGGACCGAAGAGGAGGCGGTGGCGGTGACGCTGGGGCTGCAGGCCATAGACCAGTTAGGACTTTCCCAGGCCATCCCAACCGTCGAGCGTGCGCTGGCGAAAGTCGAGCGGGTGCTGCCGCAGGTCGTGCGTGAGCGGGTCCAGGCGGTGCAGGACACGGTGGTGCTCGATCTGGCCGCGCGCTCACGCGCCGAGCTGAGCGGGTATGTGATGCCTCTGAGCACAGCAGCTCATCAAGGAAAACGGGTCTGGTTGCGTTATCAGGCCCGCCCGGGCCAAGAACGTGAGCGCGCATTCGACTGCTATGGTCTGGTCTATCATAGCGGGCGATGGTACGCGGTTGGGTACTGCCATCTGCGTCAGGACACGCGTATTTTTCGTCTGGACCGCATCCGTGGGCTAGAGGTGCGTGAAGAGCGCTTTACGCCTCCAGCCAACTTCGACTGCCTGACCTATACGATCCAGGCATTCGCGGCGATCCCTTCGCGCTGGCTCGCCGAAGTGCTGTTGCAAGCCAGCCTGGAGCAGATCCGTGAGGCCGTGCCCGCTACTTTTGCCACGCTTGAAGAGACGCCGACGGGCATCTTGCTGCGCGCCTACGACGACGATCTGCAGCATACCGCGCGTTTCCTGGTGAGCCTTGGCTGTCCTTTTCGTGTGTTGCGGCCGCCGGAGCTGGTGGAGGAATTGCGCGTGCTAGCCAGGACTATTCTCGACATGACGACACCGGGCGAACATTGAGCCTCAGATGCCCGGCATGGCGCTTTCCTCCGATCGCTGTTGTCACACGTGGGTGCCAGCGCGCGAGACAGCCTCGCAGCTGGCACCAGGACGAGCGACGTGCTGTGGCACTGGGGAACATGTGGCAGAGAACGTGCGATTATCCCTCTCCTATTAGGCGTCTGGCCACGCGCGTGAAGAGGCGAGAGAGCGCCCCGCGGGCCGGATGCCATCTATTGTGCGACAGTGACGCTCTCGGAGAGGAGCAGCAGGATGGGTGATCTGGGCCGGAACGTCAGCGACTTTCTGAGTGATGACATGCACCATCGCGAGAGTCCGGAGTTGGCGGACCATGTGGAGGTGACGCGAGATTTTGTCCAATCGACGGTGATTCCCGCTTTTGAGGAGGTCAAGGCGCGTCTGGAGCAAGAGGGCAGGGAAGTGCGCATCACCAATCACCAGACGACCGCCAGGATGGATGTCTTCGCGGACGGTCGGGCTGAGTTCTCCTACGCCATCAGGACGCAGTTGAGTGAGGAGGGCGCCGCACCCCACTACGAGACGACAGGCGCATATGGCGGCAGCAGCCCAGCCGGAAATGGATCGATGCAGGCGCAGGGGCAGGATCAGCCGATCGCGCATGCCGCGGATGTCTCGCGGGAGGAGCTGGTGCGGCAAATTCTCGCGGCATACGAAGCGGAGCGAGCACGACACTGAGCCTGTGGCGGGCGAGTGCCCGCGCCCGCCCACGTCACTGGAGCAGAGCTCGCAGCGCCTGGTCGAGTGTCGATTGCGTGAGCGGACCGGTGACCCGCTGCGCGACGATCCCCTGGCGATTGACGAAGACGGTCACGGGGATGCCTGGCAGGGCGTACTCCGCGGCGATGCCGCCAGTCGCGTCAGGACCGCAGGGGTAGGTGATGTCGTACTGGCGCAAGAAGTGGAGGGCGTCAGCCGGCTGTGAGTCGAACGCCACGCCAATGAAGTCGATGCCGCGTACGTCGTAGGCGCGCGCGGCGGCCGAGAGCATGGGCATCTCCTGCTGGCACGGCGCGCACCAGGGCGCCCAGAAGTTGACCACGACGGGCTGGCCTTTCAGCGCGGCCAGATGCACGGTCGGGCTGGATGGCACATTCCAGGCGGTGATGGTGAAGTCGGGCGCGGGTCGGCCCACGAGTGGGACCGATCCTGACGGCGCACTGGAGACCGTGTGCTGGGCGGCCATCAGGCGGATGAGCAGCACGACGAGCAGGCCGACCACCACGACGAACGCCAGAGCGAAGCGAATGGCGCCTTTCCTCCCTGGTTGCCTGGCAGTCGCCTGCTCTGGCGTCGAGTCCGGTGCGATCGAGTGCTGCATGTGTCCCTCCCGCGCTCATCCACGGCGCTTCTCGCGCGTCTCAGCTCGATTGTGCCAGGAGCACGCCGAGGTCGTGTGCCGCTTGCCTGGGATCGTAGGCTTGGTCGAGGACTTCCCGTGTCTGGCCTTGCTCATCGATCAGGTAGGTGACGATCGTATGGATCGTGTCGCCACCGGGGACCGGCTGGACGTAAATGCCATAGGCATGCCACAGTGGAGCGAGCTGCGCGTGCGTGCCCAGCAGGATGTGGATGGGGATCGTGACCTTATTCTTGGCGATGAACTGCCGCCCATCGGCGGGCGTGTTCTGCGGATTCACGCTCATCGCCAGCCATGCGACGCTCGCCGCCTTTGACCCCAGCGCCTGCGCGGTCCAGCCCAGATATTGAGCGGTAATAGGACACTCCGACGTGCAGGTGGCATCGAGAAATGTCAGGACGACCGGGTGCCCGCGGAGCGCGGCCAGCGAGATCACGCTGCCGTTCTGATCGGCGAGCTGGAAGGGCGTGGCGGACTTGCCGCCCAGGACGGTGCCGGCGGTCAGAGCAGCGGTGGGGTGAGTGGTAGGGGTGGCGTTCGGGCCGGCATGTGTGGTGGCGATGTGCTGGCGCAGCGCCAGGACACCGGCAAGGACGATCACCAGGATGAGCACGATTAGCCGGGACGCCGTGCGCAGCTTCATGGTACCGCTCATCCTGCTTCCTCCCCTCCCCGCCAGTTAGCGCAGCACGCGATCGACGACCATCGCGGCGAAGATCAGCGCGAGATAGTGGTTCGAGATCCAGAACAGCGTGCGCGCGTCGCGCAGGGAGCCAGAGCGCGCCAGTTTCAGCGCGAAGCCCAGCAGGCATGCGCCGAGCGCCAGGGCGCAGATCACGTAGAGCATGCCCAGCGCGTGCGTCACGGCGAGCGTCAGGGTGGTGGCGATCAGCATGACGGTATACAGGACGATCTGCCGGCGGGTGGCTCGCTGGCCGCGGACGACGGGCAGCATGGGGACGCCGGCCCGCTCATAGTCGTTCTTGAGCAGCAGGGAAAGCGCCCAGAAGTGCGGCGGTGTCCACATGAAGACGATGAGGAACATCAAGAGGGGGGTCAGGGTCAGCGAGCCGGTGACCGCGGCCCAGCCGATGAGAACCGGAACGGCGCCAGCGGCGCCGCCAATGACGATATTCTGGGAAGTGCGGCGCTTGAGCCAGATGGTATACACGCCGACGTAGAACAGGATGGCAACGGCGGCCAGCGCGGCGCTGAGGAAGTTGACGAAGGCGCCGAAGAGCGCCAACGAGCAGGAGCCGAGCGCCAGGCCGAAGAGCAGCGCGTCCTCGGGAGATACGCGGCCGGCGGGGAGGGGACGGCGGCGGGTGCGGGTCATCAGCTGGTCAATGTCGCGATCCCAGAAGCAGTTGATCGCATTGGCGCTGCCGGCGGCCATCGCGCCGCCGACGAGCGTGGCCAGGGTGATGCCCAGCGGAGGAAAGCCGTCCGCGGCGACCACCATCGCGGCGAGGGTGATGCCGAGCAGCAACACGGTCACATGCGGCTTCGTCAGGTTGAGGTAGGCGGAAAGAGTAGCCTTCGCGTGCTCTGCTCGGGTCGCCTGGGATGACGCCGGGGACACCCCGAGTGCGCGTTGCATGCCGTACCCCTCCATTTCTGCCGCAACTCGCAGGCGGTGAGGTGCTCATCGCGGCAAATATTGCCCCGAGGCCGGAGGTATGCGCGCGCCAGATGTGCCCGGCCATCCCTCCTGCTGGTCGTGCTGCAGCGCATCGTCGATCCAGCGCCACAACAGGAACATGAAGACGCTGCCGTACAGTATCACGTCGGTCAGATTCATGATCGCCGCGGCGGCGGTCTGGTCGCCGAACGCCGAAATGGCGCCCGCGGGCCGCTGGATCTGGGCATAGTACGAATAGATCACGCCGTTGTAGTAGATCAACACCATCGAGACAAACTCGGTGGCGATGCCCGCCAGGAACACGTAGAATGCCTGAGCCGCGTAGCCGAGGCGTGGCTTGAGCGGAGCGGAGGGGATGACCTGACTCCAGAATAGCAGCGCCGTCCCCAGGAAGCAGAGGTGCTCGAAGTCATGGACCACTTGATTACGCAGCGCGAGGTTGTAGAGTGGCGCGGTGTGCCAGAGGAAGAAAACGCCCACGAAGAGCCACCAGGCGAGGCGCGGCATGTGGAGGACTTTCCCCAGCGTCAGCGCGACTCGGCGCGGCCTGGGGTGGAGCATCAGCCAGCGCAAGCTGGAGCGGCGGGATTCTAGTGGGAAGGCGCGCCAGATGGGCATCAGGGGCGCCCCAAAGAGCAAGAGCGGCGCGGCCACGTAGAGCAGGATGATGTGCTGCACCATGTGCGCCCACAGATACGTGCCGACCCAGGCATCGAGGGGCGACTGCAGCGCGAGGAAGATCGCCAGCAAGCCCGCCGCGAAGCAGAGCCAGCGCCAGGGAGCGAGATGGCTGGCCATGCCCGCGGCGAGCGAGTAGCGGGTGCCGAGCGCGTAGAGGAAAGCGGCGAGCCCCAGCCCCAGCAGCACAGGAAGATCGAACGACCAGGTCCACGGCAGCATCTGGAGGCTCATGGCGAGCTCTTTCTAGAACGGGTGGTAGTTGACGGGCTGGATGATGAGCAGCAGCCAGAAGGCGACCGCGTAGATCGCTGCCCAGTACCAGTAGTAGCCGATGGCGGCGATGCCCGTCGTGTTGCGCTGCGGGAATTCTTCGGGAGCGGTGTGCGCGTCCACGTGCTCATGCCCGGCAACCGCGCCATGGGTGACGCCGCGGCTGACGTTTGGGGTGGTGCCGCTGGCGACGACCGGCACGGCGTAATAGCCACGGAACGCCCGGTTGACGACGCCGGCGCCCAGGAAGATGCCCAGCAGCATGTGGTAGGCGTGGTAGCCGGCGAGCAACAGGAAGCAGCAGGCGTACGCGCCGGAGGCGACGGTGAAGGGCTGGCGCGCCATGAGCCAGATCTGGCCCGCGCCGTCGAGGAGATAGAAGTACGTGGCGGCCAGCATCGAGAAGCGGAAGAGCCGTTGGTTGCCGCGTCTCAGCGCCCAGGCGCCTACGCCAAAGAGGATGCCCCCTACGACCGCCAGCACCATGATCCAGGTGTTCTGCCCGAGGTCGGGCGCCTGCGAGCCAGGGGGGAACCAGCGGCCACTGGTGTTGTACCCGCGCAGGAAGATATAGGTGCCAAAGAAGAAGATCGCGAGAAAGACATCCGCGAGCACATACAGCAGCATGCCAACACGAAGCTTACGATCTTCATCCACCTCCGGCAGTGAGGCTGAATCCGGCACGAACAGCCCGGAGATACCGAACTCTCTGGCCATGTGTGCTTCCCTTCAACGTGTTCAACGTGCGCTCGATTGCTACGGGGCGGGCAGCAGCGGCAGCCGCCGCGGACGGCCGTCCAGCCCCGCGGCGCGTCGTTACATTCCGGCGACTGGCTCCGCGCCCGCGGCGGGAGGCGCCTGGGTATCCGGCGTGCCGTATTCGTACGCGCCAGCCGTGACGACCGGAATCGTCTCGAAATTCTCGATGGGCACGGGCGTTGGTGTGGTCCACTCCAGTGTCTTAGCGCGCCAGGGATTGGCGCCGGCGCGTTCGCCATAGAACCAGGACCAGGCGACGTTGGCGAAGAACACGAGCATCGCCGCGCCCAGGCAGAAGGCGAAGATGCTGGCCAGCGTATTGCCGAGCTGGAACACGGCGGAGTAATCGGCGACGCGCCGCGGCATGCCCTGCAACCCGACGTAGAAGAACATGGCGAACGTGAGGTTGAAGAAGATGTTGGCACCCCAGAAGTGGATCCACCCCAACCGCTCGTCAAGGAAGCGCCCGGTGAGCTTCGGGAACCAGTAGTACATGGCTGCGAAGAAGCCCCACAGGCCGCTGCCCAGGATCACATAGTGGAAGTGGCCCGTCACAAAGTAGGCGCCGTGCAGCTGAAAATCGGCGGGCACGTCCGAGAGATAGATGCCGGTGATGCCGCCGATCACGAACGTCCACAGGAACGCCAGCACCCAGGCCAGCGGTAACTTCATCCACATGCGACCTCGCCAAAGGGTGCCGAGGAGGCCGAGGAAGACGAAGCCGGTGGGAATGGAGATCAGCTCCGTGGTGCCCATGTAGAAGCCACGGAGCTCCTGCTGCCAGCCGGAGTTGAACAGGTGGTGCGCCCAGACCAGGAAGCTGATCAGGCAGACGCCCATGATGCCGACGACGGAGAGCCCGTAGGTGAACAGCGGCTTGCGCGAGAAGACGGTGGCGATATCCAGCACGACGCCGAATGCTGGCAGGGCGAGGATGTACACCTCGGGGTGGCCAAAAAACCAGAACAGCTGCTCGTAGAGGAAGTTGCTCCCCCCTCCAGAGGGATCCGTGGTACCCGGAGCGAAGTTCGCCGGCACAGTGTTGAGGAAGAAGGTGGTGTTGAACCCGCGGTCGAGGAGCACCTGGATGAGCGCGGCGTTGACGGATGTGGTCGCGCTCCACGAGAGGATGACCGTGGCGAGGATACCCCAGACGAACATGGGCAGCCGCGTCCACTTCAGGCCCGGTGCGCGCATCGTGAGGATGGTGCAGAGGATGTTCACGGCGCCAATACCCGTGGACAAGATGATGACGAGCACGCCGAAGGCGAAGGCATCGGCGCCGCCGCCGGTCTGGTCGGCGAGTGGCTCGTAGAACGTCCAGCCGGTCTGGGTGCCGTTGAAGAATGGCTGCAGCAGGAAGACGGCGAGTCCCGGGATCAGCAGATGCCAGCTCAGGGCGTTCAAGCGCGGGAAGGCCATGTCGCGCGCGCCGATCATGAGCGGCATGATGAAGTTGGCGAATGGTCCGACGATGATGGTGAAGATGGTGGCGATCATGATCATGCCGTGCATGGTGACCATGGTGTTGTAGGTCTCCGTCGGGAACAGTTTCGCCCCTGGCTGGATCAGCTCGGCACGCATGAGCATGGCGAGCAGTCCACCAATCGCCAGCATGATGAGCACGACCACCAGGTACTGGATGCCGATCACTTTGTGGTCGGTGTTCCAGCGGAAGTAGCGCCAGACGGGCTCATCGGCGTACACCAACCGTTCCTGCACCTCGTGGCTGGTCGGGTTGCGCACGCCGATCACCCACTGGATGGGCAGCGTGAACGCGCCGACGCCGACGAGCCAGCCGACCGTCAACCCGAGGAAGGCAAAGATCTCCTTCAGGTCCGGCGTGTTGGGCAAATCAGAGGGCACGAGCGCCCGGGTGAGGTACCACCCGAGCACGTAGCCGATGATGGCGCAGATGACTCCGGTGACATGGCTCGGAATGAGCTTGCCCCAGATGGTTTGCGGCTGGCGGGTGGCCGTGTGGCGCTCAACGGCGGATTCCGACATGTCTGGTCTCTCCTCTCGAAGTGCGCGGCGCTGGCGCGCAGGACGACTCGAGAACCGTGGGGACGGACCCTGATATGCCCTATGGCTTCACTCCTGGCGCGTGGTTCAAGGGTAACGGGGTGGGCTCCTGGAAGGAGTTGGGCAGACCCGACCCGCCGATGCCCCATGGGTAGCCAGTTGGCTGCTTGGTTACCCAGCTAGCGAAGTACTGCGGTGTCACGACGAGCACCTGTCCCTGCATGTAGGCGTGGTACAGCCCGCACAGCTCGTAGCAGCGCACAGGGAAGGCGCCCATTTTGTTGGGTGTGGCGCGGATATAGGTAAAGTAGCCAGGATTCGCATCCTTCTTGATGGCCCAGGCAGGAACCGAGAAGGAGTGCGTCACGTCGATCGAAGTGATCTTGAAGAGGATGGGCTGGTTGACCGGAACGACGAGAACGTCGCTCTGGGCGTTGCCGTACTGCGGATAGGTGTAGTTCCAGTTCCACTGCTCGCCGGTCACATCCACCTGCAACACGTTCGTGCCGGGAGGCGGCGCGGCATCCGCGCGGTCCAGGAAGATCAGGCCCCAGGCGTACAGGCCGATCACCAGCACGGTGGAGATCCCGACCCACGCGACCTGGATGCCTCTGCCCGCCAACAGGCGCGGCCCGTCGGTCATGGGCTGTTCGCGTGTGCGCCAGCGCCACACGGCGTAGCCCGCGAACACGACCACCATGGCGAACACGGGGTCGGCGAGGAAGGTAAACAGCATCATGGTGTGGGCGTAGTCGCTGGTCTGTTCAGAGGCGATCGGATCCAGTCCGTACAGGTTGGGAGGGACGATAAACGTGAGGATTGCCAGGATCAGCGTGGCGATTGCCCACCAGATCAGCACGTTACGGATGTCTCGAGATAGTCCCGGCCGCGCCCGCTGCACGGCCTGCGCGCGATCTCTCATCCTCGCCTCCCTTGTCAACCAACCCGCTTGGCCGCGGCTCAGCCCGCGCCTGGGGTCCGATGGCTCTCGTCTGTTTGCCGATCAGCCGACGACGTCGAAGGTGCCGTTCATGTAGCCGTTGGTGGACATGGCTCCGCCGAAGCCGTCGAACCGGTTGCCGCAGGGGTACTCGCATTGCCACACGTAGTGGCCCGGTCCCTGGACGTAGAAGGAGAACTGAATGACGTGTGGATTGGATGGGAACCCGTTGTCTTTACCCGCGCTCACGACGTCGTCCGGCAGCTTCATGAGCGGAACGCTGACGAACAGGTACGGTTGCCCGGTAGGGTCACGGCCGTGGATGGTGAAGGTGTGGGACACTTGATCGGTAGGGATGGCGGTCATGGTCTTCCCATCGACCGTCATAGTGTTGCCGATGGTACCGCGGACGTTGGAATAGAATTGATTGAGCAGGCTGAGCCCGCTATCGTACTGGTAGATGGTGATGGTCACTTCGCTGTGGGCGGGAACCCGCAGCGCGGCGCTTGGCCCATAGGTGACCCAATCCTGGTGCGGGTCTATCACGGGAGCACCCGCACGCAGCAGTTGGTAGTGGTGCTCGGCCTCCCACTGGGGATTGGCGTCGGGGCTGTTGGGGAAGGTTTGCAGCGTGAGGTAGACGTGGTGTGTGATCCCGCTTGGAGCGCCACTGGCCGCCTGAACAACGCGAGCGGGAAGCGGTGGATGATAGTCCGCAAGCCACCAGACCAGCGCTCCCATCCCGACGGTGACGATGGCACCGAGGAGAATTCCGGTGACCATGGCAACATACCTGTTCATGTTACCCTCCGTATC
>CAYQFU010000156.1:0-13853 GCA_964416775.1 uncultured Ktedonobacterales bacterium
CTGGCCGGGCGGGCTACGTGTCCGCGGGGTAAAGCGCGAAGGAAAGCGCGAAGGAGAGCACCCATGTCCGAGCCAAGAGACGGCGCACCAGATGACGACTTCATTCTCGACGACGACGATGCCAGCGCCCTCGCCGCGCGCCCCATCACCACCGACGATCTCGATGCCGTGCTGGCGCGCCGCGCCTCTCCTCGCCGGCGTCTCCTTCAGCTGAGCGTCATCGTCGTTCCCGTGCTGGTGGTTGCCAGCCTGATTCTACGCAGCACGCTCCCCCCTGCGCCCCCCTCGACCACGTTCGTGCCCGCGCCCACCTGGACGCCTCCGCCCGTCCCCATTACCCTCGTCAGCAATGTCAGCTTCGGCACCGTCAGCCTCAACGGCAGGCGGCTTTCCGGCCCGCCTCCGCAGAACATCAAGCTGGTTTCCGGCAACAATCTCATCACCCTCACCGCGCCGCCCTTCCCCACGCAGTCCTGCGTCATCCACGGGCCGCTGGTGTATTCCGGCGGCCAGGCCATCGTCCGAAGTGACAGCACCTGCTCGATCAACACCGAGGGCGATGGCAGCAGTTATCCCAGCCACATCTACATCATGCTGATGCTCAGCGGCGACGGCCTGCCGCCCGATCTGCTCGCGAGCGCCCGAGCCCTGGTGTCCACGACGCTTGGCATCGCGTCGCCGCTGACTGCCACCGTGCCCGCCGGTGACTACTATGCCACGGGCATCGGCAATCAGGGCATCCCCATCGCCAGTCGCGCCTCCACCCCACTGACCGCTACGGTCACCCAGACGCTTGTGGATTCCACTGCGATTGGCTCCGGCTCCGCCGGCCCTTCCAACCCCGTGCCGTATGAGTGTGCTAGCGCACTCTGCGCCGGCGGCTACGATCCGTTGCAGCCGCTGCCGAAAGGGGTGTGGGTGGTCAACGTGCAGACGATCCTGCACTGGTACTTCACCGCGCCCTCTGGCCTGCTCGTCGGCTCACTGCAGGTGGCCGCGCCACAGCCGTATGTGCTCGCGCTCATCTACAACCCGGACACTGGCTGGCAGATGGGCGGTCCATTGCCATATTCGTTCGGTCCAGGCCAGGGGCCACCTCTGCTGTGTCAACTCGGCATGAATCTACTGGGGCAGGCCCTGAGCTCCCAGAACCAGGGCGGCTACGGCATCAACGAGACCCACTCCGCGCCCGATGGCATGCGGGGTTGCTCGTTCCAGCTCGTGAACCATGACGGCTCGATCGCTGGCACGTTCATCTGGCGCTTCGGCGCCCTGCTCGCCGCGGAGCCCAAGGCCCACGCGCTGCGGCCCGACGTGCCTGTCGCGCCGCCTCAAGAGGTTGCCGCCGTCGGCGCCTGATCGAGCCAGGCCAAGAGAGAGATCGTCGGTTCTGGCCGTGTACCGGCGTTCGTCTGAGCGCCCCAACCTCGGATACTCAGGCATCTGTCACCCGGCTGAGCTCAATGATGTTCATGGACGTTCGCCCACAGCGGGATCAACTCTGGGGTCACATCTTGGGTCAGGGGGCATCGTCCATCTGCGCGGCATGGAGCTTCGTCGGACGCGCTGTCTTTATCGGTCTGCCGGTGGCGAGGGTTCCGCGTGGTGCCGCTGCAGGTCGAGGCCGAGGATATAATGCCGCGCCGTATAGCTGGGGAAGACGACGCCCTCTGCCACCGGCACCCAGCCGCGCGAGCGGTAGAGCTGCATGGCGACCGTCTCCGCCTGCAGCGCGGTCAGTACGGCCGTCTGATGCGGCTGGCCGGTGAGCAGCGCGTCGTGCAGCCGGCCGCCGATACCATTGCCTTGTGCCTCTGGGGCGACCGCAAGGTCGATCAGATCGAAGGCGTCCGCGAGCCATCGGTCCGCGAGGTCCGGCGACAGTGCGGCGCGGAGCCACAGATGCCGGCGCGAGGGCGGTCCGTGGGTGAAGCCATAGCCGAACCCGACAATCGCCCCCGCGGGTTGCTCACGCGCCACGCAGCAGCGGAATCCCGCAGGTGGGCTCGCCGCATTGCGGCGTTGCACCTCCGCCCACGCCGCCGCATCCTCGTCGGAATCGCCGTAGGGTGGCGGGGAGAACGCCGCGAGGTAGACCTTGGCGAGGGCGGGGATGGCGTGCGCAAAGGCTTCTCGATCGAGCGTCACCACCTCGACATCCATGGTCGTTCCCCCTTCCGCTGAACGGCGCCGCGATACGATAGAATGCGAGCGGCACAGAGCGTCCATGCGCATCATACGCGCACGCGCCAGGCGGCTGCATTCGGCAGGGACCGGACGCCGCCATGGCCGTGGTGCTCCGTCTGGAGCCCTTCCATCACCTGGTCCTCACGCTGCCAGGGCCAACCTACGAAGAATTCAACACATCAACCAATTGACCGTACGGAACGTGAGGTATTCCCCCGAAATCCTGCCAACGCGCCTATTGTGTACAACGCCCCGCCAGCCCTAAAACGGCGTGGCGCACCACGGGGCAGGCTCGCAGGCGAAGAGCGCGTCCGCCTGCGCCAGCGCGCCCGGCGTCCGCTGCTCCACTCGCCCGGCGCGCGCCAGCGTGCCGAAGCGCACGCCACCCAGGTACGCCGCCCCCAGGTCGCTCACGTCCAGCGTCAGGTCCGGCTCCGCTGTCGTCGCGCGGCATTCCGCCCCGTCCGGTCCCCCTTGCAGCTCGTAGCGCCCGGCGACCTCCGGCTGGAACGCATCCACCACCTCCAACACCAGCCGCCCCGCCGCACCGTACCGGCGCGCGCGTAGAGCCGCCGGCACGTCGAGCACGCGCAGCCAGAGATCGTCCACCAGCGCGGTCACCCGCAGCCGGCGCGGGTCGGCCAGCATCCAGCGCAGCGGCTCGTCCACCGGCCGGAAGGTCGCCCGGACGGTCCGCACCAGGTCCACGCCGAAGCAGAACTGCCACAGCGCCCACTGCGCCTCGTCCGTCGCGGCGATCATGCGCTCGACCAGCAGCGTGCTCGAGGCGATGGCCTCTTCCCAGCGTCGGCGGATGCGATAGAGCGCCGCGCCGTCCACCTGGCCCGTTTCCGAGGAGTAGATGGCGTAGAAGAGCGGGCCCGACCCATCTTGTGGCGTGGAGCGCACCATCTCGCGCCAGCGCTCCGGCGTCCGGTTCAGCGCCCCCGGCTGGCCCATGCGCACGCGTTCATACAGCGGCTGCAGCACGTCCAGCGCACCCTCCGCATCGATTAGCCGCACTCGCCCGCCGGGCGTCCGCGGCCCCGCGAGCGCCGCATAGCGCTTCTCGATCTCCACGTTGATCGTACTGGTGGCCAACCCGTAGCCAAACCGCCCGTAGATCGCGCTCTCCGACGCCGTCAGAACGGCCACCGCCTCGCCGCGCTCGCGCATCTCGTCGAGCAGCCGCCGCATCAGCGCCCGCAACAGCCCCTGCCGCCTGTGCGTCGGCAACACCCCTACTTCCGCCACCCCCTCCACTGGCAGCCGCGTGAGCCCCGGCAGCGTCAGCTCGAAGGGAACGGTCAGCGCGGTCGCGACGATCTGTCCCTCGTCGAAGATGGCCAGCGTACGCTCCATGTCGATGATGCCGCGCCACGCCTCGATCTCCTCCGGCGTCACATGGTGCCCGAAGGCCGCCTCTCCCGTGCGTGCGAACGCCGGAAACTCCTCGGCGCTGATCGGCCGCATCTCGTAGTCCATCTGCTGGTGCTTCCTCTCCCAACGATGGCGCGGGCAGCGCTCGGCGGTCGGACAGGCGGGCGCTCCCTGGCTGAGCGCCCACCCATGCCGCCGCGTGTCCCCGCCTGTTTCGTGCCGCCCGGCGTCCTCAGCGGCGCCCGGCGAATCCCGGCGACTCCGTTCTGCGCGGGCCGGCCGCGCGCGGCGCCACCAAGGGGATGCGCGCCTCGCGCACCAGCGACTCGAAGGCCGCCACATCGCCCTCGATCACCTCGCGCAGCCGCCGCAGCTGGGTCTCCGTCCGCTCCGCCAGCTCCGCGTAGACCTCGCGCGCCTGCCGCGTGGGCGCCGCGTCGGCGCTGCCGACCACGCCGAAGAGGTCAGCCAGCTTGAAATTCAGCCGTACGCGGAAGCGCAGCGTGTCGTCGTCTTCCATCACCTTCGTCTGGATCAGCTCGTCCTCGATGGACGCCAATCGCTCCTTCAACGCCGCGGCCACTCGCGCCACCTCCTCGTGCGCGTCCAGCCCCTCCGCCCGCCGCACCCATTCGTCCGCCTGCTCCCGAATGCCGCGAATCGTCCCCACCGCCTCGTGCACCTGCGACACGCGATCGCGGATCTCCAGCCGCAGTGCCAGCTGCGCCTCCAAGTCCTCCTGGGTCGCCGTCACGCGCGGATCCTTCTGGATGTCCAGCCACTCGGTGAACGCCTGCCCGCCCACGCTCAGCCGCACCTGATAGCGTCCCGGCGCCGCCACGGGCCCGGCCAGAGTTCCGCTGGGCGTGACGTACCCGTCCACCGGCGTCGCCTCAGGGTAGCGCATGTCCCAGTAGAAACGGTTCAGCCCCGCCTCCTTGGGCGCCTGCGTCTCCGTCTTCTCCAGCTTCTGCGCGCCGGTCAGCGCGCGTGCATCGCCCGCGATGGAGATCGGCCGCTTGTGTTCCTCGCTGCTGAACGACTTGATCTCCCTGCCCTCCGCGTCCAGGAACGCCAGGGTCAGCTCGCCCTCGGGCTTCTCCTTCAGCCAGTAGGTGATGTAGGCGCCGTCACGCGGGTTCTGCCCGGCGTCCAGGTAGCGACGCGTCTTGTCGCCGCCGGCCTTCGTCACCTCGCGGTACGCCACCACCCAGACTCCGCGCTCTTCGTAGTTCGTGCCAGGAATCGGCTCGGCGCCATAGCCCCCGCCCGACCCGAAGCGCATGGCCTGGCGCGGCGCGAAGAGGTGCGCCGCCGCGCTCCGGATCTCGTCGGTGAATTGATGCAGCGGCGTCAGGTCGTCCAAAATCCAGAACGCCCGCCCGTGGGTAGCCGCCACCAGGTCCGACCCCTTCACCACCAGGTCGTGCACGGGCACGGCCGGCAGATTCAGCCGCAGCGGCTCCCACCGCTCGCCGTCATCGAACGACACGTGCACGCCCGTCTCCGTCCCAGCGTAGAGCAGCCCACGCCGCGCCGGATCCTCGCGGATCACGCGCGTGAAGACGTCGCCCGGCAGCCCAGTGGTGATCCGCGTCCAGTGCTGGCCGTAGTCCTTGGTCTTGAAGAGGTAGGGCGCGAAGTCGTCCAGCTTATACCGGTTGGCCGCGACGTAGGCTACTGCCGGATCGTGAGGTGACGGCTCGACGATGCTGATCAGCGACCACTCCGGCAGCCCGTCCGGCGTCACGTTCTGCCAGGTGGTGCCGCCATCGCGCGAGACGTGCACCAGCCCGTCGTCCGACCCCGCCCAGAAGAGCCCGCGCTGCATGGGCGACTCCGCGAAGGCGAAGACCGTCGCGTAATACTCCGTGCCGCAGTTGTCGCGCGTGATCGGACCGCCCGAGTCGTCCAGCCGGCTCTCGTCCTGTCGCGTCAAATCCGGGCTGATCGCCTCCCAGCTGCTTCCCTCGTCGGTCGAGCGAAACACCCGGTTGCCCGCGGTATAGAGCACGTCCGGATCGTGCGGCGAGAGCAGGATGGGGAACGTCCACTGGAAGCGGTAGCGCGTATCCTTCGCCGGTGAGCCGATCATCATCTCGGGCCAGACGGTGATGTCGCGCCGTTGCGTCGTGCGCAGGTCGAAGCGGCTGATGTACCCCTGATAGCTGCCCGCGTAGACGATGTTGGGGTCGTCGGGGCGCACGGCGATATAGCCGCTCTCGCCGCCGCCCACCTCCGCGTAGTCCGATGGCACGATGGCGCCATGGTTCGAGCGGCTGGGCGCGCTGATGGTCGAGTTGTCCTGCTGCGCCCCATAGACGCGGTACGGGAACTGGTTGTCGGTGGTGACGTGGTAGAACTCGGCCGTGGGCTGATTATAGATCGAGGACCAGCTGTCGCCGCCAGTGAACGTGACGCACGCCCCGCCGTCGTTGCCCTCGATCATGCGCCGCGGGTCGCGCGGGTCGATCCACAGGTCGTGGTTGTCTCCGTGGGGAATGGCCACTCGCGCGAAGGTGCGCCCGCCGTCGTGCGACCGCCACAGCCGCACGTTGAGCACCCACACCGTCTCCGCGTCAACGGGATCGGCCTGCAGGTGCTGGTAATACCACGGCCGCTGCCGCAGCCCGCGATCGTCGCACGTGCGCTCCCACGTCTCCCCGCCGTCATCCGAGCGGAAGAGCGCCCCGTCCTCCGCCTCCACGATGGCCCACACGCGTCCCTGCCTGGCCGGCGAGACGGTCACGCCGATCTTGCCCACCTGCCCCTCGGGCAGTCCCTTGTTGCGCGTCAGCTCGGTCCACGTGTCGCCGCCGTCGGTGGAGCGGAACAGGCCGCAGCCCTCCCCGCCGCTCACCAGCGCGTGTGGCAGCCGCCGTGCCCGCCAGAACGCCGCGTAGAGCACGCGCGGATTGCTCGGGTCCAGCGCCAGCTCGTTCGCGCCGACGTCTTCGCCGCGCGCGAGCACCTGCTCCCACGTCTTGCCGCCATCGCGCGAGCGAAAGATGCCGCGCTCAGGGTTCGGCCCGTGCGCATGGCCCAGCGCCGCCACGTACACCAGATCGGGATTGCGCGGATGCACGCGAATGCGCGCGATGTTGCGTGTCGCCTCCAACCCGAGGTGTGTCCACGTCTTGCCGGCGTCCGTCGAGCGATACACCCCATCCCCATGCGAGACGTTGCCCCGGATGGTCGGCTCGCCCATGCCCACGTAGATCACGTTCGGGTCCGAAGGCGCCACCGCGATGGCCCCGACCGAGGCGCGCTCGAAGTACCCGTCGGACACGTTGTGCCAGTATTGGCCCCCATCCGTGGTCTTCCATACGCCGCCGCCCGTCGAGCCGAAGTAGAACGTATGCGCCTCGCTGGGGTCGCCCGCCACCGCTACCACGCGTCCGCCGCGAAACGGTCCGATGCAGCGCCACTCCAGCCCTGGCTGGAACTGCCCGCCTTCCGCTTTCGCCCGCTGCTGTTCCGGCCCGGCGTTCGCCACCCGTCCGGTCTCCGCGCCGCCATGCTGCCCGCTTGCTCCCGCTGCCTTACGCCCCGCAGTGCCCTTTGCCACGTAAACGCTTCCTCTTCTCTTTGTGCGCATGTTCCCCGCGTTGGATGGGCGCGCCTCAGCCGGCGTGCGGCCCATCCAGACGTCCTATTGAACCACATGCGCCGTGCCCGCCGCCCTCGTGGCGGCAAGCGGAAGAGATGCGCCCTCCGGCGCCGGTCCACCGTGAATGGTGGCGGCGAAGCGCGCCGTAAACGCATCCAGCCCGAAGCACGCCTCCACCACGCGCCGGCCATTGCGACCCAGCTCCTCGGCCACGTCGTCGTGCTCCAGCAGGTAGTGCACGGCGCGCCGCAGCTCGTCCGCGTCGCCCGGCAGCACATAGAATCCCGTCGGCAGCTGGCCAACACGCTCCGCCAGGCCCGGCGCGTCCACAAAGCCCGGCCACCACTCGCGCGGCATCCGTCCACGACCGCCATTGCGCCGGTCGCGCACCACATCGGTCTGTCCACGCGTGCCCGAGACCACCACCGGCTTCCCCATCGCCATCGCTTCCAGGATAACGGTGATGCCGGCCTGGTTATCTACCTCGTGCAGCGGCACCACCACGCACCGCGACCGCGCATACAGCGCGCGCAGCGCCAGATAATCGTACGCCGCCACGTGCACGTTCTCCGGCAGCGTGGGCATGCCCGCGAAGGCGCTGTGGTGCGACCAATGGCTTGCCGCCGCGATCTCCACCCGCGCGTCGAGCCCCCGCGCCGCCGCCAAGAGCGTCCCGTAATCGCGGAACTCCAGCCCCACCGCGCAGATGACCGGCTCCTCGCCTTCCGCGCCGCTTGCCGCTGGCACGGCCTCGGCCCGCCAGAACCGCTCGTCCGCGAAGTACGGCAGCAGCCGCACGCGCTCCGCCGGCACGCCCAGTCGCGCCGTCACCAGCGCACGCTGCGCCGACGCGTGGCAGATGATCGTATCCACGCCGGCCCGCGCGCCCAGCCGAAACCAGATGCGCTTCTTGGCCGGCGAGAGGTAGTGCGTCAACATCACGTGACGCGGCCGCCCACCCTGGCCCTGCGCCAGCCGCAGCAGCGCCGCCAGCGGCAGCCCCACGCCCTCGCCGTCGGTATAGATCGCGTCGTAGCGCGCCCGCCGCCGGAACGCCAGCCACGCCAGACCCGTCCGCATCCCCGCCACGCGCGCCACCATGCGCCCGGCTGGGTCCGCCAGCACATCCGCCGGCAGCAGCAGCTCGGCGTCCAGCGCCCGCCGCAGCTCGAAGTAATCCCGCCGCGGCTGGCTTCCCCGCGCGATCTGCTCCAGCAGATCGGCCGGCGGCTGCGCCGAGATCACCAGCAGCGTACGTCGGGCCGTCATGTTGCGTGCCCCCTCGTCACCACGTCGGCTGTCACCGGCTGGCGCGCGTCCGCCAGCGCCCGCTGCGCCATCGCCGGCAGGTGAGCCAGCGGCGCGGCGGGCGCCAATCGCAGCGCGGCGCGCATGAGACGCACGTCGGCGACGTAGCGCTCCACCTCCGCGGCGCGCGCCGGCGCCACGCGCACCGGTACGTACCGCCCCACGGCGACGCGCACCTGCTCGGCGATGGCGCGGATGGCTGTGCCCTCGCCCGTCCCCACGTTGAGGGCCGCGAAACGTTCCCCTGAGCCGGACCCGACGCCGCCCGCGCCCGCCGCCGCCAGCCTGGCGATCGGCAAGCGCCCTGCTTGCAGGAAGGCGTCCACCACGTCCCCCACCCAGATCAGGTCCAGCACCTGCGCCCCACCGTAGATGACCAGCTCCTCGCCACGCGCCGCCCGCTCCAGCCACAACGGCAGCACGCGCCCCGTGTCGCCCAGGCCGTACACGTTGGCCAGCCGCAGCGCCACCACCTCCAGCGTGCCACGCGCCGCCTCCGCGCGCGCCAGCATCTCGCCCGCCGCCTTGCTCGCGCCATATACATTGCGGGGCAGCAGCGGGGCCGTCTCCGCCACCGGCAGGCTCGCGGGCTGGCCATACACCTCCCGCGACGACGCCAGCACCACACGCCGCACCCCCGCGTTACGCGCCGCTTCGAGCACGACGCGTGTGCCAACCACATTGGTGGTGAAGGCGTAGTCGGCATCCTCCTCGGCCCCCATCACGTTGGCCTGCGCCGCCAGGTGGAAGACCACCTCCGCTCCCGCCAGCGCCTCCGCGACCGCGGCCGGGTCGCGCACATCGCCCTCGACGAAGCGCACCCCACCGTCGGCGATGCGCGCCGCCAGCGCCTCGCGCTGCCCGCGGCGCAAGTTGTCCAGCACGACGACGCGCCCAGCCACGCCGCCCGCCGCGCACAATGCTTCCACGAGATGGCGTCCGATGAATCCCGCCCCACCCGTTACCACAGCGCTCATAGTGTGCCCTCTTCGATCGTTCCAGCCCCCGCATGGCGTCCCCGCGCGCGGACGCTGCCCCCCGCGTATGCGGCATCAGCTCCTGGCCGCGGAGACCATCGGCGCCGCCTCCGTGCGCGGCAGCCGGTGCGTCTGATCGGTCGCCGCCTTCAGCACGTCCACCAGCCGTTGGCTGTTGTAGCGCGCGTCGTATTCCGCCTCCACCACTCGCCGCGCTGCGTCGCCCATGCGCGCGCGCAGCTCCGGCCGCTCCAGCAGCCTCAGGATGCTCGCCCGCAGCGCCTCAGCGTCGCCCGCCGGCACCAGCACCCCTGTCTCGCCGTCCGTCACCATCTCAGGAATGGCGCCCACCCGCGTGGTGATCACCGGCAGCGAGGCTGCCATCGCCTCGGGCACCGCCAGCGGCGCGCAATCCGCCAGCGATGGGAACACGAACATGTCCGCCTCGGCGTACAGCCGCAGCAACGTATCGCTGTTGGGGCTGATGTTGTGATACACGAACAGGTTGTGCCCCGGCGCCACCGGCGATTGTGTCACCACGTGCAACTCACAGCGCTCACCCAGCCCGCTCCTGAACGCCTCCAGCAGCACCTCGCCGCCCTTGCGCGCGAAGTCGCCGCCCACGAAGAGCAGCTTCGGCAGGCGGTTAGCGCTCGCCCGCACCCGCTCCGCGCCGCCGCGCCTCGGCCAGCGTGCCAGGTCCACACCCGGCGGAATCACCGTCACCTTCGCGCGCGGCACTCCATAGTCCCGCTCCAGCGAGTCCCTGGCCCATGCGCACCACGTCACCAGCGCCGTCGCGCCGCCCAGCGCGCGGCGATTGGCCAGCCACTTGAGTCGTTCCAACTTGCCGCCCGATGCGTGACCGTAGTAGGCGCCCACGCTGTCATAATTGATCGGGGTCGCATCCAGCGAGATCACCGTGGGCAGATCGCGGTGGAGTGGCGCCAGCAGCGCCGTCACCTGCGTGTGATAGAACACCGCGTCCAGCTGCGTCTGCCGCCGCGCCCGACACACCGCGTCCCAGGCCGCCAGGCTGGCACGCACCGACCAATTGCTCCGCACCAGAGGCAGCCGCGAGAGCATCCCCGGCGTCTCGAATTCGAGAGGCAGCCAGGTCGGCTTCACCGTCGCATCCTCGCGCACGTAGCGCAGCAGATTGCGGTAATGCGTGCGATGCCCCAAGTTCTGCTCCATGACGAAGGCGAACCGATAGCTCAGGAGCCGATTCGCGCTCTCAGGCGCCATGCTCCATCCTCCCCACACCGCACGCACGATCCCGCGGACACACGGGCTCTCCCCTTGCCGGCGTCTGTAAGCGTAGCATGGTGCGCCCGGCAGGTTGGACAGCCTGAACGTTACGAGCCCGTTGAGATGCACCGGTGTCGGTGAGGAAAGGCACACCACGACCCGAGAGCGACCGCGCGCCCGGTCTCCCCACCTGACCGTCCCGCCACGGCGCGCTCCCGCGGAATAGCGGCGCCGTCTCCGCTGCGCGGTGGGACGATCAGCAATCAGCGCATAGATAGGTGGTCAACCGTATCCGACATGATGACCACGGGCGTCGGCGTCGGCGAGGCGGCTTGAACGTCTCAGCAGAGGGGCAGCGGAACGAAGCCGGATCGCCGTGTCAGGGGGTCGCGCTAGCTCATGCTCCCGGCGCGGGCGCGAGGATGTGTTTGCGCCCCCAGGGCAGCACGATGAGATAGATCGCCGCCGCGACGGTGTTGAGATAGCCGATGAGCGACACGACCAGGAAGAGGGGGTCGCGCAGGGGGAGATCTTGGAGAAACGCCCCCGAGAGGTTGTGCACGAGGTAGAACGCGAACTCCAGGGCAAGAAAGCCCATCAGGAGCCACCACCCGCTGCGTCTCTTGCGCAGCGTGAGGAAGAAGCCGACCAGGAACAGAGCAAAGGTACACCCCAGGAGCGCCACCCCTATTGGGGACGGTGTCACATGATGCACGCCATAGAAGTGAACGTAGTAGGGGATCTGCGCGAGGTAGTTCAATGCGGTGATGCCAAACAATCCATACAAGCCGGCGCGCCAGCGTGCGCCGGAGGGCGACAGCCCAGTCATGACGGTCCTTTCTTGACGCGACGAGGGGCACCTTGGTGCTGAGGAGCGTCCCCATTCTACCGCGCGCTGTCGCGCTCATCAACCACTAGACGCTATGGAAGGCGCGGTCGCGGCGTGCCGTTTGAGAGGCAGGCGATCGAGCTCCTACGTGTGCGCCCAGCGTCGCATCCAGACAACTACGCGCTAGACCGAGCCTCACTGCACTTGCAGAACGGTCGCCAGGCGCTGGTACCCGTAGAGCGTCTTCCAGTTCGTGCTGAATACGCCCACGCTCAATGCATGGCTCCCCATCGCAATGGTCGCCGGCAGCGTGCCGTTGAAGGTGATCATCCGCGGCTGGCCCGCCGCGAACCGCTCTTTGAAATCCGGCAGCTTGAACACCGACGTGAGATTGGTGTCATACACGTCCACTTCCAGCGCCACATCGGTATTGCAGCTCATCGTCACGTATACGCTGACGCTGATCTTGCTCCCCGCGGCGGCCGGATTTGGCGTCACACTCGCCTGCCCGATGGTGGCGACCGGCGTGAACTCGCACGTGCCGAACGGCAGCGCCGTAGCGGTCGGCGCGCCCGGCGCTGGTGGCGGCGACCACGCGCCTGGATTCGCCAGCGAGAGCGCCCCCGCCTTGTAGTATGCGCCGACGAAGAGGCGCAGATAGCCGCCGTCGTCGTCCGGATACGTGCTCACGTGCGTGTTGCACCGGTCACACTGATAGCTCGTGATGGGCGCGGGATTGGTGATCCCGTCGTGCGCGTCGTCGCCCACGTCGGTGCCGCCATTGCCAGGCCCAAACAGCACGGCCACCACGCCCGCCCGCGCGAAATCCGCCACGTGCCCCAGGATGTACTCGGCTCGGTTGTCCTGCGTGTGGTGTTGCGAGTCGTTCATCGTGTCGAAGTACTGATTGCCCTCCGGCACCTGCCACATCACCACCCGCCGCCTCGTCGCGAGGGAGAGCGCGCTCACAAAGCTGAGATAGCGCGCGAAGTTGGGATAGGAGTGGTTCGTCCGGTCCCACCATGCCGCCCCCTGCGCGCTATCGCGATCCGCCACGTCGTTCGACACCACGTCCCAACTGGAGATGCCCCGCGGATTGCCCCGCAGCCCGGCCGTCAACAGGAACTGCGCCGTCGCCCGCGCCACCGCCGCCGCGTCCACCGTCACATCCGTGCTGCTGCCGATGTCGGTGTACGTCGCCCAGTTGGAAGCATGCAGCGCCAGCAGCGCGTTCGGCGCGTAGCGGTCGCGCATGCGCAGCAGCGCCCAGGCAAAGCCCTGGGCCGTATTGGGCAGCCCCGCCGCGTCGGCGTCGCCCGAGCTGGCCACGCTGACCGGCACGTCCGCGGCGCTGTTGGACGTGTAGACCACTGACTGTTGCATGAAGCCCCACAGGTCCGGCTCCACGACCACCAGCACCGTCTTGTGGCTGGCCCCGATGCGCTGCATCAGCAGCCGCCAGTTGGCGTAATACGCCGCCATCACGCCGGGAGTCTGCAGATTGGCGCGGTCAGCCGAGCCATCGTCGCATCCAGAGCATGGCCCATTCGACTGTCGCAGCTCGTAGTACACGAAGGCGGGCGTGTAGCCGTTGCTCGCGCTCTCGTCGATGTAATAGCTGGCGAACTGCCCCGTCGGACTGTTCCACGTCTCCCAGTCCTGGCCGGTGTTGACCCCGCCCGCGAGATACTGGTAGCGATAATCCCACGCCGTCCCATTGTGGCCGCGCATGTCGTTCAACAGCCCGACCCCGCCGAGTCCGCTGGCCACGCCGAAGGCGAAATGCGTCGGCATCGCAGCCGGCACAGCCGGCAGCGTCTGGGGACTACCTCCGGTCTGGCTCGTGCCGCCGACTACGCCCTTCGGCGTGCCGCGCGACGTAGGCGCTCCGCCGCCCCGACCGGCGAATCCCACCGCCAGCACGCTCCCCACCACCGCGAGCAGCAGCAGCGCGCTGAGGGCCGCCAGCGCGGGCGGCGTGCGCAGCCACCCCAACCATCCCGGATGGCGGCCGTCACGTCCCTCCCACAGCTCCTCGTCGTCGTCCCACACCGGCCTGCCCATCCGCTGGCGCCTCCCCACCTCCCCGACCTCCCCGACCTCCCCGCCATCCTCACCCGTTGTCCAGTATACCAGCAGAGGCGGCGCAATCCAGTGGTGATTTCTCAAGTATCCGATTCCGCCTCAGCGGAAGCACGCGACCAGGCTGGTATTGCTCCCCACCATCTTGTGCTCAGCCAGGCTGCCCACGTCCACCCAGGTGGTCGTCGTCCCGTTGTTGGTCAGCGTCTGCTCCACCCGCGTGCCGTCC
>CAYQFU010000157.1:0-13849 GCA_964416775.1 uncultured Ktedonobacterales bacterium
GAGGCGCCGCTGAAGACGGTCACCGCGGTGCGCAGGGTCAGCGTGCCGAGGCGCGAATGGCGGATCTGGAACACGAAGCTGGCGGCAGGCTCGCCACCTGGGTCGGCCGAGTCGGCGATGCGGCGGAAATCGGGCCGGGCACGCAGCGAGCGCCATAGCTCGCGGTACTCGGGGAGGTAGGTGAGGCCGCGGGTATTGTATTTGAAGTCGGCCAGGAGGCGCCGTGCCAGATCTTCCCAGGGGCGGAAGTGGCTGCGGTAGGAGGGGTCGAAGACGACGGCGAGCAGGTGTTGGTCGAGCTCGGCCAGGCGCCGCTCGTCCAGCTCGAAGAGATTCGTGGCGGGCGCATTCCAGGCGGTGACATGCCACAGGCGATCGAGGCTGTGGGCAGGGAACGCACTGTTGTGCACGAGCAGGGCGGCCAATTCCCGCTGGTCGAAGAGGTCTGAGCCCTCGGCTTCGTCCTCCATGTGCGTCCCGGTCAGGTCGGTGAAGGCGTGGGCGAATTGACGTCGCTCGTCGCCATGCAGCGCCAGCGCCCGGGCGAGCGCGCGCGCCACGCGCCCCGAGGGTGCGCTGCGCTGGCCGGTCTCCAGATGGTACACATAGGTCCGCGAGAGGTGGGCCGCGCGCGCCAGCTGCCCTTGCGACAGCCCGCGTCGCTGGCGGAATTCGGCGACTAATGCTCCAAAATTGGCCTCATCCATTGCGCTCGGTGCCTCCTGATGGTGTGTTAGCTGGTGTGAAAGTATACCCCGCCAAAGTGTTAACTGGCTACGGAGCAGTTGCGTGGCACCGGACGTATAATGTGCCTATCCGGCCCCGTTTTTCGGCTCGTGAGCTCGATGAGGAGTGCGCCGATGGACAATGCCACCCACGGTTCGGACACGCTCGACCACGGAAGCGGAGCGCTCGCCGCCTATCCCTGGCTCCAGCACTATTCCCCCAGTGTACCTGCTCACTTCGCTCTGCCGGAGCGTTCGCTGCCGGAGCTACTGGATGAGGTGGCCGCGCAGTACGGACCGCGTGACGCCATCATCTACTACGGCACACGCATCTCCTTCGTGCAGCTGGTGGCGCTGGTGGACCGATTCGCTCAGGCGCTGCTGAAGCTGGGCATCGCGCGCGGCGATAGAGTGTCGCTGTGTTTGCCGAACGTGCCCCAGTTCCCGATCGCGTTCTTCGGCGCGCTCAAAGCGGGAGCGGTGGTCGTACCGACCAACCCACTCTATACCCAGCCCGAGCTGCAACATCAGCTCAACGATGCCGGCGCCAAGGCGGTCGTCATCCTCGACCAGCTCTATCCCAGCCTGGCGGCAGTGCGCGCGAACACACCCGTCGAGCACGTGATCCTTGCTGGTGTGGCCGATTACTTCCCGCCCGCGTTGGCCATCGCCTACGGGCTCAGGCAGGCGAGTGAGTCGCGCGGCAAGCCGCACATGGATCGTGCGGCGCTGCGCGCGGATAAGTCCATTCACCGCTTCAAGGACTTGCTGGGGTCCGCGCACGATCGCCAGGGCTTCGAGGTGTTCAAGCTCCCCGAGCCTGCCCGGCCCGACGATCTCGCGCTGCTGCAGTACACCGGCGGCACGACGGGAGTGGCCAAGGGCGCCATGCTCACGCACCGCAACCTCGCGTCGAATGCCATGCAGGCGTGGGCGTGGAGCGAGCAGAAACCTGGAACGCAGCACACGTCGCTGTGCGTCGCGCCATTTTTCCACTCCTATGGCCTCACCGTCGGCATGAATCTATCGCTCCTGCACGGCTACGGTGTCGTGCTGCTGCCCCGCTTCACCGTCAAGGATGTGGTCGCGGCCATCGAGAAGTACAAGCCGGACCTCTTTCCAGGCGTGCCCACGATGTACCTCGCCATTTCCAACGCCGTGGAGAAGAAGCACGCGAATCTGCGCTCGGTCAAGGTGTGCATTAGCGGCGCCGCACCACTGCCCGCCGCCGTGCAGGCCAAGTTTGAGGAGTTGTCCGGCGCGAAACTGGTTGAAGGCTATGGTTTGACGGAGGCCTCACCAGTCACGCACTGCAACCCAGTCAATGGCCATCGTCACATCGGCACGATTGGGCTGCCGTTGCCCAACACCGTGGCGGCGGTGATCAACCCTGACACGTGGGAGCACCTTCCGGCCGGCGAGACCGGCGAGATCGTGGTCAAGGGGCCGCAGGTCATGCAGGGGTATTGGAATCGGCCTGATGAGACCGCGAACCAGATCCATGACGGTTGGCTGCGGACCGGTGACATCGGCTCGATGGACGCGGACGGCTACTTCAGAATCGTAGACCGCGCCAAAGACCTCATCATCGCCGGGGGATACAACATCTATCCTCGGGACGTGGAGGAAGTGCTCTACACCCATCCCAAAGTGCAGGAGGCGTGCGTGGTCGGCGTGCCAGACGAGTACCGTGGCGAGACCGTGCGCGCGTATATCGTCGCGAAACCCGGTCAAACGCTGACGGCGGAGGAGCTCACGGCGTTCTGCAAAGAACGGCTGGCCGCATACAAATTGCCCAAGCAATATGAATTCCGTGACTCGCTGCCCAAGACACTGATCGGCAAGGTCCTGCGCCGCACGTTGCGCGAGGAAGCCATCGCCCACGCCAGCAGCGCCACTTCCAGCGTGCACCCATCCTAGCTCGACAAGCCCCGCGGTTACAGCATAGCACCCCAACATCGAGCATCCAGCTAAAGGAGAAACGTGTGGCAACCGAGGTCCAAAAGGTCGCGCCGGCGGCCTTTCTGACAACGCCCGTGACGGCGGCATCGTTCCTGACCCCCGAGAAATTCGACGACGAGCAGCGGATGATGCGCGATGCGGCGCGCACCTTCATTCAGCGCGAGGTGGTGCCGCAGTCCGACGCGATCGATCATCAGGAGCCGGGCGTGCTGCCTGGCCTGGTGCACAAGGCTGGCGAGCAAGGGCTGCTGATGATTGACGTCCCCGAGGAGTATGGGGGGGCCGACCTGGGTCTGATCGTGAGCGCCATCGTCGCCAGCGAGATGCGCGAGGCATCGTTCGCGGTGGCCCATGGAGCGCACACGACGATCGGCACGTTGCCGATCGTCTTCTACGGGACTGAGGAGCAGAAGCGCCGCTACCTCCCTCGACTCGCCACTGGCGAGCTAATCGGCGCCTACGCACTCACCGAGCCCAGCGCCGGCTCGGACGCCATGTCGATCCGCACGCGAGCCAGCCTGTCGCCCGACGGGAAATACTACATCCTCAACGGGGCGAAGCAGTGGATCTCCAACGCGGGTTTCGCCGATCTGATGGTCGTGTTCGCCAAGGTCGATGACACGAAGCACACGGCGTTCATTGTCGAGACGTCGTGGCCGGGTATCTCGACGGGCGCCGAAGAGAAGAAGATGGGCATCAAGGGCTCGTCCACGCGCTCGGTGTACTTCGACAATGTGCAGGTGCCCGTCGAGAACGTGTTGGGCGAGGTGGGCAAGGGCTACAAGATTGCCTTCAACATCCTCAATATTGGCCGGCTCAAGCTGGGTGCCGGCGCGTCGGGCGGCGCGCGCGCGGCGCTTGACATGGCCGCGAAGTACGCCGGCGAGCGCAAGGCGTTCGGGAAGCCGCTGCAGAGCTTCGGCCTGGTGAAGAAGAAGCTGGCGAACATGGCCGCCGACGTCTATGCCTCCGAAGCGTTGAGCTATCGCACGATAGGAATGGTCGAGCAGGCGCGTGTCGCCGCCGGCGACGACCAGCAGGCGCAGCTCGACGCGATCGAGGACTATGCCATCGAGTGTTCGATTGCCAAGGTCTACGGCTCCGAGGCGCTGGGTCGCAGCGTGGATGAGGGCGTGCAGATCTTCGGCGGCTATGGCTTTATGCAGGAATATCCCATCGAGAAGGCATATCGTGACGCGCGCATCAACCGCATCTTTGAGGGCACGAATGAGATCAATCGTCTGGTTGCCGCTGGGACGCTCTTCCGGCGCGCCATGGGCGGCAAGATCGACCTGTTCTCCAGCTTCCCCGAGATCGACGAGCAAGTGACGCGTGGGGCTGCGCCTGACTTCGCCAGCAGCGACACTCCCGCCGCGCTGCGCGAGGGCGTGAATATGGTGGAGCGGGCCAAGCGCGCGGCCATCTACAGCGTCATGAAGGGCGCGATGAAGTTCATGTCGACCATGGAGGACGAGCAGGAGTTCCTGGAGTACACCGCCAACCTCCTGATCGCCGTCTACGCGCTGGACAGCGCCTTCGGCCGCGCGCTCGACGCGACGCGTGCGGGCGGAGTGGATGCGCATACTCACGAGCTGCTGGCGCAGATGGCGTTGCTGCGCCTGCTGCCGGAGCTGCGCACCAACCTCGAAGGCGTGCTGACGATGGCGTTCGAGGGTGACGACCGGCGCCAGGAGCTGGCGAAGGTGCGCGCCTACCTGGGCGATCCACAGTATGACGTGGTGCCGCTGCAGCGCGAGCTGGCGGGCATCGTCGGCGAGAAGAGCGGCTATCCGATCGAATAAGGAGACAAAGAAGTCATGCCAGATGCGGTGATAGTGAGCGCGGTGCGCACGCCGATTGGCCGTGCGAACAAGGGCGCCCTCAAGACCGTGCGCGCCGACGATCTCGGCGCCGTAGCCGTGCGGGCGGCGGTCGAGCGCGCGCGGGGGCTGGATCCCGCCGACATTGAAGACGTCATCATCGGCTGCGCCTTCCCCGAGGGGGAGCAAGGGATGAACGTCGCGCGGATCATTACGGGTCTGGCCGGCCTGTCCGTCCATGCGGGCGGCGTGACGGTCAATCGCTTCTGCGCCAGTAGCCTGCAGGCTGTGAATATGGCCGCGCAGAGCATCATGCTTGGTCTGGGCGATGTGGTCGTCGCCGGCGGCGTGGAGAGCATGTCGCGCGTGCCCATGGGCGGATTCAATCCCAGCTTCAACCCGAAGCTGATCAACAATCCTGAGGGCATCGAAGTGTGCGGCGCGCCCGGCACGCGCAGCACTGACTTCACGCAGTCGTACATTCCCATGGGGATGACGGCTGAGAACCTGGCGCGCGAATACCACGTCAGCCGGGAGGACCAAGATCAATTCGCGCTACGCAGCCATCAGCGTGCGCTCGCGGCCATCGATGCCGGCATCTTCGCGCGCGAGACGGTGCCCGTGCCGCTGCCCGATGGCACGCTCTTCACGACTGATGAGGGTCCGCGACGCGACACATCGCTAGAGCGGCTGGCAGCCCTCGAGCCGGCGTTCCTGGCTGGCGGCTCCGTGACGGCCGGCAACAGCAGCCCGCTCAACGACGGCGCGTCGGCGGCCGTGCTGATGTCGGAAGAGAAGGCGCGCTCGCTGGGCATCAGGCCGGTGGCTCGCGTGCGCTCGATGGCGGTGTCCGGCGTGCGCCCTGACATCATGGGCATCGGGCCGGTGGACGCGGTGCGCAAGGCGCTGGCACGCGCCAATCTGCAGCTCGGCGACATCGACGTGATCGAGCTGAACGAGGCGTTCGCCGCGCAATCGCTCGCGGTGGTCCGCACGCTGGGCATCGACGAGGAGCGGCTCAATCCGCATGGCGGCGCCATCGCGCTCGGTCATCCGCTCGGATGCTCTGGCTGTCGCTTGATCGCGACGCTGCTGAACGACCTGGAGACGCGGGGCGGCACCGTCGGTATGGCCACGCTCTGTGTCGGCGGTGGTCAGGGTGTCGCGACCATCGTCGAGCGCGTATAGGGAGCCGGCGATGAGTTACGAAATCAAAAAGGCCGCGGTGATCGGCGCCGGCATCATGGGGGCCGGCATCGCGGCGCATCTGGCCAATGTGGGCATTCCCAGCGTGCTGCTCGACATCGTGCCGTCCGATGCCCGCGACAGCCGGGATCAGTCCGCACGCAATCGCATCGCCCAGGCTGGCCTCGACCGGGCCATCAAGGCCAAGCCCGCTTCGGCGTTCTACAATCCTCGCTCCGCCCGGCTGATCACCATCGGCAACGTCGAGGACGATTTCGAGCGCATCGGCGATGCGGATTGGATCGTCGAGGTGGTCATCGAGCAGCTGGAGGCCAAGCAACAGACTTACCAGCGCATCGAGCGAGTGCGCAAGCCAGGCAGCATCGTGAGCTCGAACACGTCGGGCATACCCGCGCGGCTGCTCACGCGCGGCCTGGGCGACGACTTCCGCCGTCATTTCCTGATCACCCACTTCTTCAACCCAGTACGCTTCCTGAAACTGCTCGAGGTGGTGCCGGATGTGGATACCGATCCCGAGCTGATGCGCTTCATGGCCGACTTCGGCACCGAGCGGCTCGGCAAGGGCGTCGTGGTCTGCAAAGACACGCCCAATTTCATCGGCAACCGCATCGGGACCTACGGCT
Source organism: uncultured Ktedonobacterales bacterium (assembly GCA_964416775.1). Lineage (GTDB taxonomy): Bacteria > Chloroflexota > Ktedonobacteria > Ktedonobacterales > JADMIN01 > CAYQFU01. Next base: position 6,337 of record CAYQFU010000157.1, read on the forward strand.
TCATGGCGACCGTGAAGCGCATGTTGGATGGTGGGTTCAAGGTCGAGGAGGTGGATGCCATTCTCGGCCCGGCCATGGGGCGGCCACGCTCCGCCGTGTTCCGCACCGCCGACCTGGCTGGCATCGACACGCTCGTCCATGTGGCCGACAACCTCTACGAGAACCTCCCGGACGATCCACAGCGCGAGCTGTATCGCGTGCCGGACTTCATCCGTGAGATGGTGGCGCGCAAGTGGCTGGGCGACAAGACCGGCCAGGGCTTCTACAAGAAAGTCAAGAACGCGGAGGGCAAGACCGAGATTCTCGCACTCGATCCCGCGACGATGGAGTATCGGGCGCAGGATTCCGTGCACTTTTCCTCGCTCGACAACGCAAAGCCCGTCGCCGATGCTGGGGAGCGGGTACGGTCCGTCCTGGCGTCCGACGACCGTGCGGGCCGGTTCGCCTGGGATGTCTCCGCGGACGCGCTCCTCTACACGGCCGCGGTAACGCCGGAGATTGCCTTCGATATTCCGAGCGTGGACCACGCGATGCGCTGGGGCTTCGCCTGGGATCTCGGCCCGTTCGAGACCTGGGATGCCCTCGGCGTCGAGACGCTGGCCAGGCGCATGTCCGCTGAAGGGCGCGCGCTGCCACCGCTTGTGGAGCAAGTGCTGAGTGGGGGCGAGGGCCGGTTCTACACCAGCGACACCCCGCGCACCTACTTTGACTTCACCTCACGCACCTATCGCCCTGAGGAGCAACCAGTGGCCACGCTGTCGCTGGCTCCTCTCAAGCGCGCTGGCAAGGTGGTGCGCGAGAACCGCAGCGCCTCGCTGATTGATCTGGGCGATGGCGTGCTGGGCCTGGAGTTTCATGCCAAACTGAACGCCATCGACGACGATATGGTGGCGCTGATCGTGGCCGCCGTGGAGGAGGCGCAGCGCAACTGGCGCGCGCTCGTCGTCGGCAATGAAGCGCCCGACTTCAGCGCGGGCGCCAATCTGGCGCAGGTGCTCATGGCGAGCCGCATGCGCCAGTTCCAGCTGATCGAGCGCGGCGCGCGCGCGTTGCAGCAGGCCATGCAGGGCCTCAAGTACAGCCAGGTGCCGGTGGTGGTGGCTCCGGCTGGACGCGCGCTGGGCGGCGGCTGCGAGATCATCATGCATGGCCAGCATGTGCGAGCGGCGGCCGAAACCTATATGGGCTTCGTCGAGGTCGGCGCGGGCGTCATCCCGGCTGGCGGCGGCTGCAAGGAGATGCTGGCACGCTGGCAGGGCCTCGCGCATGAAGGTGGCCCATTCCCCGCCGTGCGTCATACGTTCGAGATTGTGGCGGTCGCCAGCGTCTCGACCAGCGCCGCCGAGGCGCAGCAGTACGGCTTCCTGCGCAAGAGCGACGCCATCACGCTCGATCGCGACCGGCTGCTGGCCGATGCCAAGGCCGATGCCCTGGCCCTGGCGGACAAGCGCGATCGAGGCGAGTGGCGGCCACCAACGCCATCCACGTTCCATTTGCCAGGAGCTGGAGGGCGCCTCGTTCTGGAGCAGGTGGCAGACAACTTGAGATTGCAGGGCCAGGCCAGCGAGCACGACCTGACGGTGGCCTCCAAGCTCGCCTACGTGTTGACTGGCGGCGACTGCTCGCCGCTGGACGAGCTGACCGAGCAGCAGATTCTCGACCTGGAGCGGGAGGCGTTTCTGAGCCTCTGCGGCATGCCCAAGACGCAGCAGCGCATGGAGCACCTGCTGCGAACGGGCAAGCCGTTGCGCAACTGAGCGGGCGTGTCCTACCAAATCCAGTGGAACGGTTGCGTCCGCGCCGGGCGTCCACCGGACGCCGCTACGCAAAGCGGAAGCAATCACCAGCATCCAGTATCCTTGGCTGAACACGATGCAGCCTGCCATTCAGGCGCGCGAGCGGTGAGTGGCAGGCTAGTCTGTCTGTGGGTGCGGGCTGGTCCAGGCGCATCCTGACGGCCCTGCCGCAGACACGACTCCTGATCTGCCCCGCTACCTCCGCTATAGCTCGCTCGCGCGCTCTCTATCTCAGGAGGCGCCTCATTAGCCGGCCACTTGCGCAAGGGTGACCTCTGTGCCGTGCGCGCTCGTCTTGCCATATTCGAGCAACGACTTGAAGCGCACGAAGTCCTCATCCATCGCGGACTTGGGATCAACGGCAAACATCTTCGCCACGAGATGGCCGATCGCGCCCACCACGGGGTTGTAGGACATTCGGACGTCGACGCGAGTGCTGCCGTCGCCGATACGCTCGAAGCGGACGATGCCGCTATGTTGTACGAGTGAACCGGGCAGTGTTTTCCAGGCGAGCAGCTGATTCTCGTCGCGCTTCGTGATGGTCGCGTCCCATCCGACGGGTATGTCCAGCGGGCCCAACACGATCCAACGCGAGTGCTCGTCCGGACTTTTGAGGACGGCGAGCACGTGGGCCATGATGTGTGGGAAGCGCTCGTAGTGACTCCACAGGTCGAAGACGCGTTCCACAGGCATATTGATCGTGATCGTTTTTTGCACGTCAATCGCGCGCCTATCCGCCCCAATGCCCGTCAGCCGGCGCACATCCATGTTGGTGATCCCGCGGGCGGCTAGCAGCAGGCCCACACATGTGGCAAGGGCTTTCGTGAGGCCACGGCGGCTGGCGCCGTATACGACCAGCCCAGCACCACTGGCAACCGCGAACACCCGGATCGACGGAGGCCAATTAGGTTCGGCAAGCTCCGGGCGAATGTCGGGTCGCGGCACCCCTCCTTGCAAGCTCGGGATGTCTTCAGGGCGCTCGTGTCGCTCCAGCCGGTCCACGATGCCAGAGATGGCTCGTATCCTTCTCAAGGCACGGAGGAGGTGATCCGCCTCACGCGACAGGATGGGGCCCTTGAGGGTGACGATGCCATCGCTCGCGGTGACCTCGATGGCGTGGGGATGGGATACGTAGCGACCCATGGTCGCGCGCACGCGCTGCACGAGCACTTCATCAGGCACCTGCGTGGCCGACAGCAGTGACTGTGTCTCCGCGAGCCATCCGTACGCACGGTGCTGGAGGTCGCGCGCCCCCGCGTCCAGCACGTCATAGGATTGGTTGACCAGGTGCGTTGCCTGATCACGCAGCAGCATGCGTCGCCGGTGTCCTTTGTGCGGGTCGAAGAAATACATGAGCGCCGCTCCAAGGGTCGCGCTGCTGGCTGCCGTGAGTCCGTTGCGCATGAGCCTTCCCCTTCTGTGCTACGGCGGTGAGCGCACCGCATCCCGATTGGTGCCTCGCTCGACGTGCGCCTACCACCCGCCCACAGCGGGCCGCAATCGCCGTACCAGTGGCTGAGCAGATGCGGACGCACTCCGCCAGTGCGGATGGATCGACGGGAGGCGCCCCGAGCGGCGTTTTGCCGTATTGCGGCCGAGCTTGTTGACCGGTCAGTTCGCGGCGGAGTACAGTGGGATTCCGGCGGCGATCTGGCACAGCTGCCGTGGCAGCCGAAGGACATCCAGTCATGGTAACGCCTGATCCCTCGAAGATGCGCATCGCGTTTGATCAGCGTGTGCCGATGCGCGACGGCATCACGCTGTCGGCCGACGTATATCTGCCTGCGCGTGCACCCGAAGCCGCCGACGGCTGGCCGGTCATCCTCATGCGCACCCCGTACGTCAAGGCCAACGCGCTGATCTACGAGGCGGCACGGTACTTCGTCGACCATGGGTACGTCTACGTCGCGATGGATGTGCGCGGCCGCGGCGACTCGGGAGGCGACTTCGTTCCCTACGTCAACGATGGCCGTGACGGGTACGACGCCATCGAATGGTGCGCGAGCCAGACATGGTCGAGCGGGGCCGTGGGCACGATTGGGGGCTCGTATCCCGGGCGGATCCAATGGCTGGCGGCGCTCGAGCGTCCCCCGCATCTCAAGGCGATGGTGGCGCTCGTCTCTCCGTCCGATCCATTCGTGGAGACGCCCACCGGTCTGCCCAGCCCCATGCACCTGTGCTGGCTGCACCTGGTCAGCGGGCGCATGAACCAGCCGATGGAAGTGGTGGATTGGGAACGGGTCTACGAACACCTGCCGCTCATCACGATGGACGAAGCGGCAGGCCGGCGCATCGCGCATTGGCGCGCGGATATCGCGCATCCACAGCTGGACGAGTACTGGGCGCCGCTCTGTTACCAGGCTCAATTCGAGCGCATCGAGGTGCCGACGCTGCACATCTCGGGCTGGTACGACGACGAGCAGATTGGGACTCCGCTCAACTTTGCCGGCATGACCGCGCGTGCGGCCACAGCCCATGCACGTGCCAATCAACGCCTGCTCATGGGTCCGTGGGGACACCAGGTCAACACCACGGCGAAGCTTGGAGAAGTGGATTTCGGCCCGCAGGCGCTGATCGATCTGCGCGGAGAACAGGTGCGCTGGTTCGATCGCTGGCTCAAGCCGGAGGCCGAAGCGACTGAGCGTGCGCCGGAAGCGCCAGTGCGCATCTTCGTGATGGGCGCGAATGTTTGGCGCGACGAGCAGGAGTGGCCAGTGGCCCGCACGCAGTGGACGCCGTACTACCTGCACAGCGGAGGGCGCGCGAACAGCCGCTTCGGCGATGGTGTGCTGACGACCGAGGCGCCCACTGCCACGGAGCCTGAGGACAGCTATCGCTACGACGCGGCCCGGCCCTTCCCATTCGTCACCGCGCCGATCTCAACCCAGATTGGTGGGCCTGACGATTACGCCGCGGTCCATCGCCGTGATGATGTGCTGGTGTATGTGACCGAGCCGCTGGCGACAGAGGTGGAAGTCACGGGGCCAATCCGGGTGAATCTGTACGCGTCGTCCTCGGCGCGCGACACGGACTTTACCGCGATGCTGTTCGACATCTGGCCGACGGGATTCGTGCAGCGCCTGTGCGATGGTATCGTGCGGGCGCGCTTCAGGGACGGGATGGATCGTCCGGCACTCATCGAGCCGGGGGAGATCTACCACTACAGCATTGACTGCTGGAACACGTCTCAGGTGTTCAAAGAGGGCCACCGGATCGGACTGCACGTAGCATCCAGCGCGTTTCCCAAGTACGACCGCAACCCCAATACAGGGGCGCCGCTCGGACAGACGGCGGAGGTGGCGGCTGCCGACCAGCGCATCTACCACGACGCCGAGCATCCCTCCGCTGTCATCCTGCCTATCGTGCCCCGGGCATGACCGGCAGGTGGCAGTGAGCGAGGCTGTCATTCCAAGTCGAGCTTGCGGTGGAGCTCGGCGATACGCTGGCGCACCTCGGCGAGCGTCGCGACGCCTAGCTCCTCCATATCCTCTTCGAGGCTCTCCAGCCGCTCGACGAGGAGCATGTCTTCATACTCGGCGGGGCTGAAGCTCTCGTCGCGCTCGTCATCCTCATGCTCATCATGGTGATTGTTGCCCATAGATGTCTCCCACTGTGTCGGAGCCACGATGTACGTGCGGTGCGGTCCGCGCACGCAGCGGCCTGGCCCTCATCACGCCATTGTACTGCCGCTGCCGCGCGACCGCCAGGTCCATGAGACGCTAGTTGATCAGGTAGTGGCAGCAGGCGCCTCAACGGGGAGGGAGCGGGCGATGTGGGCGAGGAGCGCGGCCAGCGTGGGCGGTGGGGCGTTGCACGACCAGTGTGTCCAGGAGCGCTGCAGCCGCGCCCAGCGGCGGAGCGAGCTTCGTATCCATACTGGCGCACGGCCTGCCATCTCTTGATTCTCGTGCGAAAGTACCGCAATCAAGCGACTTCGTCGCCTTCCTTCTTCGCTCGAAAGCCAGACCATCCAGACTGCTCAATGATCGCGAGCGACCCGAGGACCATAGAGCGTGTCAACGCCACTGCCAGAGGCGCGTCACGGGCCGTGTAAGCTTCGACTAAGAGCTCCCTGATACTGAGCCTTTGCTCTGCATGAATGCCAAGCCGGATACTCAGATGGCGTAACTGAAGCGTTCGTAATCCGAGTGAATCCAGAATGCGCTTTACCTGGCTGTTGCCACAGAGGTCGGCTTCCTGATTGCGAAAGGCCACACTGGCCCAGAACACCCCATCGACGTCCTCAGCCGCCACCATTTCGCGGATCGGCGACAAAGCGGCTTTGAGCGAAGCAATCGCCTCGTCCGAGGCGGTGTTCACAATCAACTCTGCGGCGAGCATCAGGAGCTGTGCCCGGACTTGATAGATTTCACGTACCTCATTCAGGCTGATGTGTGCCACGTAGGGGCGGCGGCGCGGCAGCATAGTCACCAGCCCCTCCTTCTCAAGAATCAAGAGCGCTTCACGGACGGGCGTTCGACTCGTCTCGAATTGTTTTGCCAAGTCAACCGAGTTAAGGTCATCGCCCGGATGCAGACGATCTTCAATGATAGCGCCAGCAATCCACTCCGCAATCGAACCAACCAGTGATTCCGGATCAACCGAGCGACCTAGCACCCGCGTGATAAGGTCATGGCTATGAGTCTCCATACCATTGTCTCCTCCTTCCCTGAGTGAGCAGGTGCTCGGATGTGGGCAGCAGCTTTCTCAAGCCATTTGGCACGGTGCCGCGCTCCTCTTCTGTTGTGACCGTATCAGGGTTTCCGCGCTTCTGGCGACACTTGTCTTAGATACGAGCGAACTTTCGCCTGATTTTAGCACAGGGTCCAAAGAGTGTCGACACATTACTCAAAAACCTCTTGACAACCCTCAGAAGCCCGTGCTACATTCCGTACTAGAGCCGAGTGTCGACACTTCAGGATGCCTTCCGGGTTGCGACACAGCACCATCGTCGTTCCTCCTAGCCAGGTATGCCGGGCATGATGGGCCGTCGAAGCGAAGAAATGGCGCGAAGATGGGCATTATCAGACGAGGTCGAGCGGCACAAGTGTGCTTGTTCTGGGATTAGTGTCGACAGAAATACGTTTCGGGGACGACGCATCGCTCGTTTCACATCGTTTCACATCGCTTCACATCGCTCATCGCCGATGCCATCCAGTGCGGCACTGCTCAATGAAGAGGAGGCCTGGCGTTGTTCCAAACACTCTTCCTGTCACTGGGCTTCGGCCTTATCACCGCATCGGTTTTGGCAATTGCAGCCGTTGGCATCACCTTACAATTCGGCGTCACGAACTATCTCAACCTCGCCTATGGCGATATGCTGACCTTTGGCGTGTACATGGCCCTCGTCGTCAACCACCATTTCGGGCTGAGTATCTGGATTGGACTGGCTGCCGCCATTCTGTTGACGAGCCTGCTGGCATGGCTCATCAACATCCTCATCCTGCGTCCGTTTACCAATCGCAACAGTCCGCGGATGGTTATGCTCGTCGTGACCGTAGGCGTTTCACTCATCCTGCAAAATGTCATCCTGGCGATCTTCGGCGAGCAATTCCAAGAGTATACCGTCGCGACCGGGACGCCGCTGCACGTGGGTCCGTTCCTGTTTACCCCGCTCCAACTGGGCATTCTCGGCCTGGCCGTCGTCACGATGCTGGCGATTCACGTCCTCCTCCGCTATACCCGCCTGGGCAAGGCCATGCGCGCCGTCTCCGACA